>JAJYRI010000075.1 GCA_021794175.1 bacterium
CGCTGCGATAACCCAAGCCGACGGTCACGTGCGAGTTCACCGGAACGGCGAGGCTCGCGCCGATACTCGAATGGGTTAGGTCGTTAAATGCTGCAGGCGGCAACGCGAGCCGGCTCGCCGCATCGAAACCGAGCACCGGGTCGAGCGTCGGCGCGGGATTCTCCGACGAGATCAGCCCACGCGAGAGATGTTCGAAACGGCTCGAAAGGCCGAGCGTTACCGTGCGTCCGCCGGTACGAAACGAGATATTCGTCTTCCCGCCGAGCACTTGATCGTTCGCGGGCGGAAGCGGCATCAAGAGGCCGCCGTGCGTCTGCTGCGTCGTCTGCAACTGCACGGTCGTCTTCGCACCGCGAATCGCACCGAGGAGGCGCCCGAAGATATTGGTGTGCGGAGCGGGTTCCCGGAACGCCGGTTGCTGCGAGGGATCGCCGAAATCGAAGCGGAGCGGCTGCGGCGACGCCTGGTCGAAGCTCTCGCCGACCGTCTCGGGCTGCGGAGTGCGGAAGCGCGCGGTTCCGACGCTGACGAGCCGGACCGGCGCCACGGCGGCACCGAACTGCACGCCATCGGGAATCGTCGGCGCCTCCACCGCAAACGAAAGCGCGGTGAGCAGATCGGGAACGACCGAGGGCGAACTGGGGGCATCGGCGGCGGCGCCGGGAAGCGTCGGCACCAGGCTCAAGCCCCGGAGGGCGCCCGGAACGCTCCGGCTCGACGCGACTGCCGCGAGGTGGAAGACCTCGGCTCCGAGCTGCAGCCCCTGGGCGGAGGCAGAAGCAAAGCAGAGTACCCCTGCGAGCACTCCCGCGAAGATCCCTTGTAGGCCCTTCACTTCTACCAAGCCTCCGATAATGCGGGCGGAAATAGCCCGTGGACTTTTATTATCGGTCGTCCGAGCTTCACCCTACATCTTTAACGGTCGCAACCCCTCGGAAAGTTGCCTCCGGCCGGGCATTTCCCGGCCTCGCGGGCTAGCGAGTCTCCAGGAAGCGGCGCGCGATCAGTTCGGCGGCGAAATCGTCGATCGGCCGCGGCGGCGTGAGCATGCCGCGCGGCACGAGGCGGCGCCACCCGCGCGGCGGATTCGCCTCGAAATAGAGCTTTCGGGCGTGGAGCGTGGTGCTCGTTTCATCGACGCGCTCGCAGGGAAGCCCGAAGTCGGCGAGCTGGTGGAGAATCTCGCTGCCGCGCGTCCCACCGCCGACGGCTATCGCATCGATGCGATAGCGTTCGATCAGCGGGCGGAGATCCTCGACGAGCGTCTCGGGCTGGAGGATCGCGCGAAACGGCACCTCGCCGTTGGCGGTAAGAACCGCCACGCCGACCTTGCGCGAGCCCGGATCGACCCCGAGCACCGTCATGGAATCGAACTCTGGCCGGGTTGCAACAGCGTCACGACGATGGGAATCCGGCCCTCTTGCAAGTAGGTATGCGGATAGATATCGGTCGCCGCCCACGCGACGAGCAGATAACTCCCCTTCCCGCTCTTGAGCATCTCTTGCATGCGCGAGAGCGAGGGATAGACGCTTACCGGCGTGATGTTCGCGACCAATGCCGACGAGAGGCCGCGGTTCTGCAACACCTGCGCGACGGCGTTGCTGAGTTGGCGAATACTTAAATTCACGTTCACGTTACGCCCGGCATCGATCTTAAATTCAACGATCTGCGTCTTCGCCGGATAGATGAGCGTATCGGGAACCGAATCGAGGCTCAAATCGATGCGATCGTTCACGAAGAGGTTGCGGTGCGCGACGGCGATCAACAGCACGTTCGCCCGGTCGTTCAAGAACCCGAGCTGCGGGCTGCTCGCCGTTGCGTTGAGGCGCGCGTAGGTTCCCTTCGGGACGCGTGCCGGCTTCAGGCCGAACGGCACATAGGTTTGGTTGACGAACTTTACGGTATCATCGAAGAACGCGCGCATGATCTCCTTGCGGCGCGCGACGTTGGAGCCTTGCGGTATCGTCGCGTAAAAATCGGTCATCAAACTATCGACGCCGACCACCAAGCGCCCGGTGTTGACTTTCTTGCCGAGCTCGCGCTCGCGTTGTTGCAAGGTCGAAATCTCGCGATTCACCGAGGCCAGTTTGAAGAACGCGGTCTGCACGTCGCGCGAGGCCAGCAGCGCGACGGTGACGACCGCAAGCGCGATGAGCATGCCGGTGGCGACCGCGACGATCGTCGACGTATAGCGCGGTCGGATATTAAAGAGCGTGAGGCGCTTGCGCCCGACTTGGTGCCCGACGCGGTCGCCGACGTACGAGATACCGCCGGCGAGCAACACGATACCGAGAATCAGTAAGACGCCGCGCAGGTCGTCGAGAAAATTCATCGCTTCACACCGCCGCCATCCGCAAAAGACGCCGCAAGCCGATCGCGGTGAAGATCGCGTTGGGCATCCACACCAACAACGGCGCGATCGCGATAAAGTTCTCCGCGAGATACGAGAAGACCGTGAGCACGACGTAGTAGATGAACGCAATAGCGACCGCGAGGCCGAAGCCGAGGCTCGCCCCGCCGCCGCCGCCGCGCAATGCGCGGATACCGAACGGAATCGCCATCAGCACGAAGACGAAGCAGGCGAACGGGCGCGCCAATTTTTCGTGAAACGCAACCAAATATTTCCGCAGGCCGTTCCCCGAAAGCTGCCCGGTGCGAATGAGATCGGCGATCTGTCGGCGGCTCATGGCGTCGGGATCGTTATGGGTCAGGCGTTCGACGATATCGGCGGGCTGTTCCCCGATGGCGATCTCTTGTTGGGCGACATGCGGCTCGGAGATCGTCACGCCGTTTGCATCGAAGCGATAGGCACTGACGTCGTTGAGCAACCAGCTATTCGCCTGAAAATCGGCGCGCTTGGCAAAGACGATCTGCACCGGTGTATTCGAGGCGTCGTACTGCACGAGCGTGACGTTGAGCAACGCCTGCGAATGCGGCTCGTACCCGGTCGCGATCGTCACCTGGCGCCCGCCGCCGGGAAGCGGGGCCGAGACGGTGAGATCTTGGTTGAACGCGCTGGTATGGCTGATCGCGCTATCTTCGATGGCGTTGACCTGCGATGCGGCAAACGGCACCACGTTCTCTTGAATGATGTAATCGACCAGCGAGATGACGAGCCCGGCGATCAACAGCGCGCTCACGATGCGGACGAACGAGATGCCGCCGGCCTTCATGGCGGTGATCTCGCTGTCGGCGGAGAGCCGTTGAATCGCCAGCAACGTTCCCAAGAGCAGCGCCATCGGGATCACCAACACGACCATGCCGGGAAGCTGCCAGATGAAAATTTCGATCGCCGCCCCCAGCGGCGCGTGATCGTTGCTGACGAGTCGGCCGAGGGCGAGAATCTGCGTCGCCGCGAAGATCAGCGTAAACGCCGAGAGCCCGAAACCGAACGGACCGGCGAGTTCGAGCAAAACGTAGCGGTCGAGAATCGTGCGACAGGCGAGCGTCCGAATCACAAGCGAAAGCTCTCGCCGAGATAGAACTTGCGCGCGACCGGGGAATCGAGCACGTCTTGCGCGCTACCTTCGACTTCGATTCGACCGTTGTTGAGTATGTAGGCGCGGTCGACGATGGCGAGCGTCTCGCGCACCTGATGGTCGGTGATGAGGATGCCGAGGCCGCGATCGCGCAGCTGGCGGATCATCACTTGGATATCGGCGACGGCGATCGGATCGATGCCGGTAAAGGGTTCGTCGAGGAGTAGAAATGCCGGGTCGGTCGCGAGCGCGCGCGCAATTTCGACGCGCCGACGCTCGCCGCCGGAGAGCGACTCGCCGCGGGCGTCGACGAAACGCTGCAAGCCGAACTCTTCGAGCAGCGGCATCAGGCGTCGTTCGCGCTCTTCGAAACTGACGCCGCGCTGCTGCCAGATCAGCCGAATGTTGTCGCCGACCGAGAGTTTGCGAAAAATCGAGTTCTCTTGCGCGAGGTATCCGATACCGTTGCGCGCGCGCTGGTACATCGGCGCATGCGTGAGATCGATCCGGCCGCTCTCGTTTTCGAGTACGACGCTTCCGCTATCGGGCTTCACCAACCCGACCACCATATAGAACGTCGTCGTCTTTCCCGCGCCGTTGGGGCCGAGCAAGCCGACGACTTCGCCGGTGCCGACATCGGCGCTCACGTTATCGACAACCGTGCGGTCGCCGTAGCGCTTCACAAGGCCGCGTAATTCGATCTTTCGGTCGTTCATTGTATTCTCACCTTGGAGAGCGCGATATCGGCATCGACGGTCCGGCCGACCGCGTTCATGCCGCGTTCGCCGTAGAGATGAACGGCACCGCTCCCGTGCAGCGATTGCGCGCCGCGGCGGTAGGTCAGCGTCTGACAGGTCAAGCGCGCCCCCGCCTTGTTCTCGGCGCGGACGCCGCCGGTCATCTCGATCGATCCGTCGCGCTCGTCGACGATCGCGCGCGGCGAGCGAGCGACCAGCGTCGAACCGTCGCGGGCGGTGAAGGTGACGCGAACGTCGGTAAGCCCGACGCGCGCATCGCTCGCTGCGCCCAAGCTATGAATCGTCCGCGCGAGCAATTCGTATTCGCGCGTGTTGTTCCGGCGCGTCTGAACGATGCGGATCGGCCGCTTCGCACTGCCGACCGCTCGCACGGTAAGCGAGGGCAGCCCCGGCGAATGACTCGGGCTTGGGCTGGGAGCGCTTCGCGGCGGCTGCGGCGAGGAGCAGGCCGCAAGCGCGAGTACCGCGAGCAGAACCGATCGATGCTTCATGCGCGCTCCCCCAAACCATACCGAGCGCTTGCTAGTGCGAGCGCCATCGTCGGCAGCCAGAGGCCGAAAAGCACCAGCGTCGACGTATCGATAAGCCCTTGGATCAACGTGCCGATGAGCCCGGCGACGATCGCGCCCGAGAGCATCCGCGCGCGCGGCTCGGCGGCGGCAAAGCGGCGCATCCATTCTTGCCCGAAACGCACCCATGCCGCAATCATCGCCAGCAGACCGACGATTCCGGTCTCGGCGAGCAGCGTGAGATAGAGATCGTGCGCGTGGTAGGCAACTGCATCACCGTCGGGGAGCCGGAGATGCGCGTAGAGCATACCGAAGGTAAACGGTCCGCTTCCTGTGAGCGGAAAGCGGCGCACGATGCCCAACGCGGTTCGCCAGATCGAGAGACGGGTGAAATTCTCGCTCGGATCGTGATGGGCGTTAAACGCGACGACGACGGCGAGCGTCGTCAGCGCCGCGATGGCGAGGCCGAACCCGAGTTGCTTGCGCCGGTCGCGCACCACCAGGAACAGATACGCGATGCCGGCGCAGCCGGCCGCCACCCACCCGGTGCGCGAAAAACTGAGGATCAACGCGAGCGCGCCGGAGAGCGCGGTGCATGCCGCGAGTACACGCAGCCACCTTTGGCGCGCGAGCGTGGCGAGGGCGAGGGCGATCGGTACGACGACGAGCACGTATCCGGCGAGTTCGCCCGGCAGGATGAAGCTCCCCACCGCGCGCCCATGTTGGGCGGCATAGATCGCCGCCGGGCGGTGCAGCAGCACCGCGGCAATCGCGACGAGAAAAGCGATCGTCGCCGAGCCGAAGATCGCCCCGAACATGATGCTCGGGTTCCCGGGTTCGCCGTAACTCATGTTGACGCCGACGTGCCACACGATTCCCAGCAAAAAAATACCGAGAAAGATGAAGCCGTAGAGCGGCGCAAAGCCCAACAACGCCGCGAGGAGCGCCGCGGCGAGCCAGATTGCGAGCGGCAAGAGCATCGGCTGCTCGACCCGCTCTGCAAAAAGCATAAGCGTTGCGCCGACGATGCCGAGCACGCCCATCACCGCCAACAACACCAACGCTAACGTCGGCGGCAGCAACGAGATGCCCGGTACGCTCGCCGGCGTGAGCAGAATAAAAGACGGAAAGAGCGGGAGGCATGCAAATGCCGCGGCCGCCGAAATCGCAATCGTGCGCGTTACTGCAGTCCGAGACATCGTGCCGCCCTTTCGGCGATCCGCCGCGCCGCGCCGGGTTCTCCCATGCGCTCGCGCCCGATCTCGCCCATCGCTTTGCGTCGTTCCATATCGGCGAGCAGTGCGGCGAGCCGTTCGCCCGCGGCATCGGCGTCGCTCGGCAACATCAGCATCGCGTCGCCGAGCAGCGCGCGCTGTCGCATGCGATACCAACGCTCCGCGCGCGTGCGCCCGTCGTCGATCGCCGCCACGGCGATGCCCGCCGCTGCAGCGGCTTCGTTTGCGGTGCCGGCCTGGCCGAGGACGAGCGCGGCATGTGCGAGCAGCCCACCGATGCCGCCGCGCCAGAGCAGTATCCGCGCGCCCTCGCGTTCGAAGAAGGGCGGCGCGCCGCTTGCACCCTCGGAGTAGCGCCATCCGTCGGCGGCGAGCCGCGCGATAAATTGCGATGCGTCGAGGCGCGGTGCAACCGAGAGCGCGCCGACGATCTGCGCGCCGCGCGCGCGCGCGCCGGCGAAGGTCGCGGCGAGCACGCTCGCTTCTTCGTATGCCCCCGCGCGGCTGCCGGGCAGCAACAAAACCAACTCTTCACCGGCGGCGAGGTGGAGATCGACGATGGTATCGCGGTCGTGGAGATCGACGATTGCGTTGGCCGCATCGACCGCTGCGAGCCCGCGCGCGCGACAATCCGCCGCAGTCGCCCGGTCGCGCACGAAGACGAACTCCGCCGCCCGCATGACGCGCAGCTCCATCGGCCCATATCGCGCGACGTTCACGCTCTTAGCCGTGCCGACGAAGATCGTTCGCGCGCGCATCTGCAACGCCGCAAAGAGCGCGAACGTGTCGCCGACGGCGATCGCGAGATCGTAGGTTCCGCGCGCCGCGCGCAAAAATCGAAATTGGCGAATCGTCAGGCCGAGCAGACCGCCGGCGATATCGTTGTAGATGTTGCGGAGGTTGAACATCGCGATGAGCCCGCCGCTCGGCAATGCCGCGCGCGGGCCGACCACCGCTGCCTCGGGCGTCGATTGCGGCTCGCCGACGAGCGGGAGATGATCGAGCGTCAAGCCGGGAATGCGTTCGTGCAGAGCAACGGCGAGGCGTTGCGCGATCGCGACTTCGCCGTTACCGTTGCTCACCAGCAACATCCGCATCCTATGCCGTTTCCCCGAGGAGCGGCAGCAACTCGAAATCGCGCACCCGCCAGCGCTGCGACCCTATGTCGAAATCGAGCTCGGTTCGCGAGACGTAGCGCGCGTAGGGCCCGGCGTGCACGATCGGCACGTCGCCGACGTACTCGGGAGCGAACAACGTGTCGTGACTATGCCCGCCGAGGATCAGATCGATTCGCCCCACCGACGCAGCCAATCGACGATCCATCGAAAGCCCGAGATGCGAGAGCACGACGAGCGGTTCGCCTTCGGGCATCCGTTCGGCGTAGCGGCGCACCACCTCGATCGGGTCGAGAAAGCGCCAGCCGAAAATGCGCTCCCACGGGCTCCCGGCCGGATATTGCGTGACGAGCAGGCCGAGGAAATGCGTCGGTCGCTCTAACGGCAGCACCATCTCGGTATGAAAGGGCAGCTCGCGGCCCTTCGTATCGACGAGATTGCTGCACAGCAGCGGATGCTTCATCATCGCAGCGCGCGCGCGGACCGCTCCGAAGAGATAGTGGAACTCGCGATTCCCCATGGCTTGCAGATCGTAGCGCGCCGCATCGATCTCGGCGACGATCGGTTCGCGGCGATGGTAGATCGTTTGGCTGCCGCGTAACGAATCGCCGCAATCGAGCAACAGACCCGGCGCGCGTTCGCGCAGTTCCGCGAGCCGAGGAGCGAAGCCGTGCCGGTCGTGCATGTCGGAGGTGTGATAGATGCGCATCAACGCGTCCTCGCGACATCGAGCGCGTAGCTCGCGCAGCGATCGAGCGCGTCGGTCGGGCCGAGTGCATCGCGAAGTCCGTCGACCGCACGATACCACGTCTCGGGGGCGCGCAGGAGGCGTTCCATCGCCGCCGCGAGTTCGGGCGGGCTCGCTCGTTCTTGCAACAGCTCCGGAATCGCCTCGCGGTCGAGAATCAGGTTCGGCAGGGTGATATACGGGCGACGCATCAGTCGCCGCGCGTGCGCTGCAAGCAACGGCGTGATCGCGTAGAGCGCGATCGTCGGAACGTTGCTTAAGGTCGTCTCGAGAACGGCGGTGCCCGATGCAACCCACGCCGCGTCGGCATCGCGAATCGCCGCTTGCAATCCGTCGCAGATCTCGACTTCGGCGACCCCGCGAAACGCGCGCTCCACCTGCCTGCGCGCCGCCGCGCCGGCGGCGCCGACACGCGCACGCAGCCGCGGCCGCGTTTCTCTAACCAACGCAAGTGCCGCGCGCAAACGCGGAGCGAGGCGCGCGATTTCGTCGCCTCGACTGCCCGGCAGCAACGCGAGCGTTCCGCCGTCGCTCGGCGGTGCGCCCCGTTCCGGCCGCGACGCGATGCGCGGGGCGAGCGGATGCCCGAAGAATGCAATCGGAAGATGCAGCGAGCGATAGAACGCCGCTTGATGCGCGAATCCGGTCAGCGGAAAGGCCCGCGCGGCGACCGCGCGCGCGGGGCCGGGATCGTCGAGCCACGCACCGGGCGGAAAGAGATAGAGGATCGGCCCGACGTAACGATATTTATCTCGTAACTCTTTGGCCAAGCGCACGTTGAACGCGCCGAAATCGACGAGGACGACGAGATCCGGCGGCGCGGCGGCGAGATCGCGCGCGCACTTCCACATTTCGCGCAGCAACTTCGGAATGCGCGGAATCGCCGCGAGCGGCCCGAGGCTCGCCCAACCGGTGTGGTCGGCATAGAGATCCCACCCTGCGGCGCGCATGCCGTCGGCGCCGATGCCCGAAAAGCGCAATCCCGCATCCCGCGCACGCATCGCCTCGGCCAACGCAAGCGCTGCCAACTCTCCCGACGGCTCGCCGGTCGAGAAAAAAATCCGCCGCGGCGCGCTCACCGTCCGCTCTTACTTGAGGATGCCGCGGCTCGAATCGTTTGGCGGCTCCTCCAAGAAGGCAACGAAGGTGCGCCCCGCATCGGTCGATACGCGCTCTTTCATTTTCTCGACGGCCTGTGAAACGTTGAGGTTCGCTTTGTAGAGCAGGTCGTGGAAGGCACGGAGTTCGTTGCGATCTTCGACCGAAAATTGCGCGCGGCGCAGGCCGACGCTGTTGAGCCCGTAGACCTCGGCGGGGTTTCCCTCGACCAACAGAAAGGGCGGAACGTCTTTGGTGACTTTGCTCGCGCCGCCGAGCATCGCGTAATCGCCGATACGCGTAAATTGGTGGATGCCCGCCATGCCGCCGATCGTGACGTGATCGCGCACGACGACATGCCCCGCAAGCTGTGCGAGATTACTCATCGTCACGTGATTTCCGACGATGCAATTATGCGCGATGTGAACGTAGGCGAGCAGCAGACAGTCGTCGCCGACCGCCGTAACTTCGTCGGTTCCGGTCGCTCGTTGAATGCTGACGTATTCGCGAATCGTCGTGCGGTGCCCGATGCGCGTGTAGGCGCGCTCGCCGTGATACTTCCGATCCTGTGAAGCGGCGCCGATCGTCGTAAACGGATAGATCGTGCAATCATCGCCGATCGTCGTCCAACCGTTGATGACGACGTGCGCTTGCAACAGCGTGCGCTCGCCGATGGTCACGTGTTTACCGACCACACAATATGGGCCGACCTCCGCGCTTCGGCCGACGCGGGCTTCGGGATGAACGATAGCGGTTGGGTGAATCATCGTTCCCTACGCCGTCAAGACCGACGCTTCCGCACCGTAAACGCGCGGATCGGGTGCGATGGAGAACATCAATTCCGCCGAGCAAACGTACTCGCCGTCGACGCTCGCTTCGGCCTCGACCCAGCCGATATTGCGCCGGTGGCGCGTCAAGCGCACCTCCATCATCAAACGATCTCCGGGAATCACCGGACGACGGAATTTCGCATGATCGATACCCGCGAGGTAGGGGGTCTTGCGAGCGAATTCGCCGGGCTCCATCACCACGCAACCACCGAGCTGTGCCATCGCTTCGAGCATGTAGACGCCGGGCAGCAACGGATTGCTCGGGAAATGCCCGGTGAAGACCGGTTCGTTATAGGTAACGTTCTTGTAGCCCCGAGCGCGCACCATCGGTTCGAGTTCGAGAATGCGATCGATCAGGAGCAGCGGAAAGCGGTGCGGCAAGA
>JAJYRI010000076.1 GCA_021794175.1 bacterium
GCGCATCCGAAAAACGTGCGCCCGCGTTTGCTGCGCCGCTCGAGGATATCGCCGCCGTCCTTGGGGCAGAGCGCGCCGGTCTTTTTGAGGATCGGTTTGGTGGTTTTACACTCGGGGTAGCCGGAGCAGGAAATAAAGCGTCCGAAGCGTCCGGTCTTAATCACCATCGGCTTGCCGCAGTTCGGGCAGATCTCATCGGTCGGTTCATCGCGAACCTCGAGCCGCGGCAACTTCTTCTCCGCTTCCTCGAGCCGCAGCGCAAACGGCGTATAGAAGTGGCGAAGCACCGCAACCCAGTCGGCATTGCCCTCGGCGACTTTATCGAGATCGCCCTCCATCTGCGCGGTGAAGCGCAGATCGACGATATCGGGGAAATGCTCGGCGAGTAAGTCGTTGACGGCGATGCCGATCTCGGTCGGCTTAAAGCGGCGCTCCGCCTGCTCGACATAGCCGCGCGCCTGAATCGTTTCGACGATGCTGCCGTAGGTTGACGGGCGGCCGATGCCGTTCTCTTCCAGCGCCTTCACCAGCGTCGCTTCGGTAAAACGCGGCGGCGGTTCGGTAAAGTGCTGCTTGGGATCGAGGCCGGCAACGGCGAGTTCCTCGCCTTCGGTTAGCGGCGGTAAGCGTTTCTCGTCCTTCTCCTCGGCGACGTTCTCGTCGCGCCCTTCTTCATAGACGCGCGTGAACCCGGCGAAGGTCACCACGGTGCCGGTCGCGCGGAAGCCGTATGCCCCCGCCTCGATCTCGGCGGTGCTCTGATCGAATCGCGCGGCGGTCATCTGCGATGCGACGAAGCGCTCCCAGATCAACGCATAGAGCCGGAGCTCGTCGCGTTTGAGAACGCCGCTGAGGCTCTGGGGCGTCCGTGTCACATCGGTCGGGCGGATCGCTTCGTGTGCATCCTGCGCACCCTCGCGAACCTTATGAATCCGCCCGCCGTGGAACTCCGGCCCGTATTGCGTATGGATGAAGGCGCGCGCGGCTTCGCGCGCGTCGTCGGAGATACGCGTGGAGTCGGTACGCATGTAGGTGATGAGGCCGACGGTGCCTTCCTTGCCGAGATCGACCCCTTCGTAGAGCGCCTGCGCGAGTTGCATCGTCCGGCGCACGCGCATGCGTAATTTCCGCGAGGCCTCCTGTTGCAAGGTCGAGGTCGTAAAGGGCGGGGCGGCATTCCGTTTGACCTCGCGGCGCTTCACCGCGCGGACGTGGAAGCGTTCGCCATCGAGATCGGCGAGGATCGCCTTGGCCTGCGCTTCGTTCGTAACCTCGATTTTTTCGCCGTTCTTGGTCGCCAGGTCGGCGGCGAAAATCTGCGCGACCGGTGCGGTCGCGGCACTACTCAGCCGGGCGGTAAGGCTCCAATACTCGTCGCGCACAAACGCCGAAATGGCGCGCTCGCGATCGACGATGAGCTTCACCGCGACCGACTGCACGCGCCCTGCGGAGAGCCCCCCGCGAACCTTCGCCCAGAGCAACGGCGAGATCTTATAGCCGACGAGCCGATCGAGAATGCGGCGGGCCTGCTGCGCGTTGACCCGGTCCATGTCGATGGCGTGCGGCGACTCGAGAGCCCGCAATGCCGCCTCTTTCGTGATCTCGTGGAGCTCGACGCGTTTCGGATTTTCCAGCTTGAGCAACTGCGCTAAATGCCAGGCGATCGCCTCGCCCTCGCGGTCGGGGTCGGTCGCGAGATAGACCTCGGAGGCCCCTTTTACCGCGGCTTTGAGCTCTTTTATGACATCGCCTTTGCCTTTGATCGTCAGATATCGCGGGGCGAAATCGCCCTCGGTATCGACGCCGAGCGTACTTTTAGGAAGATCGCGCACGTGGCCGACCGAGGCTTTGACGATGTAGCGCGCCGGAAGAAACTTCTTTATGGTGCGCGCCTTCGTCGGCGATTCGACGATGATGACGGGCTTTTTCACGGGCCTAAGTATACCCCCGGGGTCAAGGTCTCCCCAAAACGTTGCGCGGGTTCGCGCGAACTTCGCACGCCGCTCGTGCGCGCGTATTTGCATAAATCGGCGAAATCCTTTAAGATGCGTTCAAAGCGCAAGATAAATTGCGCTATCCACTCTGACAATCGTCCCCCGGGGACGAGGAGGATGCATGGAACACGATATGATGGCCAACGGCGAAACGATGGAGAAGAAACCTCGCCGCAAGGCACGCCGTAAAGCCGCCGGTAAGAAAGCCGCCGTCGCCAAGAAGACGACGCGCAAGAAAACCGCCGGACGTAAAAAGGCCACCGCTGGTCGTAAAAAGACCGCCGGACGCAAGAAAGCAGCCGGACGCAAAAAGGCAACCGGACGCAAGAAGGCAGCCGGACGCAAAAAGGCAACCGGACGCAAAAAGACCGCCGGACGCAAAAAGGCAACCGGACGCAAGAAGGCAGCCGGACGCAAAAAGGCAACCGGACGCAAAAAGACCGCCGGACGCAAAAAAGCAGCCGGCCGTAAAAAGGCAGCCGCTCCCCGCAAGAAAGCGGCCGGGCGTCGCAAAGTCGGCCGTCCTCGCAAGAAGGCCGCGAAGTAGCTCCGTCTAGGAGTTCTCGGTCAAGGGCGCATGCATCGCATGCGCCCTTTCCATATCCGCCATTCGCCGGCTCACGTCGCGGCGAGTAGCAGCGATTACTGAATCGTACCGTTTTCGACGGCGTGGCAGGCGACCATATGCCCGCCCCCGGTATCGCGCATCGCCGGCTCTTCGACCGAACAGCGGTCGAATGCAAAGGGACAACGCGGATGGAAGCGGCAGCCGCTCGGCGGCGCCATCGCCGTCGGGACATCGCCGCTGAGAAGTACGCGTTTCTGCGTTCCTTGCAAGGCGGGGTCGGGAACGGGAATCGCGGCGAGTAACGCCTGCGTATACGGGTGGAGCGGATGCTCGTAGAGCGCTCCTCGGTCGGCGACTTCGAAGATTTTTCCAAGATAGAGCACCGCGACGCGCGTCGAGATGTGCCGAACGACCGAGAGATCGTGCGAGATAAAAAGATAGGTCAGCCCCAACCGCTCGCGCAGGTCTTCAAGCAGATTGAGTACCTGCGCCTGAATCGAGACATCGAGTGCGGAAACGGGTTCGTCGCAGACGATGAACTGCGGCTCGACGGCGAGGGCGCGGGCGATGCCGACGCGTTGACGTTGGCCGCCCGAGAATTCATTCGGGTAGCGATTGAGATGCGAGGATTGAAGCCCGACCAAGCGCAGGAGCTCGACGGTTCGCTCCATCCGCGCCTTACCTTTCGCTAGACCGTGAATCGCGAGCGGTTCGCTGACGATCTCGCCGATCGTCATGCGCGGGTTGAGGCTCCCGTAAGGATCCTGGAAGATGATCTGCATCCGGCGACGGAGCTCGCGCGTTTGGCGCGCAGAGATATCGCTGATATCGCGGCCTTCGAAGCGAATCGTACCGGAAGTTGCGGGCAGCAACTTCAGCACCAGGCGCCCGATCGTCGTCTTGCCGGAGCCCGATTCGCCGACAAGCCCTAACGTCTCGCCCTTGCCGACGCGAAAACTCACCCCATCGACCGCTTTGACGTCGGCGACGTGACGACCGAGGACGCCCGCGTTCACGGGAAAGTATTTCTTGAGGTCGATGACCTCGAGCAAAGGCTCGTCGCTCATTGCGCAGCACCGGCCGGAACGAGCGTTTCGGTGCAACGCCAACAGCGGGCGAGATGACCGCCGCCGAGATCGGTAACCGGAACCGGCGTATCGCAGCGCTCGAGGCGGTACGCGCAGCGCGGAGCAAACGCACAGCCCGGCGGCATGCGATGGAGGTTCGGCGGTTGCCCGGGAATCGGTTTCAGGCGCGCGTTCGCCGGCGCGTCGAGCCGCGGAAGCGAGGCGAGAAGCCCCTGCGTGTACGGCATGCGCGGCTCGGCAAAGATCTGTTTCGCGTCTCCGTACTCCACCATGTTGCCGCCGTACATAACCAACACGTCCTTACAGGTCTCGGCAACCACTCCGAGATCGTGCGTGATAAGAATGATCGCAGCGCCGGTCTCGCGCTGAAGTTCGTTCATGAGTTCGAGCACCTGCGCCTGAATCGTCACGTCGAGCGCGGTCGTCGGCTCGTCGGCGATCAGTAACTGCGGGTTGCACGAAAGCGCCATCGCGATCATCGCGCGTTGGCGCATGCCGCCGGAGAACTGGTGCGGATAATCGTCGACGCGCTTCTCCGGCGACGGAATGCGCACTTTTCGCAGCATCTCGATCGCCGTTTCGCGGGCCTCACGGTGATTGCGTCCGAGATGGAGGCGCACGACCTCGGCGATCTGTTCGCCGATCGTGAGCACCGGGTTCAGCGAGGTCATCGGATCCTGGAAGATCATGGCAATGCGGTGTCCGCGCACGCGGCGCATCTCCTCATCGCGAAGTTTCAAGAGATCGCGCCCGTCGAAAAAAATCTCGCCGGATTCGATGCGCCCCGGACGATCGATCAAACGCATGATCGAAAGCGAGGTAACCGATTTTCCCGAGCCCGATTCACCGACGATGCCGAGCGTTTGCCCGGCATCGAGAGAAAATGAGAGCCCGTTTACGGCAGTGATCATGCCGTCCTCGGTTTTAAAGGTCGTGCGGAGGTTGCGGACCTCGAGCAGCGCCATCGCGGAGTCGGCTAGATTCCGGTCAGTGCGAGAATCGTCATCGAGGCGACGAACAGCACCGCTACGATCCCCGTAACGCGTGCAAGTTGTTCGTCCATACCCAGGCGTCCGCGATAGGCCGATTCGACCTTTCCGCCGATCGTTCCGGAGAGCCCCTCGTTCTTCGTCGTCTGCATCGCCAGCAGCACGATCAGCGCGAGCGCGGCGATCACCGCGAGCCCGGCGATACCGTGCGTCAGCCAACTCGCATGTTGCTGGAACCACGTATGCGGTGCGATAGCGGCAGGGACGCTCTGCGCGGCTTGCGCTGCGAGCGGATTGGGCACGGTCGTCGCTTTCGCGAGCGGAGCGGCGTGCTGGGTTGCGGCACCTGCGGCTTGGAGCGGGTGCGTTGTGGCGGCACTAGCTGGCATGAAAAATCAGACTCCCTGTGAGGGTTGTACGGCTCAGGATTCTATCATGAGGCGGTAGCCCCTACAAGGCAGGCGGCTATTCGCCGAGCGAGCGCCCGAGCGTCGAGGCCGACCGCGCTCCGCTGCCGCGCCTGGGTGTCGGCCTGCAAAAAGGTTTCCCCTACCCCGATTCGTTCGACCGGCACGCTCGCGCCGGCATCGGCGAGTGCCTCGAGCACCGCCGAGCCGAAGCCGCCGGCGAGACTGTGCTCCTCCAGCGTGATCAGCAGATCGTGGCTCCACGCGCAAGCGACGAGCGCCTCGCGGTCGAGCGGCGCGACGAAGCGCGCGCTATAGATCGTCGGCAGCGAAGCGCGAAGATCGCCGTATTCACCGCTCTCCAACAACGCATAGGCGTCCATCGCGATATCGACGGTATTCCCGAGCGCGAAGATCGCGACGCCGCGCCCGGCGCGCAACAACTCGCTCTTTCCACGCTCGATCGGCGCCGGAGGATCGAGCACGCGGCCGCTACTCGAACCGCGCGGATAGCGAATCGCTACCGGTCCGTCGCAATCCAACGCGAACTCCAACATCGGACGCAGCTCCTCTTCGGAGCGCGGCGCGAGAATCGTAAAATTCGGCAGCGTTCGCAGATATGCGATATCGTAGAGCCCCATATGCGTCGGGCCGTCATCCCCGACGACGCCGGCACGATCGAGCGCGAAGATCACCGGCAGCCCTTGAACTGCAACATCGTGCACGATCTGATCGTACGCACGCTGCAAGAACGTCGAATAGATCGCACAGACCGGTCGCATGCCGTCGGCCGCGGCGCCGGCGGCGAAACAGACGGCATGCGCCTCGGCGATGCCGACATCGAAATAGCGCTCCGGAAAACGTTGCGCGAATTTCGAGAGTTTCGTCCCGTCGGGCATCGCTGCGGTTATCGCCAGCACCCGTTCGTCACGCTCGGCAACCTCGATAAGGCCGCGCGCAAAGGCATCGGAGAAGGTCGGGCGAGCGCCCTCTTTGATCTCGAGTTTTCCATTCTCGATATCGAAGGCGCCGCAACCGTGGAACGTCCGCGCATCGCGCTCGGCAGGCTCGTAGCCCTTCCCTTTCACCGTGCGAACGTGCACGAGCACCGGGCCCTCGATCCCGGCAGCGGCGTGCAGTGCCGCCTCGACCGTCTCGAGATGATGCCCGTCGAAAGGCCCGAGATAACGGAAACCAAGCTCTTCGAAGATGACGGCCGTTTTCTCCGCCGGAGCGACGAAACGCACCGCCGCAACCTCTGCGCTCGCGATCGCTTTGCGCGCGGTTCCGCCGAACGGCAGATGGTGCAGCACGTCTTTTGCTTTTTCGCGTGCGTAATTGACGAGCGGTTTACTGCGGAGAACCGAGAGGTACGAGGCGATCGAGCCGACGTTCGGCGCGATCGACATCTCGTTATCGTTGAGCACGACGATGAGGTTGCTCTGGAGATGGCCGGCATTATTGAGTGCTTCGTATGCCAGCCCGCCGGTGAGCGCACCGTCGCCGAGAATCGCGACCACGCGCTCGCTGCCGCCGCGGCGGTCGCGCGCGATCGCCATCCCTAATGCAGCGGAGACCGACGTGCTGGCGTGCCCGGCGCCGAATGCATCGTAGGGCGATTCGGAGCGCATCGCAAAGCCCGAGATGCCGCCGCCCTGTCGCAACGTCGAGAAAAGCTCGCGACGGCCGGTAAGAATTTTGTGCACGTAGCTCTGGTGGCTGACATCCCAGAGAATCTTATCGTGGGGCGCATCGAAGACGCGATGGAGCGCAAGGGTCAGCTCGACGACTCCGAGATTCGGTGCGAGGTGCCCGCCGTTGCGCGAACAGGTAACGACCAGCAGGTCGCGGATCTCGCGCGCCAACAACGCGAGTTCGTCGCGGTCGAGCCCCTTGATATCGGCGGGGGAGTTGATTTTTTCGAGCATATCGCGTGCTTCCGATTCGTGAGCGGGATGAGTAAGCCCCGGCGGGGCGCTCTGGCCCTCAGAACCGCTCTCGGAGGGAGGAGGGTTCGCTAGGTCGCATTTCGGCCGGGTGATCGACCCCTCGGTACATCTGCTCCCCGAGCGCACCCGGAATGTCTGGCGCGACCTTGCCCGCATTCTCTCGACGATCTTCAACCCGTTTCTCTGCGCCCTGGCCCTCTTCGTTATCCTATCGAGCCAGACGGCACGCTCCACGGTGGAGTTTTGGAAGCTGCTCTTCCTCTCGACGACCTTCACCTCGCTACTGCCGATGCTCTACGTCTTCTGGCTCTACGCCAGCGACCGTATCTCCGACCTCGATATGTCGCAGCGTCGCGAGCGCGAGTCGGTCTTCTCGGCGTTTACGCTTGCCTATATCCTCGGATTGATCGTCCTCTGGGCCGCGCACGCGCCGATGCTCATGCGCGCGGCTTTGGCGGGCTATGCCGTCTCGGGAGCGGTCATTCAGGTCATCACGCGCTACTGGAAGATCAGCACGCATGCGCTGGCGATCTCGGCTGCGCTAACGGTCATCGTGTTCCTCGACGGCCGCTCGCCGCTGCCCTTTCTCGTCCTCATCCCGATGGTGGGATGGGCGCGCGTCTATCTACGCGCGCATACGCTCGCCCAGGTGATCGGCGGCTCCGTCCTCGGCATCGGCAGCGTTACGGTACTCTTCGATCTCTTCCATATTCCAAACGCACTGCTTCACTAGTCCGCGCGGGATCCGGGCCGAGCATCATCTCGAGTTGCGCGGCAAAACGCGCGCCGTCGCCGGTGGTGACGCAACGCGTTGCCCCGCTCCCGCGCGGTGAGCCCGCTTCGATCGCCAGCGCGACCGCGCGTTCGGCCTGCACGATCGCCGGATCGATGCGCAGCACGTTGGGGCCGAGCGCCGCTGCGAAATGCGCATCGAGGACGGGGAAATGCGTGCATGCCAGCAGCACCGCTTCGCAGGTCGACGGCACGCGCTCGCAGACCTCCGCGACCGCACGGCGCGCTACCTCGCCCTCGATTTCGCCCGCCTCGACCAGCGGCACGAGCGCCGGCGCGGCGATCTCGGTGACCCGCATCGCCGGAGCACGCGCGCGCAATGCGTGACCGTAGGCGCCGGTGCGAACGGTCGCAGCGGTCGCGATCACCGCGATATCGCGCAGTCCTCGCCGCGTGACGGCGAGCGCCGCCGATTCGATGAGATCGAGAATGCGAACGCCCGCGCTCGGCCAGCCATGCCGTTGCGCGACGGCACACGAGGTGTTACACGCCATCACGATTGCATCGGCGCCCGCCGCTTCGAGCCACGCGACGTTTGCATGAAGGAGCGCGACGAGCTCTTCTTCGGAGCGATCGCCATACGGCACATGCGCCTGATCGGCGAGAAAGACGATCTCTTCGTCGGGAAGCGCCGCACGGACGGCTCGAAGCACGGTTAATCCGCCGAGCCCGGAATCGAAAAGCCCCAGCATATCTTACTGCTGGGGTTGGATTGCCGGGGGCGGCGCGCCTGCATAATCGGTAATGCCGTCGGCGATCGCGACGGCGACCTTCTGGCGCCACGCAGGATCTGTCAGCAGGGCGAAATCGTCGGGATTGGAGAGAAAAGCCGTTTCGACCAGGCAGGCGGGCATAAATGCGTGCAGCGGGATATAGAGATGGCTTTTAACGATGCCGTCGTTCTTCGTGCCGACCTGCGCGGCGAGTTCGTTCTGGATATCGCGCGCGAGCGGCTCGTCGATCGGTTTGGCATAGTAGGTCGTCGTACCGTTCGGGCCCGCATTGATATAGGCGTTGGCATGAATGCTCACGAGCAAGCGCGCACCGGCGCGATTGGCGATGTTATCGCGCGCCTGTAATTCCTGTTCGGCGGTATCGTTGGGAGCGTACACGTCGACATCTTTGGTGCGCGTCATAATGACCTGCCAGCCGCGCGCTTCGAGAATCGCGCGCAACCGCTTGGCCATATCGAGCGTGAGCACCGCTTCGGCGACACCGTGCCGAACCGCACCGCGATCGCTACCGCCGTGACCGGGATCGATGACGATCAATCGCGGATTGGTCGGCACGTAGGCTGCGACGGGATTGACGCTCCAGAGATTCGGGTCGCCGCCTGCAACCGGGGCGGCAGCCGCAAGCGCGACGCTCGGCGTTCCCGTCCCGGCGACGCCGGTGCCCGCCGTCGATGCATCGGCGAGCGAGAGCGCACCGGCGACCGCGATATCGACACCGGTCGCCGCCGGCGTCACGGTCACATCGTGAGCACCCGCGATCGAGAGCGCGATACGTACGGTCTGCGGATCGATCTGCCGCGCGCGAACGTCGGTAATCGGAGCACTCGTCGACGGAGGTATCGCCGTCGGCTCGAGGGTCGCGCCATGGAGATCGATCCAAAAGCGATTGTCGGGTGCGCGCAGGTGGTGCCAATCGAACGAAGCGGCACCGGTCAGTGCGACGTGCAGCGTGACGCCGCTCGGCGTTAATTGCGCTTGGATCGCATCGATCTGCGCGAGCGTGACGAGCGGCGCCGGAGTCACCTCGGCAACCGGCGGGCTCGTGGCGAGCGGCTCGTTTGCGACGCGATTCCACGGCGAAACCGTCGGCAGCTCGGAGTTCGGCGGCGGTCGTAATGCGACAGCGACCTGCGGCGTCGGCGTCGCGAGAGAGCGTGGCCGCGCGGGCGTCGTCGGCGCATTGACGGCGAGCTCGTTGGTTCCCGGAGCGATAACGAACCCGATATCGCGGCCGTCAAGCGAGCCGACCTGCGCGACGTGCGAACTCCCGTCGAGATCGAGCGTAACGTACGTGGTCGGGCTCGCCGCCGTCCCCACCTGCGAAATTTCCACGGCGATTAATCCGCCGGCATCGACGCTACGGATATGCGTCAGACGGCTTCCGACGCCGACGAATGCGTAGGTCATCTGCCGTTTGCTCGACCGCACCAGACGCGCTTGCAGTGGAATCGCGCCGCGCGCAACGACGCGCATACCGCTGCCTTCATCGGAGACATCGAGGTTGG
>JAJYRI010000077.1 GCA_021794175.1 bacterium
CGTCATCACCGTCTTCGTTCCGCTGGTGCTGATTCCGGGCTTGCAGGGCCTCATTTTCACGCCCTTTGCGGTGATGGTGATGCTCGCGGTCGCGCTCTCGCTGCTCGTCGCGGTCACGACCGTGCCGATGCTCAGTTCGCTCGCCGGAAACGATATCGCCGCGCACGGCGATGGAGCGCACCCGAACGGTTCGGGAAATGGGAAAGTCTCGCGCGATCCCTTCAAACGTTTCGCCGCGCGCTTCGAGACGCAGTACGCGCGCTTCGAGCGCACCTATCGCTCGCTGCTCGCCCACGCCGTCGACCGCCCGCGGCTCGTCGCCGGCGTCGCCTTGCTGCTCGTCATCGCCACGGTGGGGATCGTCAAACTCGGGCTCATCCCCACCGAGACCTTCCCACCCTCGAACTCGAGGTACGTTCGCTTCTTTTTACGCACGCCTAACGGCACCGCGCTTGCGATCACCAACGCCGAAGTACAGAAGATCGAAAAGGCGATGCTGCGCGATCCGCGCGTGCAGAACGTCGGGATCATCGTCGGCACGCAAGGGCTCTTCAACGCGCTCCCGGTGACCAATCAAGCGACGCTCTCGGTCACGCTCAAACCAAATATCGTCGGCGACGCCGCCGCGGCGTACGTCGCGCAGTGGCAGAAAAAGCTCCAAAAGATTCCCGGCCTGCTCTCCTTCGGGCACACCGTCGATATCGTCTCGAACATCATCTCGCGCGGCCAGAGCGACCTCGACATCCAAATCTACGGTCCGAGTTTCACGAAACTCTACTCGATCGCGAAGGACCAAGTGCTGCCCGCGATTGAGAAAATTCGCGGCATCTCGCGCCCCGATCTCGGCATCACCGCCACGCAGCCCGAACTCGACGTGAATATCAAACGTACCACCGCTGCTCGGCTCGGCGTTTCGACCGCCGCGATCTCGCAGACGATCGACACCGCAACCGCCGGAAGCATCGCATCGTATCTGCAGATCGACGGCACGCAATATCCGATCGTCGTGCAATTGCCGCCATCGCAACGCCGCAGCGAAGCCTCGATTGCGATGCTCGGCGTTCCGCTTGCAAGCACTTCGAGCGCGCTTTCGCAGAGCGTGACGCCGAGCGCGCCGCTCCCGCAGACGACGCTGCCGACGATGCCGCTCGGCGAGCTAGCAAACTTGAGCTTCGGCGTCGGGCCCTCGGAGATCACCCGACAAAACAAACAACGCGAGATGGACGTAACGGCGACACTCCTCAATGCACCGCTCGGCCAAGTCGTCGATGCGGCGACCGCGGCGATGTCGCGCATCACGTTGCCGCCGGGATATAGCTGGCAGTTCGGGCAATCGGTGACCGACCAAGCCAATACGTTTGCAAGCCTTGGGCTCATCGTCGCGCTGGCAATTTTGCTCGTCTACATGCTGCTCGCCGCGCAATTCGAATCGTTATTGCACCCGTTGGTGATCATGCTCTCGGTACCGCTGGCGAGCATCGGCGTCGTGCTCGCGCTCTTAATCACGCATCGCTCGTTCGGCCTCACCGCATTCATCGGCGTGCTTATGCTCGTCGGCATCGTCGTCAAAAACGCGATCCTCGTTGTCGAATTCACCAATCGCCTGCGTTCGCGCGGGTTGAGCGCCCGCGACGCGGTGCTGCAAGCCGCACCGTTGCGTTTGCGGCCGATCGTAATGACGACGCTCGCGACGGTCGGCGGCATGCTGCCGATCGCCATCGGCATCGAACAGGGCAGCCAGACGCAAGCGCCGCTCGGCACCGTCGTCATCGGCGGTCTGCTCGTCTCGACGACGCTCTCGCTGCTCATTATTCCGACGCTCTATCTCTGGGCGGCAACGCATATCGAGCCGCGCATGCACCGCCGCTCGGGCGGCGGCATCGAGGTTCCGAACGAAGGCCCCGACGCCCCCTCGATCCCCGCCACAACCTACTCGGGATGACAGAGCGACCGCTGCTCGGAATGACGGCGGTGTGAAGCTCGCGCTCTGCGTTCCGTCGCGTACGGAACTCCCGAAAGCGTTCCACGAGATGCTCGCGCCGCATCTTGCCGACATCGCGTACGAACCGATCGTCGTCGTCGGCAAGCCCGTCGTCGATGCGCGGAACGAACTCGCGGCACGCGCGCGCGCAAGCGGCGCCGAACTCACGCTCTGGCTCGACGACGACGCGCACCCCGAACCCGGGAGCATCGAGCGACTCCTCGCGACGTTACGCGAACGCGGCGATATCGATATGCTCGCGGCGTTCGCTTGCGACCGCCGACCCTTCTGCTCCCCAAACGCCTTTGCGCTGCATGGAGAACGCTACGTTGCGCTCGTCGAGCGCGATACCCCCGCACCGTTTACGATCCCCGCGTGGGCGCCGCGCTACCGCATCGGCGAGATCGTCCCGATCGACGCATGCGCGTTCCATTGCGTCCTCATGCGCACGGAACTGCTCGCGCGCCTCGGCGCCGAGCCTTTCGCACTGCCGGAGCACGCAACATACGGCGAGGATTTTCAGTTCTGCCGCCGCGCACGCGCCGCAGGCGCACGACTTGCCATCGACACCGGCGCACCGGTCGCGCACCTCGAGCCCGAGCGCGAACTCGCTTTTCTACCGTACAAGCCACCCGGACGTATCGTCGAGCGGCGCTTTGCCGCTGCCCCCGACCGTCGCAGCGCCGCCGAGATCGCGGCTCTCTGGCGCGATCAGGATATTCGCGCCGGTCGCGCCTACGGCGCAGCGGTCGACGCAATCTTTCGCGCAGCGCGCGAGCGCAAAGGCGCGCCTAACCGACGGTAGGGTCGCCCCTAAAAAGGGCGAACGCTTCATCACCCGGGGAGGACGTTCCGATGCGCTCTGCGTTCGTACTACTGTTTTTTACCGCGACAGTCGCCCTCGCCGCGTGCGGCGGCGGAGGTGGGAGCGGCTCGATTCCATCGACCAACAACCCGACGGCCGGGAGCACGCACCCGAGCGCCGTGATGACCTTCCGCTTCCCCGCACCTTCGACCGCGAGCAGCGCTCGCGCGCCGAAGTACCTCTCTTCGAACACGACCTCGGTCACCATCACCATTACCGCCGTCAACGGCGTGCCGCCAAATCCGGCGATCCCGTCGACGACGATCGCCGTCGCGCCGGGGCAAGGCAGTTGCACGGCCGTCGTCAACGGCGGCTACAGCTGCACCGCCACCGTCGGCGCCGTCGCCGGGAACGACACCTTCCTCATCAAGGCTTACGACAGCAGCGGCGCCCTACTCTCATCGGGAAGTATTACCGTCGCGGTGAACCCAACCGGCCCGACCTACGTCAAAACGACGCTCGTTCTCGGCGGCGTGACCACGGCGGCGAGTGTCGCGACTCCCTCGCCCGGCGTCCAGCCCGATGGCTCGGCATTCAACGCGGCACAGAGCACCTGGGTACCGCCGGTCGACGGAACCACGCACGCGCTCACCCTATCGATCTCTGCCAAAGACGCCTCCGGCAACACGATCGTGGGGCCGCTCTCGTCGCCGATTCCGATCGCGCTCACCGATCCCAGCAGCGGCACGCTCTCCTACGCTGCAAGTCCGAGCCCCAACTTCAGAAGTGCAACCGTGACCGCCGTTCCTGCCACCATCACGGTGCAATATAGCGGCGCATCGTTTTATGGAACCGGCGCTCCCACGTCGGGAACGTTGACGATCGGCAGCGGAAGTGGCGCGACGACGATTGCGATCGCTCCGTTGCAGGTGTCGACATCGATAACGCTGGCGAATGCGACGGTCGGGATTCCCTTTACCGTCACCGCTACCGAAGCCGGCGTCTCCGGTGCGACCTTTGCCGCGACGGCAGCATCGAGCGGCGGCACGCTGCAGGCCGCATGCGCGCCGAGCCCACCACCGACGTCGGGCGCAACGAACCTTACGTGCAACGCCACCTCGGGAAGCGTCACGTTCGACGTCGCTCCCTCAGGGCTCGGCACCGGCGGAACGCTCGCGATCTCCGATGCAAACGCCGTCAGCGTCAAGCAGTCCTTCGACGTCACGCCGCAGACCGGCGGCGGCATCACCGTCCCGCCGCATACGATACTTGAATTTTCGAACCCGAACGTCGGTAACGCAGAGAACCTGAGCGTCGGGCCAACCGGAAACCATATTTGGTTCGGCAGCTCAAATGGGTACATGAACTCCTTTAGTCCGGCAAACTGCGTCCTTTCGCCGACATCGTGCATATCGAGCGATTCGATTTTGCCGGCTACTTCGCCACACTATCCGGTCAACTTCGCTTCCTACCAAGGGCTTCTGTGGTACACGGATGCATCAGCGAATGGAATATTCAACCTTGCCCCGTCCTCCGCGTGCTCGGGCACGATAACCGTTACCTGCACTGTCACGGCATCGCTTTCAGCAGCGTCATCGATCACGGGTGACTTCGTCCTCTCAACCGCGGGCTTCATGCTCTTTTCGACGCAATTAGCGGCGTACTACTCATACAACCCCATTTCGCAGTCGTGGAGCACGATCTCCGAAGCGAATCAACCAGTTCAAGCGGCATTAGGCCCGAACGGTAACGTATTTCTAACCGAAAGACCGACGGGTAGCGTTGCAGCACTCGGCGAGATAACCTCGCCGGGTTCACCGTCCACCGATGACAGTTACAATTCGTTGAAGTTCTGCGGAACGTCCGGGCAAATATCCGATCCGAACAACGATCTCAGCGGGCTCGCAACCGGCAGCGACGGAAATCTCTGGGTCGTCGAAGCGACGTCTCGGAAAGTCGACGTTCTCTCGACCGTCGGCACGACTCCATGCGTCGTTGCTCAGTATTCGCTTCCGGCTCCAAGCGGCACGGCGAAGATTCCGAACGTCTATTCCGTCGTCGATGGACCCGACGGAAACATTTGGATTACTGACCCACCGAACAACTCGATCGATCGCATTACCCCAAGCGGTGTCGTCACGGCCATTTCGATTCCTACGGGAAGCGCGAATCCCTATGATATCATCGTCGGTCCCGACGGGAATCTCTGGTTTACCGAATATAACGCCCCTAACATCGGCGAGGTAGTTCTGCAATGAGACGCATCCGGCGCAACATCCGCAAGCATCTGCAATCGCTTCGCCGCGAACTCGCGGCATCGGGGCTCGCGTTCGCGCTGCTCGCCGGTTGCGGCGGTGGCGGCGCTGTAGCGGGAATCCCGTCGCATGCATTACCGAGCGTCGGCGGCAACGGTACGCTCTCGCTCTCGCTGCACGTGCCGGCTCCGGCGCTGCAAGCGAATAGAAGGTCGCCGAAATACGTCTCGCCGGATACGCAATATATCGGCATCAGCTATCTCTCCGGCGCGAATCAAACGTTCACGCAAGCGCAACTCGATGCGCCGCAGGTAAATTTTGCCGTCTCTTCGCCGACGGTCTGCGCGTTGCAAAGCAACGGTTCCCGCTTCTGCTCGGTCGCCGTCTCGCTGGCACCGGGCACCTACACCGTCGGCATTACCACGTGGTCGACGGGACCGACCTCCGGTGCATTCGCTCCGACCACCGAGCTATCGCAAACGATATTACCGAGCGAGGTCGTCACGGCGGGGACCTCCGCCAATATCGGCAGCGCCGCATCGATCAGCGCATCGCTCGACGCGATTACCGCCGGGCTCAGCATCACGCCGTTACCGTCGCAAACGCACGTTTCGTCCGTCGGCACGACCTACGATATCGTCGGCATGTCGCCGATCGATTTTCTCGTCGAACCGATCGATGCGGCAGGAAACATCATCATCGGTCAGGGCGCGCCGAGCGTCACACTCACCGCAAATAGCGCACGCGACCCCGTCGTGACACCCAGCACCGGTAACGCAAATGAATTTGCGGTGCAGGTTGTCGCCTGGAATAGTTCGCCGCTCTCGCTCACCGCAAAGGCGATGCCGCCGAGCGGCAGCGGTCTCGGAATAACCACTGGAACGCTCTCGATTCAACCGGTGCAAGAGATGTGGGATTCCAATAGCGCGGGGAATTCTAACGGGCTATTTGGGTTCGCACTTCTTCCGACGAGCACGTCCTATACGCCGCCCGCGACCGGATCCGGGACGACACTCAACGCCATCCCGACCGATGCATTGCAGGCCTCGGGCTTCGGCGAAGTCTTCGCCGATAGCATTGGAAATTTGTGGATCTTCGACTCGTACAGCGGTTACTTCGAAGAGTACCCGCCGGCGACCGCCTCGCAGGGGTTAACACCGAGTTCACCTCTGCTGGAACTCGGTTCGTCCGTGATCGCTCCCTTGAGCTCTCAGACGGGAGCGGCGGATGCAACCGGGAACGTTTGGGTTGACGACCTGGCAACCGGCAGCCTATATGAATTCACGCCTTCAAAGACGGGGGGGACGCCCGTCGCGCAGGTCGGACTACCCAGCCTCTTCCCCGGGTCTTCTACCATAACATTGGCGGCTGTCGCTCCGCCGGCACTCAGCGCATTCGCAAACGACCCCGTAATTATCGCGAACAAAATTGGGTCGCCCAGCACGGTTGCGTTCCTAGCGCCGCCCTACTCATCGCCGACGACAATCAATATCTCCGGCCTGCCAAGTACGGATATCGATTACCTCGCGGTCGACCAACTCGGGCGACTTTGGGTCGCGTACACTTCGAGCTCTACACTCGGTGTCTATACGATATCAGCGTCCGGGATCGCCACATCGATTGCGTCGCCTCTCCCTTCTTCTTCCTCGTGCCCAAACGTCGGCGGCGCCGGGGCCAACGGGTTTTACCAAATGATGACTTCCTACAACAACACGCTTTGGGTCATGCCGGGCTTTGGGAATAACCCCGTCTGCGAATACGCGATAAATGGGAGCTCGATCTCTCTTACCGGGAACATGCTCCAGCTTTATTCGCCGGGAGGCTACCCTGGATATCAGGGCACCGCGATCACACCGTAGCCGCTTGCGGCGCAGGAGTACGCGCTTCTGCGCGACAAATACGATTTAACCTACCCGAAACGTCGTGTGAGGATGGACATGCTGCGAGCCGTCGGTTTTTCCGTTTCCGCCCTGGCACTCGCTCTCGCGATAGCCGGGTGTGGCAGCGCCGGCAGCGGAGCGCTCCCAAATCCAGCCCGCCCCGGATCGACCACGACGAGCAACGCATCGATGGCCTTCCGCTTTCCGGCCCCTTCCTCCGCCGGCACAGGGCGCAGCCCACGGTACCTCTCGCGGAAGACGGCCTCCGTCGTCATCACCCTCACCGCCGTCAACGGCAACCCCCCGAGCCCGGCAGTCGCACCATTCACGTTCCCAATCGTCGCCGGGCAAGGCATCTGCGGTCCGATCACGGTGACCAACGGCGTCTCGAGCTTTCTCTGCACGGCAACGGTCGGTGCTATCGCCGGCAACGACACCTACACGATCGCTGCGCTCAGCAGTGCGGGTGTTACGCTCTCCACAGGAAGCATTACGGTCGCCGTCGCGCCGACCGGCACGACGCCCGTTTCGAACACTCTCACACTCGCTGGCGTCGCTGCGGCTTTCGCAATCGCGTCGCCGACACCGAACCCTGCGATCGGCATTGCCGCTTCCGGTACCGGCGTCACGCTCTATCCCGTTGCCGACGGCACGCCGCACAGCATCACCATTACGGCGGTTTTCCTCGATGCAAGCAACGCCGAAATCGTCGGACCGCTTGCATCGCCGATTCCCGTTACGGTATCCGGCAACGGCATCAGCGTGAGTTCGAGTGCATTCGCAAGCGGCACGACGACGATCGACCAATCGCCCGCGCAGATTACCGCGACGCTCACTGCGAGCTACACCGGACAACCCGGCGGAACGATCGCGGCGAATGGCGCCGGAAGCATTGCGTTCGGCACGGGGAGCAATTCCGTGACCGCCGAAGTCGTTCCGTTCGTTATCGCCACCGCCTCGCCGGGCCCCGCCAATCTCGTCGCCGGCGGCTATCCACAAGCGTTGCAACTGCAAGAAGCCGGCGCGACGGGATTCAGTATCGCGGGCCTCGGCTCGACGACATCGGCGACGATTAGCGGGCCGCCCTCGGCATGCAGCGCGACGTCAACGACGCTTACGTGTACGGCAACAAATGGCGGCGTCAGCGGTCTCACGCTCGTTCCGAACGCAACGATCTCCGGCACGACCAACTTCACCATCAGCGACGGACACGGCGCGAACTTTAACCTCGCCGCCTCGGTCGCCGGACAGGCGAGCGGAACACCGACCTTCCCCACCAGCTATGCCGTCACGCAGATCGCGGTCACGCCGCCACCGGGTGGCTACACCACCACCACGCTCGGCGGGATCGCGCTCGGCCCCGACGGACAGACGCTCTATACGCTCGCGGTCGCCTCACCGGGGCCATCCGATGCCGTCGACCTGCTGGCGATTTCCTCAAACGGCTGTTCCAGCGCCGGGTGCGCGCCGACGCTGACGAGCTACCCGCAGCCGACCCCGAATCCCGCTTCGAGCACGTTGCCGGCCACCAACGGATTCCTCAATCCGAACCCGGGCTACATCGCGCTCGGCGGTGACGGAAATCTTTGGGTCGCCGACAACAGCTCGGATCTCCTCACCGATATCCGGCTACCGTGTAGCCTCACGGCAAATCCGGCCTGCACGCTCGCGCAAGGCTCGCCGTACACCTTTACCGTACCCGCGAGCGGCCCGTCCTACAGCGCCATCCTCGGCGTCAGCGGCACCACCGTCGTTGCAACGAATGATTCGAATTTGACCGATGCAGCGGGGCTTTTCCTCGGATCGACCTACTCGCCCCCGGTCGGCCCCGTCACGGTAAATCTCAATCCTCCACTAAGCGGCCCGGTCGGGCCGGTGACCGGGCTTGCCGTTGCCGCCTCAACCTATGTGTATGCACCGAACGGCTCGTTGCTCGATGCGTTCTCTCCGACAGCGAATCAGATCGTCGGCTCCTACGAACTCGGAAGCGGCGGCGGCGCGACCACAATCGGTGCATGCGCGTCTGGCGGCGTTGCGGTATCCGGCACGATCGCACAGACAGGTGCGATCGCTGCCGATGCGCAGGGAAATCTGTGGCTCTCGGCGCGCACCGGTACGGGTGCCACTCCATCAAACGCACAGGTGTTCGTCGAGATCGCGCCGCTCTCAACCGGGCTCTGCGGGAAGGCGATCGTTGCAGCGCCGACAGCTGCCGTGGCATCGCAAATCATTCTCGGCCCCGACGGCAACCTCTGGTTTATCGTTCCGGGCGTTGCACGGATCTATCGCCTCGCCCCGACGCTCGTCGGCACAGCAACCGCGGCAATCAGCACCTTCCCGCAGACGCCGCTCGCCGGCGTTCCGATCGAACTTGCGCCCGGCGGCGACGGGAATATTTGGTTTACTGAGTCCGGCGGCATATACGGCGCGCTCGAGCTACACTAGGAGATCGTGACGATGCATCGACACTCGGCGTTCACTCTCTCGCGCGCGATGACGGCGAGCGCCGTTGCGCTCGTACTGTTTTCCGGCTGCGGCGGTGGAGCTTCGTCGGTACTTCCGAATGGAGGCGCGCCAACGTCGTCTGCGTCGGGGCGGGTCGTGCAAAAACTCTCGCTCCTTATTCCGGCGAAAGGCTACGCGAACAGCCGCCGCGCACCACAATATACCTCGATCTCAACGCAGGGCATCGGTATCTCGCTCGTCCTCCAAGGAGCGAGCGTGCCGACGAACCCGGCGACGCTGACCACTCCCGACGTTGCCATCGATCTCGCGACGACGCCGATATCAGTCGTCGGCGATCTCGGGCCGAACGGGCAAAGTATTTCGTGTACTGCGGTCACCACGCCGCAACCGGGGCAAGATTGTACGCTCGCACTCTCGTTGCCGACCGATGTCGCCGACATCGTCGTCAACGCGTGGAACGCCGCTCCAACGACCGGTCACACGAGTTTTCCGTCGACAGCGCAGTTGCTCTCGACCGCGGTCGCGGCGATCGCTGTAACCAGCGGTGCGTCGGGGCCGACGATAACGCTCG
>JAJYRI010000010.1 GCA_021794175.1 bacterium
CAAAGCCGCCCTCGAGCAGCGCGAGGTCGCTGCCGCGCTCGCGTAATTCGGCGCGAAGCGCCGCGAGCGCCGAGAAGAACGCGTGCACGAGCGGCGCCCCCATGCGCTCGCTCCGCAGGAGCACCGGATCGAGTACGAACGCGAGCGCCACCTCATCGCTCGCGCGTGCCGCTTCGGCGAGCGCGACGTTGTCGCACAAACGCAGGTCGCGGCGCAACCAGAGGATGCTGCGCCGAGGAGTGCGCCCGGCGGGGCGGAAGGCTCGCGACATGGATGCCACCTTTGCTGCGAGCGAGCTCCGAATCCCGCTGAAGCACCCCTTCAAAATTACCCGCGGAGAATCGACCTTCGCGCGCTCGGCCCTACTGCGCATGTCGTACGACGGGATCGAGGCGCTCGGCGAGAGCGCGCCGATCGCTCGGTACGGCGAATCGGTCGAATCAATTCTCGCGTTTTTCGCTGCGTACCGGGCGGACGCCGCATCGCCCTATCGGTTAGAAGCATTATTGCCGGCCACAATACCGCCGGCGGCACGCTGCGCGCTCGATATCGCGCTGCACGATTGGATCGGCAAAGCGACCGGGCTACCGCTCTACGAATTTTTCGGCCTCGATCCCAGCGCGACGCCGACGAGCTCGTTCACCATCGGCATCGCCGATCCGGAGAGCACGCTACGGAAGCTCGAAGAAGTTCGCGACTGCCCGATCCTGAAAGTTAAACTCGGGCTCGGGGCGTTGCACGAACAGGTCGCGACGATCGAAGCGATCCGCTCGCGTTACACCGGAACGATACGGATCGACGCCAACGAAGGCTGGGATGTCGACGAAGCGATCCTCATGCTCGCCGAACTTGCGCGGTTCGATATCGAGTTCTGCGAGCAACCGATCCCCGCGGGGAACCCGGCCGGGTTACGCGCGATCTCCGCGCGCAGCGCGATCCCCATCGTGACCGATGAAGATTCGCGCGATGCCGCCGATCTTCCACGGCTCGCCGGTTGCGTCGCCGGGGTCAACGTCAAACTCGTCAAATGCGGCGGGCTCCGCGGCGCGCTCGCGATGATTCACACCGCACGCGCCCTCGGCTTGAAAGTGATGCTCGGCTGCATGGTGGAGAGCGCGATTCTCGCCACCGCCGCCGCGCAGATCAGTCCGTTGGTCGACTGGGCGGATATCGACGGCCCGTTCCTCACGCGAGACGATCCGTTCGCCGGGCTCGCCTACGAACGCGGAAAGCTCGTGCTCCCCGGCGGGCCCGGGCTCGGCGTCCGCGAAACTCTCACCTTGTGATCCGTCGCTACGTCGTTCTCGCCCCGAACGCATTCGTCCAGAGTGCGAAGACCGCGCACGGCGTCATCGCCTACGGAAGCGATCCCGTCGTCGCCGTCATCGATCCGAGTTGTGCCGGGCGACGCGTCGGCGATCTCGTGCCGCATCTCGCGCGCTGCGACGCGCCGGTCGTCGCATCGTTGTCCGAAGCACTAGCGTTCGCGCCGAGCGCGTTGCTCGTCGGCACCGCTCCGATCGGCGGTGCGCTCGGCGATCTCCGCGTCGGCGTCCTGGAAGCGATCGAGGCCGGGCTCGATATCGTCAGCGGGTTGCACAGCATGCTCGCCGAGGATGAAGAGCTCGCAAGCGCGGCGAGAAAGCGCGGCGTCCGGCTCTACGATCTGCGCGCCGTCCCCGCAACACCGGTCTTCTCCGGCGCTGCCTACGCCATTACCGCGCCGATTCTGCTGACCGTCGGCAACGATTGCAACGTCGGTAAAATGACCGTCTCGCTCGAACTCTGTGCGGCGGCACGCCGCGCACAGCGGCGATGGAACTTCGTGCCGACCGGGCAGACCGGCATCGCGATTGCGGGCTGGGGAATCGCCGTCGACCGAACGATCGCCGATTTCGCAGCGGGCGCATGCGAACGTCTCGTGCTCGAAGCGGCGGAGCAGCAACCCGATGCCATCGTCGTCGAGGGACAGGGCGCCATCAACCATCCGGCCTACGCGCCGGTAACGCTCGCGCTGCTCTATGGCTGCGCTCCGGATGCGCTCGTGCTGGTCTGCATGCCGCACCGAACGAAAATCAACGCCTACGCCACACCGACGCTGCCGTATCGGGAACTCATCCGACTGCACGAAGCGCTGCTCGCCTCGGTGAAGCCGGCGAACGTCATCGGCATCGCGCTTAATACACGCGGGCTCGACGAAGACGCGGCGCGAGCGGAGATCGCGCGCGCGCGCGCCGAGACGCAGTTGCCCGCCGACGATCTCGTGCGTTTCGGTGCCGACGCCTTTTATGCCGAGATCGCGGGCCCGCTTCGGAAGCGCGAGGTGCGCAGCGCATGAAACGCATCGTCGCCGCGCTCTTTATCGCCGCACTCGCCTTCGGTTTCGCCGGATGCGCGGCGAATATTCCGCCGCCGCACACGCTACGTCTCGGCGAGCCCGACGAACCCGATAACCTCAATCCGCTCTTCGGCGAGGCGGCGGCGAGCGATCTCGCCGACGGGATGCTCTATAGCTACCTTTTGCGTTACGACGCACGCGGCAATTACATTCCCGATCTTGCAACGCAAGTGCCGACGCTTCGGAACGGCGGCATCAGCAGCGACGGGAAGGTCATCACGATCCATCTGCGCCGCGGCGTACGGTGGGCCGACGGCGCCCCGCTCGACGCGCGCGATTGGATCTTTACCTATCACGCCGTCTTCAATCCACGCAATAATGTGAAAACGCGCTACGGTTGGGACGATATCGCTTCGGCGAGCGCGCCGAACCGCCACACCATCGTGATTCGGCTCAAGCACCCGATGGCGGCATTTCTCGGCGTGCTCGCGATCGGCGGTTCGGGCTATCCGCCGCTCCCGGCACACGTTCTCGCGAAATTAGCAAGCCTCAACCGCGCCTCGTTCAACGACGCGCCGCTTTCGAGCGGTCCGTATATTCTCCAAGATTGGCACCACGGTGCATCGCTGACCTTTGCGGCAAATCCACGCTATTTCCGCGGCAAGCCGAAACTCGCGCACGTGCGCTGGGTCGTCATCCCGAACGCCAACTCGATGCTGAACGCCCTGCGCACCCACGAGATCGATGTCGATCCCTCCGTCGGCGAGACGCAGATTCCGGAACTTGCATCGATCCACGGCATCCACGTCGTGCACACGTTGCTTGCGAACTGGCGTCATCTCGGTTTTAACTGCAGCCGCCCGATTCTGCGCGACGTACGCGTGCGACTCGCCATCGCCGAAGGAATCGCCTGGAAGCGCCTGCGCGACACGATCTATCACGGCGTCGATCTCCCGGCGGTCTCCGATATCTTCCCCGAATCGTGGGCCGCGCCGAAGATCGCTCCCTATCCCTACGATCCCGCCCACGCCGCAGCATTACTGCGGGCAGCGGGCTGGCGGCGATCCGCCGACGGCGTCCGCACGCGCGCCGGGCAGCGGCTGGTTCTCACGATTATCAGCGGCAGCAACCGCCAGTCCAACGAACGCGCGGAGGTCGTCATGCAGGCGATGCTGCGGAAGCTCGGCATCGATCTGCGGATTCGCAATTATCCGCCGAGTTTTCTCTTCGCGCAGAACGGGCCGATCTACAGCGGGCACTACGATATGGAGTGGAGCATCGACACCAACGGCCCCGACCCCGATAACAGCGGCTCGTGGAACAGTGCGTTTATTCCGCCCAACGGCGCCAACACCAACTGGTTGCGCGATCCGATCGTCGATGCAACGTCCTCCGCGGCCGCGTCGACGTTCGACCAAACGCTGCGTAAGCGACTCTATCAACGCGAAGAGGAGCGCATCCACGAACTCGTGCCGATGGTTTTCGTCTATTGGGAGCGTTCGACGACCGCTATCGACGATCGCGTGCGCGATTACATTCCGGCATCGTTCATCGGCGATTCTTGGAACGCGTGGCAATGGGAGGTCGTGCCGTCGGCTTCGCACTCGTAACGAAGGCCGCGCCCGTAACGACGTTGCGCTGCGAGCCGGCGCGCGAAGCGCTGCTCTCGTGGAACAGCTTCGCCGAGAGCGGCGAGATCGCGTTCTCGTTGCGGAGCGGGGCGGCGAACGTTAGCCCGTGGCTTCCGTTCGCACGCTGGTCGCCGCAATCGCGCCGTTCGTTTCCATGTAACCTGCTCGGCGTCAGCGTGCTGACCGATATCATCCGCAGCGAGGTTCCGTTCGACTCCGTCGTCGTGCGCGCCGACCCCGAGGGATTGCAGAGCCTCGCGCTTGCGACGCCGAGCGAACCCTCGCCCTCGCTTCCGTATGCGGGCGGTGCGCGCATTCATGACGTACCGCTCCAGTCGCAGTACGTCGTCGAAGGCGAGAACGGTTGGTGCAGCCCCGCTTCGCTCGCAATGCTGCTACGCTTTCACGGAATCGACGCGCGCATCGAAGACGTCGCCGCCGGAGTCTTCGATGAAGTCTACGGCGGTTACGGAAACTGGGCGTTTAACGTCGCCTATGCCGGGGCGCAGAGCCTTCGCGCCGCACTCGCCTACGTCGGGTCACTCGATATCGGCGAGCGATTTTTAGAGCGCAATCTTCCGCTCGCACTCTCCTACGCGTGGGAAGAAGGCGAGCTGCCCGGCGCGCCGCTCCCTCGCTCCACCGGACACCTTGCGGTACTCTGCGGCTTTACCTCGAATGGCGACTGCGTGATGAACGATCCTGCGGCCACGCGTATTCGCACCATCTATCCACGCCGCGCTCTCGAGCGCTGCTGGCAACGCCACGGCGGCGTCGCCTACGTTCTCGCGCCGGTCGGCATCGCGTTTGCCGATATTCTCGCGTGAGCGAAGCGACGCAACCCACCGATCGTCTCGTCGAGATCGCGGAGCTTCCCGACGTGCCGCTGCATATCGTCCTCGTCGAGCCGGAGATTCCGCCGAATACCGGAAACGTCGCGCGGCTCTGCGCGGCGACGGGCGCCGCGCTGCACTTGGTCGAGCCGCTCGGCTTTGCCATCGACGATCGCTCGCTCAAGCGCGCCGGACTCGATTATTGGGAACGATTGCACGTCGTCGTACATCGCGATCTCGAGGCGTTTCTCGCGACCCCGATCGCGCGACGCATGTGGTTGCTCTCGACGCGCGCACGCATGCGTTACGATACCGCGCCGTTCGCCCACGGCGACGCCTTGGTCTTCGGTCGCGAAACGAAGGGGCTGCCGCAAACGCTCCTCGATCGCTTCCCGGAGCGGACGCTGCGGATTCCCATGCGCGAACACTCGGTGCGTAGTATCAATCTCTCTACCGCGGTCGGCATCGTCACCTTTGCCGCGCTACAACGGCTCGATTTCCCGAATTTACACTAACGGCGTTACGCGGGTTGTACTCGCTTGCGCGGCAAGAAGATCGTTCCCGCAAGTGCGAGCAACGCGAAGATCGCCACGCTCTCGAAGATCGGCACGCTGCCGAAGCGGTCGCCGATCGCACCGAAGAGCGGCTGCGCGAGCCCGCCGATAGTGACGGCGAGCCCGAGCGTCACGCCCGATGCCACGCCGAGACGATTGGGGAGATACTCTTGTCCGAGCACGACGATCACGCCGGCCGAAAGACCGACCGAGAGACCGAAGAATGAAGCGGCGAGCACGACGAGCGTCATGGAGGGGGCGAACGTGCCGACCCACGCAAGTGCGGCAGCGCCGACGAGCGTTCCGATCATTGAGATCGCGATGATCCGCCGACGCCCGAAGCGATCGGCGAGGCGACCGCCCCACATCGTTCCCAACGATCCGACCAACAGCATCGCCGCCAGCACGATGCTACCGCCGGTTTTACTTGCGTGCGCGACCGAGATCGCAAAGATCGGAAGAAACGTCACCCCCGCAAAAAAGGTCGTCGAGCGCAGCACGACCACCGCGACGAGCGCGCCGAATGCGCGCCAATCGTCGGGCATGCTCGGACGAGCTTTGACGGCGCGATTCGCGCGCGCGCGCGTCGCGTGGAAATGCTGTTGCGAGAAGAGGAGTATCGTTGCCAATACCACGCCGGGAATCGCGAGGAACGCCGTGCCTTCCAGCCCGAAGTGCAAAATCAGCGGCGTGGTAAGGATCGGACCCACGGCAAAGCCGAGATAACCGCCGAGCGTGAAGATACTGACGCCGGTCGCCCGCTTCGCTCCGGCAAAGAAATTTGCAAAGCGCGAACTCTCGGGGTGAAAGGCCGCGGTGCCGATTCCGGCAATCAACGCTGCCAACCACATCATCGGCAGCGAATGCACGAGCCCGATCGCGGCGGTGCCGGTACAGGCAAGGACCAGCGCGGCGGGAATGATCCACGGCATCGAGCGACGATCGGACCAGTGGCCGAAGAAAGGTTGAACGACCGAAGATGAGAGATTCATCGCGAGCACGAGCGTTGCGGCCGTTGCGAGATTGAGGCCGCGATGGCTAATCAACCACGGGATCATCGCGGGGATCGCCGACTGATTCGCATCGTTGACGATGTGGGCGATCGAAAGCAGGGAGATTCCCCGCCGGTCGATACCCGCCTCGGCGATAGGAAAGGGAAGCGCTTCGCTACTCACGCTCGTAAGACCGGGGAGCCCGGGCATCGGGTTTCAGCGACCTTGGTCGCACTGCAACGACGGATCGTCGCCTGCGAACGCTGTCCGGAATTACGCGCGTACTGCGCGCAGGTCGCAAGCGAGAAGCGCCGCGCATACGCCGCCGACGAGTATTGGGGCAAGCCCGTCCCCGGCTTCGGCGATCCCAACGCGCGCATCGTGCTCGTCGGGCTCGCGCCGGCCGCGCACGGCGGCAATCGCACCGGCCGTGCATTTACCGGGGATCCCTCCGGCGATTTTCTCTACCCCGCACTCTTCCGTGCCGGGCTCGCCTCGCAGGCGGAGTCGACGTGGCGCGACGACGGCCTGCGCGCGATCGATTGTTGGATCACCGCCGCCGCTCACTGCGCGCCGCCGGAGAATAAACCGACGCCGCAAGAGCTGCGCAACTGCGCCGCGTATCTCGCCGAAGAGTTTCGTTTGCTGCGTCGCCTGCGCGTTGCCGTCGCTCTCGGCGCGATCGGTTTTCGCGCCGCCGCCGACGCGCTGCGCGCAAACGATTTCCAGTTCGAACGAACGCCGAAATTCGGCCATGCCGTCGAATATCTCGCGCGGAAGAGCGGTCGCGCGATCCTGTTGCTCGGTAGCTATCATCCCAGCCAACGCAACGTTAACACCGGGCTCATGACGCGCGCGATGATGGATGCCATACTCGCCCGCGCGACGAACTTCGCGCGCACCAAGGAGTAACGCGATGTATCTGCCGCCGACCTTTGCTATCGACGACGATCGCGAGATCGATCGACTGATTCGTTCCAATCCGTTCGGATTGCTCGTAACCGCGGGCGCCGACGGCTTCCCGTTTGCAACGCACGTGCCGATGCTCGCACGACGCAGCGAGCGCGGACTCACGCTCGTCGGGCACGTCGCGCGTGCCAACCCGCAATCCTCAGCGATTCACGCGAAGGCCCCTGCGCTCGCGATCTTTACCGGCGCGCACGCATACATCTCGCCGTCTTGGTACGATCCTCCGTATCCACAGGTCCCGACCTGGAACTACAGCGCCGTGCACGCGCGCGGGCACCTTCGCGAAGCGTCGGATCCGCAGGCGATTCTCGCCGCACTCACCGCACATTTCGAAGCGACATTCGCTTCCCCGTGGGAGTTTGCGCGACTCGATCGGGCGTATGTGGAGGGGCTAATGCACGGCATCGCAGCCTTTGAGTTTGAAGTCGAACGTATCGACGGCAAAGCGAAGTTAAGCCAGAACAGAACGAGCCGCGATGCCGCGGGCGCGATCGCCGGTTTAATGGGAAGCGATGCACCCCTCGACCGCGCCTGTGCGGCGGAGATGCAACGCGCGCACGATCGACGCGAGAACGTTAGGTCGGTTCGGGCGAAGGAGTAACGAGCCGTCCGCACGGATCGGTGAGTTCGACGAGCCCATCTTTCCACGGGCGCTGCTCGATGCGCGTATCGGGGTGCGGCGTTCCGAGCTGCGCTTCGATCTCGGCGATGGTGCGCTTGCGCGCCGCGTCGCTACGCGATGCGACCACCGTCAGCGAAGCTAACGAGTGGTCGACGTTCGCAACCAACACCACTTCGCTGCCGTCGTAGCGCAGTTCGCGCGTCTCGCACGATTGCAACGGCGCGATCGTCGCAAGCGGTGCCGGCGATAGCGCGGCCTGCGCTGCAACGGGCTCTCGGTGCTTCGCGCATCCGACGAACGCGCCGGAGAGCGCGATAAACGCTATTGAAAGGTGAGCGTACGGCCGCATGAGTCGACCGCTTTGTCGGGGATGAGCAAACCTCCGCCCCCGGGCGCAGGCTTGAAGGCAATAATATGCAGCGGGGGCGCATCGACCGCCTCGGGGCCAAACTGACGTTCGATAAACTTCTTGCGATCGTTCACCAGTTCGGGATTCTTATCGCTGCTGACCAGGACGTACTGCTGCACCGCGCCGTTCTTCGCAAAGAGGATGCGGAAGACGACGTCGCCGGGTAGGTGCACGACGCGCGTGCCGCAGGACGGGCCGGCAGCGGCGACCGCCGGCCGAGCCAGGACGCCGCGAAGCAGGGCAACCGCCGCTATGAGGACGAGCCCGAGAATCGCGCTGCGAACGATTGAAGCGCTCACCTTCCCAGTTATCGGGCGCTCTCGGGGGCGGGCGCCACGCTGCGAAGGTAAAGATCGCGCAAAAGCCGCTCCGGAACCGGCGAGGGCGCGTCCATCATCACGTCGCGTCCGACCTGGTTCTTCGGGAAAGCAATCACCTGGCGCAGATTCTCCTCGCCGCAGGCAAGCATGACGATCCGGTCGATGCCAAGCGCCATCCCTCCGTGCGGCGGCGCGCCAAAACGCAACGCGCGGACGAAGAAACCGAATCGTTCCTCGATCTCTTCCTCGCTCATGCCGAGCATCGTAAAGATGCGTTTTTGCAAGGCCTCGTCGTGGATGCGGATCGACCCGGAGCCGAGTTCGAAGCCGTTGAGCACCATATCGTAATGCTGCGCGCGCATCGCGAGCGGATCGCTATCGATGAGATCCCATTGTCCCGGCATCGGCGCGCTAAACGGATGGTGCGCCGGAACCGGTTTTCCGCTCTCTTCGTCCATTTCGAGATACGGAAACTCCGTCACCCAACAGAACGCGAATTTCGCCGGGTCGCGCAGGCCGCAGCGCTGCCCCACCTCAAGGCGCATTTTCCCCGCAATCGCGTAGACCGTCTCGCGCGCATCGGCGAAGAGCAGGACGGCATCGCCGCTCGCGCTCCCGGTATCGGCGCGAAGCGCTTCGAGCGTCGCTTCATCGAGGAAGCGCTGCGCCGACGATTTCACGCCGTCGGCTCCGTAGGCGATCCAGACCATACCCTTCGCGCCGAAAAGCTTTGCACTCTCCGTGAGCGCGTCGAAATCGCGACGGGAGAGCGAGGCGCCGCCGGGATAGCGCAGCGCGAGCACCGCGCCGCCGGCATCGAGCGCACCGCGGAATACGACGAATTCGCTGGTTGCAAAGCGCGCACCGACATCAACGAGTTCGAGCCCGAAACGCATATCGGGCTTGTCGCTGCCGAAGCGGCGTAGGGCCTCGGCATGCGTGAGCCGAGGGAACGCCGGCAGCTCGATATCGAGAACGCTGCGCCACGCAGATGCGACCGCGCCCTCCATCATCTGCATGACTTCTTCTTGCGTGACGAATGAAAGTTCGACATCGAGTTGCGTGAACTCCGGTTGACGATCGGCGCGGAGATCTTCGTCGCGCATGCAGCGCGCGATCTGCATGTACCGCCCGATTCCCGAGATCATGCAGATCTGTTTGAGCAGCTGCGGCGATTGCGGAAGCGCGTAGAAGGTGCCCGGGTGCATGCGGCTTGGAACGAGGTAGTCCCGCGCGCCTTCGGGCGTGCTCTTGATGAACATCGGCGTTTCGATCTCGACAAAGTCGCGCTGGTCGAAGTAATCGCGGAAAGCTTTGACGATGCGGTGGCGCAGGCGAAGGTTACGCTGCATGCGCGGACGACGCAAATCCAGATATCGATACTCCAAACGCAGGCTCTCGTCGACATCGTCCTCGGCGTTGACCTGGAATGGGGGCACCTCGGAGCGATTGAGTACCTCGAGTTGCTCGATGCCGAGCTCGACGGCGCCGGTCGCGAGCTTCGCGTTTTCGGTTCCCTCCGGTCGCGCGCGCACCATGCCGACGACGCGCACGACATCTTCGCTGCGGAGTTTTTCGGCGAGCGGAAAACTCGCGTGTTCGGGATCGAACACAACCTGCGTGATGCCGTCACGATCGCGAAGATCGATGAAGATGAGCCCGCCGTGGTCGCGGCGGCGATTGACCCAGCCGAAGAGTTCGGCGGTGCGTCCGATTGCATCGGCACGCAGCGCTCCGCAAGAAAAACGTTCCGGCGTCGCAGTCATTGGCGCTCCTCTGGTTGGGCGAGGGCATCTTTGATGCCCGAGACATAGTGATATTGTTGCACGATATCGCGTGCGAGTTTCGAGCGATCCGCGCGTTCGTCGAGCGCTCGCAGCAGGTTCGGCATGCGCCCGAGCAGCGAATGCAAGCCGAGCGAGATCGGCGTCATCCCCAATTGCAAGCGCACGGCGAGATGGGGATGCTTTCGATAGAAGCGAACCGTCGAGCGGCCGGCGAGCATCATCTTCCCTTTTTGATCCTCGTGGGGAACGTCCTGACAGTGATAGCTGACCGCACGCGGCTCATAGCAGATCCGCACCCCGGAGCGTTCGAGACGATACCCGAGTTCGAGATCCTCGTGGCCGTAGCCCGTGAACGACTCATCGAAGCCTCCGACCGCGCGCAAATCATCGGCGTGCACCGAGGCATTCCCGGTGAGAAAATAGAGCCACGATAAGCGCTTGCGACCGGGCGGATGGAGATGCCCGCGGAGATCTGCGCGATCGCGCTTGAGCGCGTAGTCGTCGAGATCGCGCACCTGCACTTCCCAGCCGACCACCGCGATGCGTCGTTCGCGCGCGTGCCGCTCGAGGTGGACGGCGAGAAGATCGGGCGAAGCGAGAATATCGGCGTCGTTAAAGAGCACGATCGTTCCTTTAGCCGCGGCGATTCCGGCATTGCGTGCCTGCGCGCGGCCGCTATATCCCCCGGGAAGATGGCGGACGTTCGGTGCCGAGCGCCCAACCTCGGCGAGATATTCCGCGGTGCCGTCGGTCGATTGCGAATCGCAGATCAGCAGTTCGTAGCGCGACGTATCGACCGTCTGCGCCAACAGGGTCGGCACGACATGGCGCAACGTGTCGAGGCGATTGTAGGTGGGAATAACGACGGAACAATCAAGCATTTATTAAATCCGCGACGCCGTCGACGACCTCGTTGCGAAACTGCGCGAGGGAGCTTTCGTCGTCGCTCTGGGGTTTGCGCAAGCTGCGGCTAGGAACCCGATAGGGGGCCCATTCTTGTGAGGCCAATCGGAAGTAGCGGTTTTCGAAGGCGACGAGCGTGGGCCTGCGCATCGCGCTTGCGACATGAGTCGCACCGGTGTCGACGGTAACGACGCACGCCGCCCGTTCGAAGACCGCGGCCCAGTGGAAGAACGGCAAATCGCGAAGCACCGCCGCCGCGCCGACCCCGGCGAAGGCATCGACGGCATCTCCGATCTCGGCGTTCGCCGTTATCGCCAGCGGGCGCCCGAGCCCGGCTAAAAGACGCGCGAGCGCGACCGTCGATTCCAGCGTGCTGCCGCTATGGAACCAGCGCGGAGCGAGGTGCAGAACGATCGGGCGATCCGGGAGCGCGGCGACCGCGTCTCGATCTTCGTTGCGAAGATCGAGACGCAGGTCGACAACGCGCTCGCGCGCACCCCCGAGCGCGACGAGATCGAGCAGCTGGTCGACTTCATGGCGCACCACGCGATGCGGATCGCGCTCGCAGAGATCCGGATCGGCTTCGGAGATCGCCATGCGATTGACGAACAAACGAGCGGTAAGGCGCGCGAGGTAGCGGCGCGCGTAGGTATAGCCGACGCGCACGGTCGCATGCGTCGCACCGACGACGCGCAGATCCTCGGAGCGCGGCGCGAGCGCGATAGCGAGATCGACGTTACGGTATTGCGCGCCGAAGCGTTCCGGACGAATCGCTCGCGGCAGCGCGACGAGTTCGTCGATATCGGTATTCCGTTCGACGACGACGCGATTGTAGGCGCTGGTTACCATCGTGATGTGCGCGCTCGGAAAGGACCGGCGAACCGTTGCGATCGCCGGTGTCGAGAGTAAAAGATCGCCGATACGATCGGTGCGCGAAAGAACGATTCTCACGCGGCATTACGTTTTTGAATCGCGCGTTCGAGCTCTTCGAAATACGCGCTCGCGAGCATCCTTCGCACCGCTCGCAACTCCGCCGCGTCGAGCGGGCGATCCCCCGCGATCGACGCGACGCGACGGCGCAATCGCTCCGGCGTGCCGAAGGCTCGCAACACCGCATGGAAGGCACGCTGAACCGGGTTCTCTCCGGTCGCGAGATAGGTGCGCCAATGCGGGTGCAGAGCCGACAGGGTTACCGCCGTGCGCGCTTGCGCGCGCGCCTGTCGCTCCATCTTTTCGATCTCGCCGCTACGCGGCTGAGGTTTGTAATGATATGCGAGCGCGCGCGGGTTGAAGACGGCGCGCACGCCGGCGAAGCGCAAGCGCAGCCCGACGTCGATATCCTCCCAACCGTATTCGGCGAACGACTCGTTAAAGCCGCCGATCGAGCGAATCGTCGCGGTCGGCACCGAGACGTTGGTCGTCCAAAAGAAATTCCCGCTGTAGTTTTTCCAGCTCCAGACCGGCGGTGGAAGATCGTCGAATGATTCGACGTTAATCGCGCCGCCGCGTACGATCGCTGCGGGCGCGCGGTCGTGCGAACGAAGGTGCTCCTCGACGAAATTCGGCAGCGGTAAAACGTCGTCGTCGATAAAGATGATCCGCTCGCCGCTCGCACGCGCAATCCCCACGTTCCGGCCGCGAGCGAGCCCGGCATTTTTCTGATCGATAACGGTAAAAGCGCAGGTCGCTCGCGAACGCGCGCGTTCGATGACGGCAGCGGTATCGTCCGTGGAGCCGTCGTTGACGAGAACGACTTCGTAGGATTCCTCGGGCACCGTCTGCTCGAAGCATGCATCGAGAACGCGCTCGAGGAGCGCGGCACGATTGTAGGTACAGAGCTGAATGGTCGCGCGCATCGTTTCGCGCACTTCGACGTCGATGGCCGCCTCCGCTCTTAGCCGGGCTCTCTTGCGGCGAGCAGCCCTCCGAGCGCAGCGAGAATTCTCGGCGTATCGAGGGCGGCGATGCAAGCGTAATCGGAGCAGGTCTCCTTTCGGTCGCCCGGCCGGCATGGAAAGGCGGAGCGCACGATCGCGCGCCGGTCGCAGAGCGGCGCCCACCGTTCGGGGAAATCGCTCTGAAAGGGAAATATGCCGACGGTGCGCGCCCCCACCGCAGCGGCCACATGCATCGAGCCGGTCGTGATCCCCACGAACGCGCGTGCATCGCGTGCAAGCGCGGCGAAGGCACCGATCGAGGCGCGACCGGCGATCGAGCGCACCTCTGCGTCGTCGCTCTCGGCGACGATCCGCGCGACGATCTCCCGGTCGGCATCGGCGCCGCCGAGCACCACCGGAACGCCGAAACGTTCGCGAAGCGCGCGAGCGGTGCGCGCCCATCCGCTCGTCGGCCAGAGCCCGCGCTGCGTCGCGACGGCATTGGTGGGATGGAGGACGAGATAGCCGTTGCTTGCGAGCCCGATCTCCGCGCGCAAAGCCTGCGCCGCGCGTTCGTCGTCGTCGCGAGGTACGATGCGCGGCCGCGCTCCGCGAGCGTCGCAATCGATCGCGCGCGCGTAATCGAGCAAGATATCCGACCAATGCGATGTTACGTCACCGCGTTCGCTCCGAACGACGACGCGGTGCGTGAACGAGCGTGAATAGAGGCGGCGCGCTTGGCCGACGCGGATGGGGATTTGCGCCGAGCGAACTGCCGTGGCGGCGCGCGGCGTCGCCCAGGTGACGACGCACGCCGCGTACTGCCGTTCGCGTAACGCGGCCACGTGGCGGTCCATGGGTTCGCCGTTATCGACGAGGACGCGATCGATCTCCGGAACGAGCTCGAGCGTCGAGCGATGTCCGGGGAGCGTGAGCGCGTCGACGCTATCGTATCGGGCGCGCAACGCTTGGGCGACGACGGTAGCGATCAGCGAATCGCCGATGCCGCCGCCTGCGCAATAGAGAAGTGCGCGATTCACTTGTCCGGCGTGCTAAACAATTCGCGAGCGTAGATTCCATCGAGGAATTGTGCCTTCGCGATGGAGCGCATCGTCGGGTGCGCCCGCTCGTCGCTCGCGACGCCGGCGTAAAAAGCGAGGAGCGCGTCGGGGAGGAGATACTTCGCACGCAGCTCGTTGAGCCGGTGCGCGCCGGTCGCGGCTTTCACGCGCGAGGAAGGGCTTTTTTCTAAAAACCGGCGCGCCATGCGGGCTTTCTCTACGGATTTCCGCGCGAGCACTTCGAGTGTTTCGTCGCTCGGTTTTTTTATGTGCCAGAGAAATGCGTCCCAGGAGAATCGTCGATGCAGGCCGCTCTCGCGTAAGCGAACGCCGAGTTCGGTATCCTCCCAACCATACAGGTGAAAAGATTCATCGAACCCGCCCACCGCATCGATCGCCGCTTTGGGAATCGAAACGTTGCACGTGCAAAGAAAGGCGCCCGAGTAGTGGGCGAGCGAAGGCTTCGGGCGATGTTCGTAATCGGGTACGTTGACGATCGCACCGTTGACGACGAGCCCCGGAGCGTCGTGCGCGGCTTCGTGTGCGGCGAGGAAACCCGACGGCAAAACAACGTCGTCGTCGCAGAACAGTACGATAAATCCACGCGCGACGGCAACACCACGGTTACGCGCCTTTCCGCGGTTCGGCTCCGCTTCGAAAAGATACCGGATCGGGAAGTTACTCGTTTGGGCCAAGCCCTCGACCAGCGCACGCGTCGTATCGGTCGAACCGTTATCGACGACGATCGCTTCGAAGCTCGGCGCCGCCTGCTGCAATGCAAGCGAGGCCAAGGCGCGCTCGAGGTAGCTCGCACGGTCCTTGGTCGCAATGACGACCGAGAGCCGCACGGTTATTCTTTCTCCCGAAGCATGACGAGAAGGGATTCCGCTAAACGTTGCGCGGCACCCGCATGCCCGGAATAGAGCTCCTTCGTCCGAAGAGCGACGCGCGTGCGCCACGCTTGGTCGTCGTAGGTTGCCATCGCAACGCGGGCAACGCGCCCCGGCGTTAAGGTTCCGTGCAACTCACGCACGAGCTCTTCGCCGGCGTCGATATTCGGCTGGGTGTGAAAGCGAAAGCGCCGCGATATTCGCACGGCAACCGCGCGTTTCAACGCTGCGCCGAGCCACGGGATACGATTGAGGTAGGTCAGCGGACCGTTAATAGCGATCAGCTCGGCGGCATTCAGGGGGGTAACGGCGATCGTCGGAACGCCGAGCGCGGCGAGCTCGATGCATTTCGTTCCCGGCAACGTAAGCGCGAGCGCGCCGGCGGCTGCGGCGGCGAGGCTCTCGCGCACGATCGGAAAGCGCCGCTCGCCGCTTGCATCGGCGAGCCAGGCGCGCTCGCCCTCGCGAATAAGCCGGCCTTTTTTCGACCAAACGCGCGGATCGCCGCCCGCCTCGATCGCCTTTTGCACCGCATCGAGCGAGGTAAACGGCGATATTCCAAAAGCGATCGGCAGCGAGGGGCGCTCGGCCCGGATCCGCAATGCCGACGTGAAAAAAAACGGAATCATATGCTCGACTTCATACGAGCGCGAACCGGGAAGAACGACCAATCCGCCGCGTTCGAACCACGGCGGGAGCGGCTCCTTCGCCTGCTCGATCGCCCCGTCGATCGCGAGGTTCCCCACGCGTTCGATTCGATCCGGTGGGATGCCCCACGCTTTCAACTGCTCGACGTTCGCATCATCGACGGCAAACGCACGAGCGAGCGTGCGCGCGTAGCGCTCTCGTGAGAACTTATAAGTAAACGCTTCGCCGTGGAGCCGCGCATGGAGGCGTGCGGCATGCATGAGATCTCCGCCGAGATAGAGCACGCCGTCGACGCGCTCCGGAACGCCTTCCGGCGATCGACCGAGTGCAAACGCAAGATAACGGGAGGGTTCGAAGACGTGCGCTTTCGGGAAAAGCGCGCGCAGCATCGGTGCCTCGTAGCCGGTTGCAAAATCGTCGGGAACGAGAAACGCGTAGATCTCGATCGTCGGCTCGCTCCGATAGAGGGCGCTTACGAGCGGGCGCGCCCAGCCCGCGGTTTCACCGGGACCGTTTACCGTCAGCGCGAGGCGCAAAGCTAACCCCTCGAAGAGAAGTGCGCGCGAACTCGCTCCACGATATCGGTCGTGCTCGCGCCCTCAACGTGCGGGGCGAGCCGCACTTCACCGCCGTAGGCGGTGACGATGCGCGCTTCGGGAAGATCGTCGATGCGATATTGCGCGCTCTTCACGTGGACGTCGGGGCGGAGTCGTTCGAGGAGTTTCTCCGGCGTTCGCTCCTCGAACCCGATGACGGCATCGACGCTGCGCAACGCACAGAGCAACCGCGCGCGTTGCTCGAACGGCACGAACGGACGCGGACTCCCCTTGAGATCGCGCACCGAGGCATCGCTGTTGAGGCCGACGATAAGCGCATCGCCTTGCGCGCGCGCCCATGCGAGATACTCTGCATGCCCGACGTGAAGAATATCAAAGCACCCGTTCGTGAAAACGACGCGTTTATTCCGCGCGCCGAGCATATGACGATAGGCGAGCGCTTCGTGCATTTCGAGCACGCGTCCGAAGAGAAAATCAGGCGTCGGCATGTTCGAGTAACTCCAAAATCTCCTGTGCGCTCGCCGTAGCCGTGCCGAGTTTCTCGACCACCGCACCGGCGGCATAATTCGCTAGCTGCATGGCACGATCGATCGGTGCACCGACGGCGAGCGCCAACGCGAGCACCGAGACGACCGTATCTCCCGCACCGCTGACGTCGAATACCGTTCGTGCAACCGAAGGAATCGTCAATCGCTCGCCGTCCCGGCTGAAGAGCGACATGCCTTGCTCGCCGCGCGTGACGACGACATATCGGCAGCCGAAACGCTCGAGCAATACCTTCCCGGCTCGTTCCAACGATGCTTCGTCGCGAATAGCGATTCCCGATGCCGCGGCCGCTTCGCTCAGGTTCGGCGCGACGCAGGTTACCCCGGAAAAAAGCGCGGCGTGCTGCGGTTTCGGGTCGCCGAGGACGAGCGGGCAGCGGTTTGCGGCCTCGACGATCTCCCGCGAGAGCAAGCCTTTCGCATAGTCGCTGACGATCACCGCATCCGCTCGCTGCGACGCATCGGCGACGATCGCCGCAATACGCTCGGCGTCGGCGGGGCGCAACGCTTCGACCGACTCCCAGTCCGCGCGGACCACCTGTTGGTGCTGAGCGACGACGCGCGTTTTGCGCGTCGTGGGGCGGTCCTCAACCGAGATAACGCCGTCGGCGTTAATGTTCTGCGCGCGAAGCATCGCGCGCACCTCGTCGCCGAACGGATCGTTTCCGACCACGCCGATACACGAGACCTCGGCGCCGAGCACGCAGAGGTTGTGCGCGACGTTCGCCGCGCCACCGAGGGTGAAAGAATGATTGTTGACCGCGACCACCGGTACCGGCGCTTCCGGTGAGATCCGTTCGACGCGCCCCCAAATCCACTCATCGAGCATGATATCGCCGACGACGAGGATGCGCTTCCCCGCCATTTTTTCGAAAAGCGTGCGCGCGTCGGGAACGGCGAGCGATGCGCTCACGGGAGATCTCCGAAAATCAGGCGTTGCTCCACGAGATCGCAAAGAATGTGCGCCATCACTTGGTGCACTTCTTGCACGAGCGCCGCGTAGCCGTCGGGGCCGACGAGCGAAAGATCGGCGACGCGCGCGCTCTCGCCGCCGCCGTTACCGGTAAAAGCGACCGCAACGGCGCCTTTTTTCTTCGCCGCTTCGAGCGCGAGAACGATATTCCGCGAGCTTCCGCTCGTCGTCATACCGATCACGACGTCACCCGGTCGCGCGAATGCCTCGACTTGGCGCGAGAAGACGACGTCGTATCCATAATCGTTGCCGATACACGTGAGCGTCGAGGAGTTAACCGAGAGCGCCTCGCTGTAATAGCCGGGACGTTCGCGTAAAAAGCGCCCCGAGAGTTCGGCTGCCATATGTTGCGCCTCGGCAGCGCTACCCCCATTGCCGCACCAAAGAACTTTGTTGCCGGCGCGCAACGCAACGACCATCGCTTCGGCGATCGCCTCGACTTGCGCGCGATAATGCGGCGCATCGAGCAGACCTTGCCGTTCGGCGATCAGTTCGGAGAAGTCGCGTCGGCCGTGCGTCGCAGGCAGCTCGCTCACGGCTCGATCCAAAAGAGATCCTCGCCCTGCGAAACCAACTCGCCGTTTTGCGGGATAATGCGGACGATCGTTCCGGCGAACTCGCTCTGAATTTCGTTGAACAATTTCATCGCTTCGAGAATGCAGAGAACGTCGCCGGCCTCGACGCGTTGCCCTTCGTTGACGAATGCGGCGGAATCCGGAGAGGACGAACGATAGAAGACTCCGGTGAGCGGCGCGCTGACGCGCTTGACGTTCTTGGGTGGGCCCGCAACCGGCGCGGGGCCGGAGCCGTCGAGGACCGGGGCGGGAACGTGGCCGATCTGCGTCACCACGGGTGCGGCAGCCTCGCGACGAACGAGTTCGTAGAGCGTCTCGCCGACGCGCACTTTCATGCGGTCGAGATCGTGCTGCTCCATCACTGCAATAAGCCGTTCTATCGCTTCAAAATCCTGTTCCATTACACTCCCATTCGTTGCAGGGCGGTTGCGATTCCCTCGATATCGTCGAGCGCGAGTCGTACTTCGCTACGCTCGACGAGATCGCGCACCACAAGCTCCCCTTTTTCCAGTTCGTCGCTCCCGAGGATGAGCCCCGCGCGCGCGCCATTCCGTTCGGCAAGCTTAAACTGGGCGGGGATTTTCCGATCGGCAAAGTCCATGAATACGACGGTCCCGCGCTCGCGCAAGCGCCCCGCGAGCGGCAGGAGCCGCGCGCGCGCCTGCGCCCCGAGCGCGATGGCTTGAACGCCGCGACGCATCGGCTCCGGTGCGGAACCGGCGGCGGAAAGAATCATCTCGAATCGTTCGATGCCCATCGCGAAACCGACGGCCGGTACGTCGGGGCCGCCGAGCGAGGCAACGAGGTTGTCGTAGCGCCCTCCGCCGCAGACGGTGCTCTGCGCGCCCAACGAGTTCGAGACGATCTCGAAGACCGTGCGCGTGTAATAATCGAGCCCGCGCACGATGTGCGGATTCACGTCGTACGGAATTTCGAGCGCATCGAGGAGCGCGCGAACCGCAACGAAGTGCTCTTTACAGGGTTCGCAAAGGTGTTCGAGCATGCGCGGTGCGTTCCGAACCGCTTCGCCGTCGCGCGGATCTTTACTATCGAGAACGCGCAACGGGTTGCGCTCGAGCCGACGCTGCGAATCTTCGGAGAGCGTTGCAGAGAGCGGGCGCAAAAAAGCGAGCAGCGCTTCGCGGTAACGCTCGCGACAAGCGGCATCGCCGATGCTGTTCAGCTGCAAGCGCGCATCGTTGATCCCATGCGACCGCACCAGCTGCCATGCAAGCGCGATGACTTCGACGTCGGCCTCCGGTTCGGAATAGCCGAAACACTCGACGCCGAATTGATGCGGCTGTCGGTAGCGTCCTTTTTGCGGGCGTTCGTAACGAAAGATCGGTCCGAGATAGAAGAAGCGCTGCGGGCCGACGGCAAAGAGTTTGTGTTCGAGCGCGGCGCGTACGACCGGTGCGGTGAATTCCGGTCGCAGCGTCATGCGGCGTTCGCCTTTATCGACGAACGTGTACATCTCTTTTTCGACGATATCGGTTCCCTCGCCGACGCCCCGCTCGAAAAGCTCGGTCGCTTCGAAGATCGGCGTGCGAATCTCGGCGTAGCCGAAGCCGACTGCGACGGCGCGCATCTGCGCTTCGAGGGCGGCGCGAAGCGTCGAGGCCGGCGGCAACAGATCGTAGGTGCCGCGGGGAGCGAGGATTGGGCTGGGCATCGGGAGGGCGGTTTCGTAACGATCCGCTCCGATTCATGCCGGAGCGCTCGACGGCGCGCTATCCGAGCGTCTTGGCGCGTCTCGGCTCGAGGAGCTCGATGGGAATTCCGTTGGGGTCTTCGATAAAGGCGATCGCTCGCGTTCCGCCGGGCGATTTATAGACGTCCTTGAGCACCTTGACGCCGCGCTCGCGAAGGCTCGCAACGTAGGGGGCCAGCTCGCCCTCGACTTCGAGCGCGAGATGTTCGTAGCGATTTCCGAGTTGATACGGAGGATGATCTTCGAGATCGAAGACCAACTCGATGTACGCGTTCCAATCGTTACCGACGAAAGCCATGTCGGCATTTCCCGGATAATGGAACGGCCCGTCGAGCAGCTTCATGCCGAGCTTTTCGGTATAGAAGGCGATCGATTCGTTCATGTCGTTGACGAAGATCGAGGTGTGGAGGAATCGAGGCATCGCTATTTTCTCCCTGAACCGGTTTTGAATGGTTTCCCGTCGAGGCATCGTACGTTCGCTCTGTGGAGAGCCCTTCGGCGCAACGTGACCTCTACATCGGCCTAACCGACCGAAGCTGGTTTGAGTTTCTCTCCCGCCGCCCCGAGCTCGACGAGGTCAATTTCTGGAGACCCGGCGGTGGCTCGCTCAACGCACGCCCGGGCGCGCCCTTTTTATTCAAGTTGAAGGCGCCGCTGAACGCGATCGTCGGGGTGGGCTTCTTCGAACGCTCGGTGCGATACAGCATTCGTGACGCTTGGGAGTTCTTCGGCGAAAAAAACGGCGTGGCGACGATCGATCGCCTGCTCGATCTCACCGCCGGCTACGCGCATCGCGCGGTCGACGCAAACTACGAGATCGGCTGCGTGTTTCTCGACGAGCCGACGTTTTTCGAGCGCTCGGCATGGATCGAACCGCCGCGCGATTGGAAGCCGAACATTCAGACGGGAATGTATTACGATATGCAGTCCGGCGAAGGCGCACGCCTCTGGCAGCAAGTCTGCGCGCGGCTCGGCGCCGCGCTACCGCCGCCGGCGGTGAGCCCCGACGCACGCGCTCCGTTCGGCGGGCGTGCGCAGAAAGGTGCCCTCTACCTTCCACGACAGGGGCAAGGAACGTTCCGCGCGCTCGTACTCGACGCATACGAGCGACGCTGCGCCGTCTCCGGCGAACGAACGGTTCCCGTTCTCGACGCCGCGCATATCGTGCCGTTCGCGGAGCGCGTTCGCCACGAGCTCTCGAACGGCATTGCCTTACGCTCCGATATCCATCGACTCTTCGACAAAGGATACGTCTCGATTCGTCCGGACCGCCGCTTCGTCGTAAGCCCGCGCCTCCGCGAAGATTTCAGCAACGGCAAGATCTATTACGAGATGAACGAGCGCGAAGTCCGCGCTCCGTTAGCGGCACATGCGCTTCCAAGCGTAGAGAACCTCGAGCGTCACTACGAAGAGGTCTTCAAAAAGTAAACCGATACGCCCCTCGATACGCCCCTCGATACGGTTGCTTCGCAACCTACTCGGGGTGACAAGTTCGCAACCCCCTCGGGGTGGCTGCACGGGGCGTTTAGTGCAAGAAATACCGATAGCTGGAGAACACGAGCGCGATCCCGGCGCGATCCGCGGCCGCGATAACGTCGGCGTCGCGAACGCTCCCGCCGGGCGCAATGACCGCCGTGACGCCGGAGGCGATTGCGGCTTCAAGCCCATCGGCAAATGGAAAGAAGCCATCGCTGGCACAGGAGCCGCCGACGGCGAGCTCGCCGGCGCGATGCGCGGCGATCTGCACGGCGCTCACGCGGTTCGTCTGCCCGGCGCAGATGCCGCGCGTGGTGCCGCCTTTGACGATGACGATGCCGTTGCTCTTGACGTGCCGCACGATATCCCAGGCAAACGCGAGGTCGTGCCACTCACGGTCGTCGGGGGCGCGCTTGCTGACGACGTTCCAGCGTTCGGGTTCGGCTGCGGGATCGTTCTCCTCGGCGAGCACGCCGCCGAGCGCCGAGCGCACGCGCAGTTCGGCTGCGAGTTCGTCGGGAAGGGTCGGTGCGAAGCGCATGATGCGGAGATTTTTCTTCTTCCGTAAAATTTCGAGCGCATCGTCGTCGTACTCCGGAGCCGCGACGATTTCGAGAAAGACTTCCGCGAGCGCCCGCGCCGCTGCAGCATCGAGCCGCGCATCGGTGGCGACGATTCCTCCGTAGGCCGAGACCGAATCGGCGGCGATTGCATCGCGCACCGCTTTCCCCACCGTCGATCGCTGCGCGACGCCGCACGGAACGGTATGCTTCACCACCGCCGCACGAACGAAGCGTTCGCGTTCGCTCCCGTATTCGGCGCCGAGCGCAGCACGCGAGAGCAACCGGAGCGTCGCATCGAGATCGAGTAAGTTATTATACGAGAGCGCTTTTCCGTGCAGTTGTTCGGGGAGACGATCCTCGCGCTCGAGATAGAACGCCGCGCGCTCCTGCGGATTGGTGCCGTAGCGCAGGCGCTGCGCGAGCGGCAGCGCGAGGGTCAACGCACCGGGAAGATCCGAGGGCAGTAGTTCGCCCTTCGTTGCGAGGTAGTGCGAGATAGCGATATCGTAGGAGGCCGTTCGTTCGAAAGCCGCCACCGCAAGGCGCCTCCGGAGCGAGGTAGGAATCTCTCCGCTTTCGAGCGCTGCGAGGTAACTCGAATACTGCGAAGGATCCGTTAATACCGCGACATGCGCTGCATTTTTCGCTGCGGCCCGTAAGAGTGCGACGCCGCCGATATCGATCTGTTCGATCGCTTCGTCCAACGTCGTTCCCTCGCGCGCGACGGTCGCCTCGAACGGATAGAGGTTGACGACCACGGCGACGATGCTCGGCATTGCGTATTGCTCGATCTGCGCGCGGTGCTCCTCGGCGGTACGATCGTAGAGAATGGCGCCGAACACCTTCGGGTGCAAGGTTTTCACGCGGCCGCCGAAGAGCGCGGGAAAACCGGTGAGCGCTTCGACATCCTGCGCCGGGATGCCGCGATCGACGAGGTAGCCGCGCGTGCCGCCGGTTGCATAGATGGTGACGCCGCGCGCGTGCAGCGCGAGCGCTACCTGCTCGACGCCGCTCTTATCGGAGACGGAGAAGAGTGCGGCTTCGCGCGAACGCTCAGGCAAGTGCGAGCTCCGGATCGGGCGTGAGCTCTGCGGAGATAATCGAACTGACTCCCGGCTCGGCCATCGACACGCCGTAGAGACGGTCGGCGATCTCCATCGTTTTGCGGTTGTGGGTCACGACGATCATCTGCGAATCACCTTGCAGGTCGCGAACCATCTGCGAGAGCCGCTCGACGTTGGCGTCGTCGAGTGCGGCGTCGATTTCGTCGAGCAGATAGAACGGCGACGGCTTCACTTTGATGAGCGCAAAGATCAGCGCCGCCGCGACCATCGCGCGTTCGCCGCCGGAGAGCGCAGCGAGCGGCATCGCCTTTTTACCCGGCGGTTGCGCCGAGATCTCGATCCCCGTTTCGGAGATATTCTCGGGATTCGTCTGCCACATCTTTGCTTGCCCGCCGGGGAAGAGCCGGTCGAAGCTCTCGGTAAATGCCTCGGCGACTTTCTCGAATGTTTCGTTGAACCGAACCTGGGTCTGCTTTTCGATCTCGCGAATCGATTCGAGGAGCGTTTCGCGCGCGTTCATGACATCTTCGAGCTGCTTGCGCAGTTCTTGGTCGCGAGCGGCGAGCTCTTCGCTCTCGGCTTCGGCGTTGAGATTGACGTTCGCGCTCAGCCGCGCCAGCTCGTCGCGCAGCCGCGGTAGATCTTCGACGACTTCGTCGCCCTGGTCGGCGTAGCGCGCGGCGACATCGGCGCATTCCTCGTCGCCGGCGGGATTCTGCGCAAACTGCGCGACGAGCATTCCCAGCTCCGCATCGATCTCGGCAAGGCGCGTGCGAACGCGCTCGCCTTCGTGCGATGCCTCGCGTTCTTCGAACTCCGCTTGTTTGAGCTCGCCCTCGAGTTGCGCTTGACGCGCGGCGAGTTGCTCGCGCTCGCGCCGCGCGCTCTCCAAGCGCGTATCGATCTCCGCGACGCCGCCGCGCAAACCCTCGGCATGGGCGTGCAGGCGCCGCGTCTCGTCGGCGAGCGTGCCGATCTCAGCGAGCATGCGTTCCCGCGCGTCGCGGGCGCGCTCCTGATTCTGGTCGAGCATGCCGAGCCGCGCCGCTGCGGCGTCCCGTTCGGCGTGCAACGCCGCATTGCGCTCGCGCAGCGCCGCTGCAACCTGCGTCGCCTCGCGCTGTTGCTCTTCGCAACGAGCGATGCCGACGCGCGCCTGCGCGAGCTCCGCCTCGAGCCGCTCGCGTTCTTCGTCGCCGCTCGCTCGCGAGGTCGTCTCGTCGCCGAGCGCTAAGGCCCGTTCGCGCGCGACGACGAGCGCACCGCGCCGTTCGTCGATATGCGCGCGCACCGCGCCGACCTCGGCGTTCGTGCGTTCGAGCGTCGCACCGAGCGCGGCGAGCTCGCCGCGTAATTCCGTCACGTGAACGTCGCAGGCGTTCGAGGCTTCGCGCGCTTCGTCGAGCGCACGCGCAGTGCTCTCGATGCGCTCCGCGCAAGCACTCGCTTCGGCCTCAAGGCGTCGCAGCGTCGCGTGCATCGCGTCGAGCTGCCCGCGCAGCGTCTGCGCCGCAACGCGCCGCGAAAGCAGCGAGCGTTCGCGCTGAAAGCGACCTCCGGTTATCGCCCCGCCGCCGGTTATCTGCTCGCCGCCGAGCGTTACGATCGTCTCGCGCAATTTGCGTTCGCGCACCAAGTGGATGCCGGTCTGCAAGGTATCGACGACCAAGACGTTGCCGACGAGAAAGCGGACGACGCCTTCGTAACGTGCGTCGGTACGGACGAGGCGGTGCGCGTAATCGATGACGCCGGGAATCGCAGCGAGTTCCGGGGTCATCGTGCGGGCATCGCGGGCCGAGAGCGTATCGAGCGGCAGGAACGTCGCGCGCCCGGCCTCGCGTGCGTTGAGAAATTCGATGCCGCGCTCGGCATCCTCGGAGCTCGTCGTCACGATATTCGAGAGACGCGCGCCGAAAGCGATATCCATCGCCCGCGCATATTTTTCTTCGGTGGTGATGAGGTTGCTGACGATCCCTTCGATGCCGCCGAGTTCGCCGCGCTGTTTGGCCTCCATCACCGCGCGCGTGCCGGGCACGTGCCCTTCGAGCGAATTCTCCAGCTCTTCGATGGTGTGGAGCCGTGATTCGGCGGCTTTTACTTCGCCGGCATGTTCGCGCAACGACGCGGTCGCCGTCGCGGCGGCACTCTGTGCCTGCGCGTGCGCCGCCTGCGCGCTCTCGACCGCGCTTCGCGCATCACGTTGCTGCTCTTCTGCGTGGGCGAGCGCGCTCTCGTGTTGCGCGTAGCGATGCGTGCTCTCGTCGACCGAGCGTTCGAGCCCCCCGAGCCGCGCCGCATCTTCGGCGATCTCGCCTTCAAGCCGCGCGATCTCTCCGCGCAAGCTCTCGCCTTGGGCCCGGCGTTCGGCGCGTGCCGTCGCTTCGCGCGCGACGTCGGCCTCGACCTCGCGCAACCGCGTGAAGATCGCGTCGAGCTGCGCGCGCGCCTGCGCGAGCGTTGCCTGGGCGGCGAGTTCACGTTCGCGCGCCGCTTCGAGTTCGCTGACGACCGGTTCGATCTCGGCTTCCAGGCGTTCGATCGTCGCGCCGAGCTCTTCGCGCTCGCGAGCGACGCGTTCGACGTCGGCCGAGGTCTGCGTATCTTGTGCTTCGAGCGCCTCGCGCCGTGCGAGCGCAGCGGCATAATCGGCTTCGACGCGTGCGAGTTCGGCTCGGCGCTCTTGGGCGTTCGCGCGCAGATCTTCCAGCGCGAGATCCGCCTGATAGAGCCGATTGCGCACCTCCGAGAAGAGCCCCCCGAGGCTCGCAGCGCTTGCGGCGGCGTTTCCGCGACGCTCTTCGATGCGCGCACTCTCTTCGGCGAGCCGCGTCCGCTCTTCGCGCCGCGATGCGCTCGCGCGAAGGTATGAAAGGATCTCGAGATCGCGAACGCGCGCCTGCACTTTGCGATAGCGCTTCGCGCGGCGCACCTGCGTCTCGAGTTCGGGAATGCGTTTTTCGATCTCCGAAATGAGATCGTTGATGCGGATCGCGTTCTGTTCGGTCTTTTCGAGTTGGCGAAGCGATTCGTTTTTACGAGCGAGGAATTTATTAATGCCCGCGGTCTCTTCGAAAAGCGCGCGCCGCTCTGCCGGTTTGCTGGTTAAGATCGCATCGATCTGCCCCTGCGAGACGATCGAATACGAACCCGGCCCGAGCCCGGTCCCCATCAGCAGATCGTGGATGTCGCGCAGGCGCACCTGCGAGCGATTGATAAAATATTCGCTCTCGCCGGCGCGATAGGTGCGGCGCGTGATCTCGACTTCGCGAAAATCCGTCGCCAGGAGCCCGTCGGTGTTATCGAAGGTGAGCGAGACCTCCGCAAGCCCGAGCGGCTTGCGCTTATCGGTACCGGCGAAAATAACGCCCTCGAGTTTATCGGAACGGAGGCTGCGCGTGCTCGTCTCGCCCAATACCCAACGGAAGGCATCGACGATGTTCGATTTTCCCGAACCGTTCGGCCCAACGATACCCGTAATGCCGCCCGCAAAATCGAGCGTTATTGCATCGGCGAATGTCTTGAAACCAAACGCCTTGATCTTCCTGAGTTTCACGAGATTCCTTGCGCGCCCGAAGCGCTTTCAAGCGTGCGTAGCGCGGCTATCGCAGCCGCCTGCTGGGCCGCTCGTTTCGACGCGCCGCTCCCACTTCCCAGGGGGCGCCCGTCGATAACGACCGTCGAGGTAAAAGCGGGGTGCTGCGGCGTCCCCTCGCCGCGGTCGTCGTACGAGGGTAACCCGAGGGCGTGCGCCTGCGTGTACTGTTGCAGGCGCGTCTTCGGATCGACGAGTGCGAGCGGATCGAGATCGACGCGAGCGACGTGCTGCTCGAGCACGAATTTCCGCGCCGCCTCGATGCCGAATTGAAGGTAGAGCGCGGCGACGAACGCCTCGAAGGTGTTGGCGAGAATCGATGCGTTTTCCGTACCGCCGGCGTTGCGCATGCCGACGCCCAACTCGATCGCGTCGTCGAAGCCAAGCCGCGCCGCGGTGACGGCGAGCGCTTCGTCTTTTACGATGCGTGCTTTGCGCAGGGTTAGTTCTCCTTCAGTCAACGTCGGAAACATCTCGTAGAGCCAGGTCGCAACGATAAAGCCCAACACCGAATCGCCGAGAAACTCGAGCCGCTCGTTGCTCTCGCCGCCGCGTTCGCGTGCGAAAGAACCGTGCCGCAGTGCGAGTTCGATATGCCCGAGCTCGCCGACGCTGCGAATTCCCGCCAAGCGCAACCACGTGCGCACGCGGCGACGCCGCGCCTCACCGGCCATCGCGAGCTACCGTACTTTGCCGAAGACCAACACGCTATTGTGACCGCCGAAGCCGAAAGAGTTCGAGAACGCGACGTTCACCGTCATTTTTCGTGCGACGTTGGGGACGTAATCGAGCCGGCATTCCGGATCGGGGTGTTCGTAGTTGATCGTCGGCGGAACGAGATCGTTGGCGACGGCGAGCACCGTCGCGACCCCTTCGATACCGCCGGCGGCGCCGAGCGCGTGCCCGTGCATCGATTTCGTCGAGCTGACGGCGAGCTTCGCAGCGCGTTCACCGAAGGTTTCCTCGATCGCTTTCGATTCGGCGGGGTCGCCGATCGGCGTCGAGGTGCCGTGTGCGTTAATGTAATCGACCTCATCGCGCCCGACTCCGGCGTTCGCGAAGGCGCGCTCGAACGCCAGTTTGACGCCGCGACCCTCGGGATCGACCGCGACGATGTTGTAGGCGTCGGCGGATTCGCCGTACCCCAACACCTCGCAATAGATGCGCGCGTCGCGCGCTCGCGCGTGTTCGTATTCCTCGAAGATCAGCACGCCGGAGCCTTCGCCTAAAACGAAGCCGTCGCGATCCTTATCGAACGGCCGCGAAGCCTTCGTCGGCTCTTCGTTGCGGGTGGACATCGCTTTCATCGAACAGAAACCGCCGATCGCCAGCGGCGAGACGCAGGCCTCGCTGCCGCCGGTTACCATGGCGATCGCCTCGCCTCCGGCGATGCTGCGATAGGCGATCGCCATCGCGTCGTTGGCGCTGGCGCACGCGCTGGCCACCGAGAAGATCTGGCCGCGGAATCCGTGGTTCATCGAGATATTCGCCGAAGCCGCATTCGACATCAGCATCGGTATAAAGAAGGGCGAGCAACGCGCCCACGTGCCGGCGGCCGCCGCTTTCTCCGATTCCAGCCAGAAGGTGATGATGCCGCCGATACCGCTGCCCATCACCGCACCGATGCGCTCTTTCGTCGCTTCGTCGGTCGGCAAGGCAGCGTCGGCGATCGCTTCATTTGCCGCGACCATCGCAAACTGCGTGAAGCGATCCATGCGCCGCGCCTCTTTGCGCCCCAAAAGAGCGTCGGTATCGAAATCGCGGACCTCGGCGGCGATACGCGTCGTAAAGGCACTCGCATCGAACGCCGTGATCGGGCCAACGCCCGAATCGCCGGCGATCAGTCGGCGCCAGAATTCCTCTCGGGTGTTCCCTAACGGCGTCACGGCCCCGAGCCCGGTGACCACCACTCGTTTTTTCTCCAAAGCGGTTGGTAGGTACGGTCGTCCCATCGTCGACCCCTCTCCGCTTCTCGACTTCTTCCCAACCCGTTCCCCGCGGGCTCATCCCGTCTTCGTATGCGCCGCGTACCATTCGATTCACAGGAGGAACTCATGAAACGCACGCTTACCACCTTTATCGCAACCCTCGCTCTCGTCGCCCTCGGCGTCGGAGCCCGCCCCGCCGGCGCCGCCGGCGTCACCAAGGAAGTCGCCGCCGCCGGTGCTACGAGCATCGTCGCCAGCTCGGACGGCAAGTTCACCCCCAGCACGATCGTGATGCACGTCGGTCAAACGACGACCCTGCACCTGACCTCGTCAGGAGGAGTGCACGGAATCGTTTCTAATCGGCTCCACATCCCGCTCACCCGCATTCAACCGGGCAAGACCGTGAGCGTCGCCGTGACCCCGACGAAGGCCGGCACCTACGTTCTTCCCTGCGCGATTTTCTGCGGTCTCAATCACGCGAACATGAAGCTAACGGTGATAGTAAAACAATGAACGCCAAAATCGGTCGCAGCGGACTGATCGTCGCACTGGGGATGGCTTTCGCCATCCTCGGTTCGGCGCGTCCTGCCAGCGCTATTCCGCTCTTCGCCAACGCACAGGGCGGCGTCAGCTGCCAGATGTGCCACACCTCCGTTCCCAACCTCAACGCTACCGGCCGCTACGTATTAGCGACGAACTTCGCGCGCGTCCTCGACGCGCACGCGCAGATGGAGAACAACAAACATCTGCCGGTGGCGCTGGAGTTCACGCTCAATAAGTCGAGCGTTCCCGACCCGACCTTCGGCAACAAAGTTATGGTCGGCGTCATCGATCTGCTTAGCGCAGGTTACCTCGGAAAAGATTTCACCTACTACGCCTCGGTGCCGATCGTCGAAGGCGGCATGCCGGCTGCTTCGATCGATCAAGGCTGGGTCGCCTATAACGGCCTTAGCCACGGCAACGGCAGCCTTCAGGTCGGTATGTTCCCGACCCCGTTCTTCGCACCGTGGGTCGCGATGAATCTCTCGCTCTCGGGCTACTCCTTCGCCGGACTCGCCGTCGGAAATAACGGCGTCGGCGTCGGCGACAACCGTTGGGGTGCATCGTACACGCAGATCGGCTCGAAAGGGCTCATCGGCAACGTCGCCTACATGACCAACGAAGGCCCGCTCGAGACCGCGTACGACAGCGATACCGATAGTTCGGTCGCCGGTGCGGTCGGCCAAGCCGTCGTCGGCTCGCTGATGTACATGTGGCCGGAGACCCGTTGGTCGGGCGGCCTCGCGTTCGAAGGCGGAACGACGCCGCTTCCTTCCGGAGCGAAGGACACCTACTCGCGCTACGGTGGACTCGTTGCCTATACCGGGCCGAAGTACATGCTGCTCGGCGTCGATCTCCAAGGTAACGATAACAATCCGCAAGATATCTCGCCGGCGATCTCGTCGCAGAGCCACGCGTATTCGCTCGAAGCGATCTACAACGTGCTTCCGAAAGCGAATCTCGACCTGCGCTACGACAACACGAACGACGGGATGGGCGGCGTCAATAACTACTACATCGGCGACCTCGCCGTCAACATCCAACCGAACGTCGTGTTCACGATCGAAGATGCAATGACGGTCGGCGGCACGCCGGTCTGGAGCTATCAGTTGCTCTGGGGCGGGCCGTGGTGGAAGAACCACTAAGATCTCCACGGTAAGCGTCGCGAGAAAAGAGCGGGCTCCCGAAACGTCGGGGGCCCGCTCTTTTTCTTTTGTACCGGCGAACCGGATTACTTAATGACTTTGACCGTCAACATCATGTTGGCGTGGCCGACACCGCAGAATACCGAGCAGTGCACCTTATAGGTTCCGAGTTTTTTCGGCGTGAACGTTACCGTGCTGGTTTTGCCTTTAAAAATGACGGTGTTGGGAATGCCGAGATCGGCATCGGCGATCCCATGGGTGACATCCTTGCTGGTGAGCACCAATTTCACCGGTTCGCCTTCGTGGACGGTAATCGTCTCGGGTTCGAACGAGTAACGATAGGCCTTAACCTCGATCGTCCGCGGCGCTTTGGCGTCCGCGACGGCGAGATGATCGGCATAGGCACCCTTTTGCCCGGCACCAGAGGCCGGGGCCGCTCCCGCGTGGAGCGTCAAAGCGAGCGTGCCGACAAGCAAAGCTGCGGCAGCCGCCATAAATTTTGGCTTGACTGACATGGATGTGGATAGACTCCTTTCGATGGCTCCTTCGACGCCTCAGCGGCGCCTCCCCGATGGAACGTTACCGAGCCGGGGGTCGTTCGCTCCCCCGAGAGCCATTTGACCCCGGGGCCCGGTTGCGCTATACTCTTGCGGCTATGTTCGTATTCGATCTGCAGCTTTTCGCGTCCAAGAAGGGCGCCGGCTCTACCCGCAACGGCCGGGACTCCAATTCGCAGCGCCTCGGCGTCAAGCGTTTCGGCGGCCAACACGTGCTCGCGGGGAATATCATCGTCCGCCAACGCGGGACGAAGTTCTACCCCGGTGAGAACGTCGGCATCGGCCGCGATCACACGCTCTTCGCGCTGACCGAGGGCACGGTGCAGTTCGCGACGCGCCGGAACAAGCAGCACGTCGATATCAAACCGCTCTCCGCGTAACGGCGGGGCGGGAACGCTTGCTTCTTCGACGGGGTGCCGCATGCGGCGCCCCGTCGCTCTTTCAAGGCTCCCTCATCCGGCTGCGGAATAGACCGACCTCAAGTGCAATTTATCGATGAAGCCACGATCGAAATCTCCGCCGGCCGCGGCGGGGACGGCATCGTTGCATGGCGCCGCGAAAAATACGTCCCCAAAGGCGGCCCCGCCGGCGGCGACGGCGGTCACGGCGGCAGCCTCTATCTCCTCGCCGACCCCGAACTCAACACGCTGGTCGAATTTCGCTTCAAGCGGAAGTTTGCCGCCGAATCGGGCAAAGCGGGCGGAACCTCGAATAAATCGGGGCGCGCCGGCGACGATCTCGTCATCCACGTGCCGGTCGGAACGCTCGTTTACAAAAGCACCGAGACGCAGAGCGAAGCATTGCTCGCCGATCTCGCGCAGCCCGGTCAACGCGTGCTCGTCGCACGCGGCGGCAAAGGCGGCCTTGGAAACCAGCATTTCGCGACCGCAGCGCGCCAGGCACCCGATTATGCGATTCGCGGCGAAGCGGGCGAAGAGTGCGTCCTCCGTCTCGAGCTCAAACTCCTCGCCGATGTCGGCATCGTCGGCGTACCGAATGCGGGCAAATCGACGCTCCTCTCGGTGATCACCGCCGCGCGCCCGAAGATCGCCGATTATCCGTTCACCACCATCGAACCGCAACTCGGCGTGGTACGCCTCGACGAGGAGCGCTCGTTCGTCGCCGTCGACGTCCCCGGGCTCATCGAAGGCGCACACGAGGGCGCCGGGCTCGGCGACCGCTTCCTGCGCCATGTCGAGCGCACGCGCATCCTCGTCCATCTCCTTGACGGCGCGAAATCGCTCGAAGAAATGACGGCCGATCGTGCGACCATCGACGCGGAACTCCGCGCGTGGAACCCCGCACTTCTCGAGAAACCGACGATCGTCGTGGTCAGCAAACTCGATCTTCCCGACGCGCGCGAACGCTTCGCCGAATTACGCGAGCGCGATCCGCAGACGTTGGGTATCAGTGCTGCGACCCATCAGGGCGTTCCGGAATTACTCGCCGCGATGTGGCGCGCGCTCTCGCTCGCTCCGCCGCCCGCTGCGATCGATATCTCCCCCGCGCAGATCGCATTGCCGACCCGTGAAACCTTCACGATCTCGCGCGAAGATGACGGAACCTTCGTGGTGACCGGCGAGCGCGTCGAACAACTCGCCGAGCGTACGAATTTCGATTCCGATGAGGCGCTCGCACGGTTCGAGCGCGCCTTGGTGAAGATGGGTGTGGAAAAAGAATTGCAGGCGCGCGGGGTCCGCGAAGGCGACAGCGTGCGGATCGGGACGTACGAATTCACCTATTCATGAAACTCGGCATCTTCGGCGGAACCTTCGACCCCATCCATAACGCGCATCTCTTCGTCGCGGAGTCGGCACGATTGAGCGAAGGGCTCGACCGCGTGCTCTTTCTTCCCACCCGGCATCAACACTATCGCGCCGGTGCGATCGCCGACGCCCAACATCGCTGCGCGATGATCCTGGGATCGATTGCGACCAACCGCGGTTTCGCCCTCGACGATAGCGACTTGCTTCCCGAGGCGACCGGCTACACCGCCGACTTACTCCCGCGGCTGCGCGCGCGCTATCCCGACGCTTCGTTTACTTTTCTTATCGGCGCCGATTCGCTGGTGAACTCCAACTGGGTTCGGCTCGACGAGGTGCTCGGCAGCCTCGAACGCTTCGTCATCGCGCCGCGCGCCGGCGTTCCCGACGACGCGCTCGCGCGTGTGATTGCCGCGCTCCCAACGAACTTGCGCCAACGCGTCGGCACGCTCAACCTTCCCGCGCTTCCCGAGTCGGCGACGTTGATTCGGACGCTGCTCTCGCAGGGGCGAAGCGTTCGTTACCTCGTTCCCGAAGCCGTCTGGCAGTATATTCGCACCCACCGCCTCTACGGGCAGCCCGAATGCGAGCGATGAATCATCTCTACCTTGCCAGCGCCTCGCCGCGCCGCCTGGAGTTATTGCGCTCGCTGGGATTACGCATCGAGGTAATTCCAAGTGCGTACGGTGAGCCCGACAACCCGGCGCTTACGCCGCGCGAACTCGCACAGCGACACGCACGCGAGAAACTTCGCGACGTCACGGCGCGACTCGGCACGAAACTCGACCGCCCGACGCTCGCAGCCGACACCGTCGTCGATCGCGACGGGACCGCGCTCAATAAACCGCGCGATGCCGACGAAGCACGCGCGATGCTCGGCTCGTTATCGGGGCGCGAGCACCTCGTTCATACCGCAGTAGCGATCGCGTTTCCGAATGAAGCATCGGCCGTCGAGTTCTGCGAAACGACGCGCGTGCGCTTCCATGCACTCACGCCCGACGAGATCGCCGAGTATGTGGCGAGCGGCGAACCCTTCGATAAAGCCGGGGGATACGGCATTCAAGGTCGCGCTGCCGCGCTGGTCGATGGAATCGAGGGTGATTTTTATACCGTTATGGGGTTGCCGCTCGGCCGCGTGGTACGCACGCTCCGCGCGCACGGCTATCGCCCCGAACCCACGAACGGCAGCGATGCGCACTGACGAACGCAAACTACTCGTTCTCCTTGCAATCGTCATCGTTGCGGCGTTGCTCGCCATCGTGCAGATTCGCGCGGAGCGCAGCGGCGAACCGAGCCCTATCGCCGTCGCCGCCTCGTACCTCATCGCCGGATCGGAGAACGTCGTCGCATCGGTCGGCAACGCGATCGGCGGCAGCGCCTCCGCCGTGCTCTCGTTCCCGTCGTTGCGCGCGCGAAATGCCGCACTGGTCGCCGCAAACGAGGCCCTGCTCGAACGCAACGCGCGGCTCCACCAAGAACTCGCCGACGCGCTCGCGATCGCCGGTATCCGTCGCTTACGAGAGAACGACCCGCAAGGTATCCCCGCACGCGTCATCGGCTTCCCCCCCGAAGGTGCGACGCGCAGCATCACGATCGATCGTGGATCGCTCGCCGGCATCCGTCGCGATGACGGCGTGCTCGCGCCGGGCGGCGTCGTCGGTCGCGTTACGCAGGTGACGCCGCTGGAAGCGACCGTCGTACTCGCGACGGATTTTTCGAGCCGCATTCCCGCGATCGTTCGCAACGGGCGCTGGTGGGGAATCGCTCGCGGAAATCTTCATAGCATCCGTCTGGATTATGTGACGCTCGACGCAAATCTCCATGTCGGCGATGTCGTCGTCACCGGAAATGGACGCACCTTTCGCGCCGGCATTCCCATCGGTCGCATCGTCAAAATCGATCGCAACGACTCCAGCCTCTATCAAACCGCTATCCTGCAGCCAACGGTACGCTTGAATGCCTTGGATCGACTCCTCGTCGTTGCACGTTAGGGAGCCCGAGACTCCCTACCGATATCCCGTGTGGTGGCACGTCGTGCTCGCATCGGCGCTCGCCGTGCTCGCCCAAGGAACGATTCTCCCGCGGTTGGCATGGGCGGATGTTCCGCCGAGCGCGGTGCTGCTCGTCGTCATTTGGTTTTCGGTGCGATTGGGTCCGCAACGCGCTGCGATGCTCGGACTACTCGCCGGGCTCTGCGAAGACTTGCTCTCCGGGACAACCGGCGGCTCGTGGATGCTCGCGACGCTCGTCGCCGCCTTTCTCGCGGCATCGCTCGCACGACGATTCTTTAGCGATTCGCCGTTGCTCTATGCGGGGCTCGCCTTCGTCGGCACCTTCGTGCGCAACGCCGTCTTCTGGGCGGCGATGCAGATCGCCGGCTCTCCGTTTGCCTGGAGCAGCCTTCATTTTCACGATGCGATCCGACAATCGATTCTCGATGCGATCTGTTTGGGACTCTTTGCTTGGTGGTACCGCGCCCGCCATCGCGATAACCTATGAAAGACACCGGGATTTGGCTGCGCCATCGCTTCGAGCGCCCGGCACGAAGGCTCGCCGGGTTCGCCGTCTTTGCCGTCTTGGTTTTCGCCGTCCTTTTCGGGCGGCTCGTCGACGTTCAGATCCTCCATGGAGCGGAGTATCGCGCGCAGGCGGAAGCAAACCAAATCCGCCTCATTCGCGTCGCCGCTCCGCGCGGCCTCATCATCGATCGTCACGGAAAAGTGATGGTGCGCAGCCGGCCGTCGTTCGTCGTCGCGCTGGTTCCATCGCTCGTCAAACATCTCCATCGGGAGCTCGAGAGCGTCGCAACGACGATCCACGTAGCGCCGACGAAACTTGAAGATCGGCTCTACCATCATAACGGCGTCAATTACCGGAATTTCGCCGAGGTGCAGACCTACGAGCCGTACGGCCCGGTCGTGCTCGCGCGCAATCTCTCCGTTGCCGATGTCGCTCGACTCTCCGAGCTTCTCACCGATCTTCCCGGCGTCGATATCGAAGTCCAAGCGCTACGCGATTACCCGTATAACAAGGTCGGCTCGCTGATGCTGGGCTACGTCGGCCTCATTACCGCTTCGGAATATAAGCGGTTGCGCCCGTACGGTTACTCGCCGAATGCTATCGTCGGTAAGGACGGCCTGGAATACGAATACGATCGTTATCTTCGCGGCCGCCCCGGCGGGCAGCGCGTCGTTGTGGACGCCGCCGGAAACGTCGTCGCCGGCGATCGTCTCCCCGATAAGGCGCCGGTGCCCGGCGACACGCTTCAACTCGCGGTCAGCCTCCGCTTGGAACGGATCGTCGAGAGCGCGCTCGCCCACGGCGTTGCACGCGTTCAGCGCGGCGAATCGGTCTCCGGAGCGGTCGTCGTCGAGGATCCATGGACCGGGCGCATTCTCGCGATGTCGAGCTATCCCGATTACAATCCCAACGATTTCGCGCTCGACCGCTCGCGAAAAATATCGTTCTATCTCACCGACCCCGCGCAACCGCTCTTCAATCGCGCCATCGCCGCCGCGACGCCGACCGGATCGACTTTTAAGATGGTTACCGGCTCCGCAGCGATTACCGTCGGAGTTATTCGTCCGAACCAAGTCGTCTACGACAACGGCGAATGGAACTGCGACGGCTATCTCGCACGCGATATCGTCTCGGGCGGCCTCGGCTACACGACGTTCGTGCCGGCGCTCGCGGCATCGTCGGACGGGTATTTTTATCGCCTTTCGATGGGGCTGGGCCTCAAGCGCCTGCGAAAGTTCGCGCTGCTCTACGGCCTCGATGCGCGCACCGGGATCGATCTTCCCGGCGAGAGCAAGGGCAATTGGCCGACCAACGCGTGGATGATGAAGAATTACGGCGTCCCGCAAGAGCCGAGCGATGCGTGCTTCCTCGGCATCGGGCAGGGTGCGATGCAAGCGACGCCGTTACAGATCGCCAACATCGCTTCGGCGGTGGTCAACGGCGGCACGCTCTATCGCCCGCACATCGTCACGCGCATTCTCACCCCCGATGGTCGCACGATCAAGGTCTTTCCGCCGACGATCATTCGCCACGTTCCGGTGACGCAGAAATCTCTCGCTGCAGTCCGCGCGGGGATGGCGCAAGTGACTTCTGCCGTCGGCACCGCGTACGGGCTTGCGATACCGGGCTTCCCCTTCGCCGGCAAGACGGGAACGGTGGAGACCGACGGCGGAAACGGACCGAACACGACCTGGTTCGTCTGCTGGGCGCCGCTGAAGCATCCGAAAATCGTCATCGCCGTCTACGTCGATCGCAGCGGCGGATACGGTGCGAACGTCGCCGCACCGATCGCGCGAAAAATTATGATCCGCTATTTTCGCCTGAAAGTTTAGGACGCTCTCCGAGTACTCTCCGCGCGAAGCGGTTCGCTACTTTACAGACGCCGACATAGCCCATCGGTTCGCGATGACGATTCGGTGGCCGAGCGGCGTTGCGTGCCCCCAGATGGGTTACGGATCGGCATTTCCACGTGGCGGACGTAGCGCTGCAGTGACTGTAAGGCGGGTTTTGACCAAAGGTCGAGACGATCTTTGAGGAATCCCCCCATCGGCGGCGGCAAGTGACTCCCGGCAATGTGGATGATCACCAGCAGCCGTGATGGCATCTCGCCTCGCGAACTTGCGCGATTCCTGGGTGTCACGCAAAAGACGGACCGGCTAATGCTGCGCCGGCTTCACCACGCGATGAAACGCGGGAAAAGTCATAAACTGCGTGGCCAGGTCGAAGCGCGCGACGCGTTCAGCAACGGCAACATAAATAGTGAAGCTGGCCCGCTTTCGCGGAGGGTTTTGGGTTAGACATCAAGCGGCCTGACTCGTGCGCCGCTCGAACTCCATAGGCGAGATGTTCCCGATCGACGTATGCCGACGCCGTGGATTGTAGAAGCCCTCGATGAACTCGAAGACCTCGAGCGCCGCCGCGCGTTGCGTCGCGAAGCGATGTTTGACGAGCAATTCGCAATCGAGGATCACATTGAAAGTCTCGCACATTGCGTTGCCGTAGTAGTCGCCAACCGAACCCATCGAGGTCCGGACGCCGGCGCTATCGCAACGCGTGCTGAATGCACTTGACGTATGTTGTGAGCCTTGGTTGGAATGGTGAATCACGTTCTTCGGTTTTCGGTTGTGGATAGCCATGTCGAGCACGCGGACGACGAGCTCTGCTCTCATGTGTGTCGCCATCGCCCAGCCGACGACGCGGCGACTGAGTACGTCGAGCACGATCGCAAGAAACAGGAAGCCGGTTAATGTTGGTACGTAGGTGATGTCTGCAACCCAGAGCTGATCGGGGGCAGAGGCGGTGAATTGTCGGTTGACCACGTCCGGCGCCGTTCGTGCTTCCTTGTCGCGGATCGTCGTCTTGAAAGCCTTATGGCGGCTGGCACCCTGAATGTTGCGCTCGCACATCAATCTCGCCACCCGCTTATCGCTGACGAAGATCTGCTCATCGCGAAGATCGGCTTGGATGCGCGGGCGTCCGTAGTTTTCGAGCGATGCTCGATGCAAGGCGACGATACGATCGCCAAGCACGACATTTGCCTGGCATCGCTTCGAAGGCACGCGCTTGAGCCACGCATAGAAAGCGCTGGAGGAGACTTCCAAAACGCAGCATTGCGTGGTTACGGGCCAAATGGCCTGGTGCGCTTTCACAAATTTGAAGACCTTGGGAGAATCGAATCGGTCTCGCGAGCGAACCAGGCGGCGTCTTCTCCCGGAATTTCGCGCTCGATCTTGAGCTGTCGGTTTTCCTTGCGAAGCTTCGCAAGCTCCTCATGCTCGGCGGTCGTCAAGCCGTCGCTGCGGCGCCCGGTGTTTAAATCGGCTTGCTTGATCCAGTTGCGAATCATCTGTCCCGCGAGCTTGAACTCCGCCGCGAGGTCATGTATGCCGCGACCCGATCGAGCAAGCTCGACAACCTTCTGCCGGAAGTCCGCCGGCTAGGGTGGGTATGTTTTCTGGCCATGGGTGGACCTTTCTCCGCCAAGCGGAAAGTATCCACGGAACCGGGCCAGCTTCATTTGCTTACTTGCACGAGGACCTTGCCAAAGCGTTTGGACATGTCTTCGATAACCGGCCGCTCTTCATTAGCGGGCATTTGGAATTACCCCGCCGTACCTTTGCGGGGCGCCGGTATGGATCGCAGTTCCGATTCACCATCAGGATGGGGGCTACCCAATAGGGCGTTGAGGCGGTAAAAGGCGTTCGCAGGATCGTTCACTACCATGTGAAGGACGAGGGACGCGAGCAGGTCCGGTGTCTGCCCGGTCTCCGGTTGCAACCCTGCAAGGCGCTCGTAGACGGCGCGCTCCACCTTAAAGGTCACATGCGGGCGCGTGTCCGGCTTCGGCCCCGGTTTCGCTTTACTGCCGTCGTCTTTGGGTGTCATGGATCTCGAAGTATAGCAAAACTCAGAGCCTTTCGGCTAACCACCCCTAATTATTAGCAATAAATCGAAACAGATCACTTGAATTAGGGAAGGCAATGGGGTATACTAACGGTGGACACGGTTTAACACCAGTCACAGCGAGGGGCCACGCCTAACGGCGGGCCTCTCGCCTTTTAGTAAGGTGCTGGCGCTGGAACACCCTGAGGGAAACACATGACCCCGCATCCCATGATTCTGCCGCTACGACCAACACAAAGTTTCGCCTCGACGATGTCGCGGACGCTGCGTGGCTCGCCAACATCCAGACCATATATGTGACGCGTAAGCGGACCAGCCGCGAGATCCGCTATCTGTAATCCGCTATCATTGTCGCGCTTGAGACGGAACGTGATTTGAGGATCGAACGTGGCGCGCAGCTCGTCCGCAGAAACCGTGTTTGATGAATTTACTATGCCGCTGCCGCCACCCGCGTATTGCAGGCGAAGCAACTCGCTGCAAAGCTCATTATTTAGGCCCGCTTGGCGGTTTTCTGCGATTATTCTGCAGGTCCGCCCATACCAGCGCCTCTCAAAAATTACCCGTTCAAGAATGACTTCGAGGGCGTATTTGTACGGATGAAACGGTGTTTTGTAATTGTCTTGCATCGCCGGTTTATGGAAGGTAGCGATAAATATTTTGAAAGGCGTCGCGCTAACGAGACCCTGTAAATCGTCGCGAAAAGCGGTCCAGTTTGCCGGGTTTGCAAGTGGCTTAAAATCTGAAGTTCTCAGCCGTCGCAAATCATACTCATGTAGTGGTAGGTCAGAGGCAAAATGGCGCTGCTTAAGTGATCTAAACTCCCTATGGAACCGTACGTAATCCGACCGCCTAAAAAGTGCCCCTGCCAAGCCAAAAAGAAATGGGAACGGCGGCTTCCTTCCAGCCGCTAATGCGGCGTCCAAAATCGCCCTTTGGGCCGCGTCATAGTAGTTGCCCGTACCGGTTTCGTCGAGGAACAGAAGTCCGTCTGTTTTGGCTGGGAACACCGGCCCCAGCTCCGTAGATATCGTCACGTTTGTCGCGCCTCACCTCGTTGACTGCCATCCAGCATAGCATGCGGCAATTTGGCGCTTCGCCACGTACGCGCGCTCCCATGTGAGTCAAGTATATAATGCCCTACTTTTCGGTGGGGCTTGGCGCGAAGAGCGAACAACGCCATATCGTTTCGACCGATAAGCAATGACGCGCCCGCCGAAAAAAACTGGGCGAGCATGTCGTGGGGCGTACGGTACTGCGCGCTAGGCTTCCACATCGAGCTTTGCAAGCTCCGCGAGTGCATCGTCGAGCAACGCATCGAGTACGCGGTCGGTATGCGTGGCAATAACGCGATGAAATTCGGCGACGGGAAGTTCGCAGAGTACCGCCAGGCTCTCGGCAGCGCGCGCGCGATACTGCGAGAGAATGTCGCGCTCCTCGCCGTGGACGAGCAACGTCGTCGGGAGCAGCTCGACATTAACGATCCACGGAAGCGCGGCGCCGATCGGTTCGTTTTCGAGGCGAGCGCGCGCGCGAGCGAGCGCGTCGAGATCGACGGTGCCCGCAAGGAGCCGCATCTCTCCGGTCGCGACCGGCATCTCCGCTTCACCGGGCCCGGTCAGCAATGCATCGAGCAACGCACGTAACGCAAGCCGCCCCGCGCCATCCTCGATATCCTTACCGGAAAGAACCGGACGCGGGCGATTGAGGGTCATTACTAAGCGCGCGATCGGCGCGTTCATCGCTTCGCGCGCATCGCGCAATGCCGCATCGAGCGCCGGCGTCGCCCCAACCGCTCGCTCCGGTAACAAGCGGCGCAGTGCGATAAGATGGCGCAGCATGCCGCCGCTATCCGCTCGCTCGATCGTGCGCAATTCTTCGTGAAGACGGAGATGCGCGAGATCGAGGACGAGCGTCGCCTTCGCTCCGTCCGGCCGCACGACAGCGTTCCCGCTCCGTTCGGGCACGGGGGTCGCGTTCGACTCCGGTGCCGACGGTTCCGGAACCGCAAGATCGGGGAAGAGCGCGGTCAAGGTGCGGGCCATCGCGCGCCTCCGTTCGTCTTCGCAGCTCGCGAGATACTCCTCGACCGCCTTGCGTTCGCCCCGCGCGATTAGCGCATGGGCCGCTGCGGTTGCAACGACCTCGCTTGGATCGGTCAGCGCGTAGGCGAGTAACGCCGCACTCCGATCGTCGCTGCGATCTTCGATCGAGAAGAGCAGATCGCAACGTGCCGCCTCGGGAAGCTGCGAGAACTCCGCCGCTTCGCGCGCTCCCCACGAAGACTCGACGGCGTTCTCCACCGTCGGCGTTTGCTCCGGAGTGGGCGGCGGCGCGTGTGCGGCAGGCACGCTCGATTCGGACTTCGGCAGAAAGCGCGCGAGAACGATGATGAGTACGCCAATGACGAAGAGCGCAACGATCGCGAGCGTTACGTTCATCGCGGTTGCAGGCTCGCAAGACTCTCGCGCAAGCCCGCAAGCGCGGCATCGAGTTGCTCGTCCGAACTGCGCGTCAAGCGGTCGAGAAACTCGGCGGGCTCGAGCGGGAGCAGCGCGCCCAAGGTCGCGCAGAGGGCGCTCCGATAGCGCGCCTCCGGCACGCGCTCGTCGGGAAGCAGATGTGCGAGCGCAAACCACGGCAGCGCGCTTGCCGGAAGTGCCTGCGGCAGTCGCTCGAGGAGCGCGCGCAACTCATCGCCGTTCGCATGCCCGCGCAACGCGGCAACATTTCCGGCCGGCAGCGGCGGATCGCCGACGGCTTGCGCGGTATCGGCGAGTGCCGCTTCGATCGCTTGCCGCAACGCCGGCGTTTCGAGTTCGCGTTCGACCATCGTGTAATGCGCGATGCGCAGTTTGATAAAGAGCCGATCGAACGAATCGTGCAGCATGCCGCGCAAACGATCGAGTGCGGGAAGCGGCGCGGAGCCGATTGCATCGGGAAGCAACGCACGCAACGCGAACAGGTGCCCGATAATGCGGCCCGGACGAATCTCGCCGAGTTGCCTTTCGATTTGCAGCAGACGTTCGGGGCTCAGCAGCAGCAACGTGCCGATCTGCGCACCGGCATCCGAAGAAACGCCGTTCGTTGCTCCGTTCGCAACGGCCGAGATCGGCGGCTGGGGCGGCGACTCTACCGAGCGCGCCCGTTCCGGCTCTCGCTGCACCTCCGTCGGGTTCCCGACGACGCCGTCGAGCCCGAAAGGCAGCCCGGCAATCGAACCGGCGAGCAGCGGGGTCGAGCGAACGTGCAGTTCGTCGGAGAGCGCTTCATTGCTACGCTCGCCGTCGTAGGAGATGCGCGCGCGGCGCAGGATGCGATCTCCGAGCTGTAACTGGTTATGTGCGATATCGCGCCAAGCGATCGCCGCTTCCACCCCGGGGTCGACGGAAGTGAAGACGATACCGCGTTCGGCAGCGAACGGCGGCTTCGCGCCGACATCGCGCACCGATACGCCGTTGACGGTGGTGGAGTTCGGGACGTAGATCAGCGTCGACGGTTGCTCGATCGCTACTTCGACGCGCCGCGCGGTCCCATCGCCGACGTTGCGTAACCGGAGCACCCAATCGATGCTCTCGCCGGCACCGATGCTCTCCGCCGGCGCGCTTTTTAAAACGGCGCCGGCGAAATCGGGCTCCGCAGTGGTTTCGATGACGAACCGCTCGAGTTGAACCGGGAGCGTTTCGTCGGCCGTCACAACCGCTTCGAGCGCAAGCGGAAATTCGCGCGCGAGGTTGCGCAATAAACGGATGCCGACGAGCACTTCGGCACTCGCGCCGGCGGCGATATCACCGAGATCGAGCGCCGAGTTCGACCGCGTTGCCCCATCGACGCTCTCGATGCGCGCCTCCGGCGCGAGAAAGAGCCGAACGCGAACGTTTCTCGCCATATCGGTGCCGACATTTTTTAGCGAGAGCGCAACCTCGGTGACGCGATTCGGACGGAGCGGTTCGCTCTCACGTCGAGCGAGGTGCGAGCTCTCCGGCGTAAAGAGCGCGTGCGAATCGGTCGCCCACCGAAGCTCGCCGAGTGATTGCTCGCCGAGTTCTTGCGTTGTCAGCGCGGCGCGCAGCAAGAGATTCGTGCGATCGGGCAGCGGGCTGCGGACGCGTCCTTGCAGGCGAAAAAGTCGCTCGGCAAATGCTTCGAGCGTGCCGAGTTCGATGCGCCCGTCGAGCGAAACGCGTTGCGTTCCCTGCTCGAAGATCTCGAGATCTTCCAACTCGCTCTCATGGGCGAAGGTCAACGCAACGTCGTGAGCGGCCGCTGCGCCGCCGTTGACGACCGAGAGCTCCGCTTCGATGCGATCGCCGGGATGCACGGAGCCGAGACCGATGCGCTTGAGGCGATTGCGACGGGGAACGAAGTGCGGTTGCGCCGCGATCGTAAAGCGCCGTTCGAAGTAACGTTCGCCGATCGCCGCCGAGGGCGACCACGAGACGCGCGCTCCGAGGCTGAGTTCTCGCCCATTGAGTTGCGGTGAGGCGAGAACGAAATCGACCGCGACTTCGGTCGACTCGCCGGCATCGAGTGCGCCGATCTCCATGCGTAGCTGCTCGCGTTTGCGTTCGCGCACCGGCATTCCGTCGATATGCATGCTCCCGCGAACGATCGTCAGCCCGGAATCGGCAGTGAGCGCGACCTCGACGCGTTCGGCGCGCGCGCTCCCATCGTTGCGCAGGGAGAGGATGACGTGCAGCCGTTGACCGGGGCGAATCTCCCCCGACGTGGGTTCGACCCGCAATGCGTTGCGCTCGCCGGAGAAATCGGGTGCCGACGCGAGCACGAGGACGCTCTCGGGAAGATCGAAGACCGAGATCTCCTGCGATGCGACACGCGTTCGAAAACGTATCGTCGTACCGTCGGGAAGCGGAGACTCGATGCGAACGCGATACTGGAGGATCGCCGTCGCACCGGCGGCGAGCGATCGAGCGACGATCGGTGCGTAAAAACGATCGAAGCTGCGGCCGCGCTCGCCTTCGAGCTCGCGTCCGTCGATGCGAACCGAGCCCGGTACATACTGCGCGTTCTCGGGAATAGGCGCGAGCACGACGACGTCGTGTGCGCTCGAGGCACCGGCGTTGTGGACGCGCACCGTCACGAGCGCCTCCCCGCCGGGGATGGCGGCGACGCGTGCTTCGACGCTCGCGAGCGTGCCCGCGTTGTGGAGGTTCGGTTTGCTGCGCGCGATCAGCCGCACGACGTTCGATCCGACCGGCTCGAGTTCGAGGCTAGCGACCGCTGCCTGGATCTCCACCGTGCTGCCGTTTTCGATCGCCCCCGCAACGCTGTAGCAGAGCTCGATCCTGCGGCGCTGCCCCGGAGCGATATCGCCGATCGGGGCGCCGGCATGGGCGAGCAGAGGCGAACTCCCCTGTTCGTCGTCGAGAAGCACGCCGTCGAGCGTCCCCGAGCCGACGAGATAGAGCAGCCCCTCGGGGAGGTTCAGACGCACGCGCACCCCGGTCGCCGGAGCGCCGCCGTGGTTGGTAAAAGTGAAGGCCGCGCGCACCGTCATCCCAGGTTCCAACTCGCGTTCGGGCGAAACGTCGAGCGTTCGAAGCCCCTCGGGTAACGTCGGCGATCCCGGAGCGAAGATTTCCGCGAGGGTGCGCATGACGCCGCGTAGCTTCGCCGTGCAGAAAGGATCTCCGTTTACGATGATTGCCTCAAAAGAACAGCGTACCGCCAAAGCGCTCGGCCGCCTCGGCGCCGAAAATGCATTCCAGGTCCTCGCGCGAGCGCGCGAAATCGAAGCGACCGGAAAACGCGTCGTCCACATGGAGATCGGCGAACCCGACTTCGACACGCCCGAACATATCAAACGCGCGGCCGCCGAAGCGATGAACGCCGGCTACACGCATTATTCGCCCTCGGCGGGCGTCATGGAATTGCGCGATTGTATCGCCGATTTCGTTTCGCGCTTCCGCGGCCTCACGCCGGCCTATACGCCGGCGAACGTCACCATCGGCCCGGGGCTCAAACCGATCGTTTGGAATCTGCTTTCGGCGCTGCTCGATCCCGGTGACGAGTTCATGTATTTCGACCCGGCGTACCCGGCGTATGCCTCGGCCGCGAGTTACCTCGAAGCGAAGGTCGTTGCGATTCCGCTTCAGGAATCACGCAACTGGCGGATGGACCTCGACGAACTCGAACGGCGCGCGAGCGATAACACGAAAGTGCTGCTGATCAATTCGCCGCATAACCCGACCGGCGGCGTGTTGACGCGCGGCGACCTGGAGCGCATCGCCGAGATTGCGATTCGCCACGACATTCTCGTCATCGCCGACGAGATCTATTCGCGCAACTTCTACCTCGACACGCCCTATCTCTCGATCGCGACGCTTCCGGGAATGCGCGAGCGCACCGTCATCCTCGACGGCTTCTCGAAAGCCTACGCGATGACGGGTTGGCGGCTCGGATACGCCGTCGGCCCCGAGAAGATCATCAATGCGACGACGCTCTTTAATAACAATACCTTCAGCTGCGTGACGACGTTCGTGCAGATGGCGGGAATCGCGGCGCTCACCGGCCCCGAAGAGCCCGTGCGCGAGATGAACGAGATGTTCCGCAGACGGCGCGATAAGATCGTCGCGGGGCTCAACGAAATTCCCGGTTTCTCGTGCAAGATGCCCGAAGGCGCCTTCTACGCGTTTGCCAACGTGCAGCAGATCACGCACGACGACCGGAAACTCGCCGCGTACTTACTCGAGAACGCGGGCGTCGCGTTGACCGGCGGTGCTGCATTCGGAAAAGCCGGCGAAGGCTATCTCCGCTTCAGCTACGCGGCGTCGCTGGAAGATATCGATTACGCCCTCGCACAGATCAAGGCGGCGCTCCCGAGCTTCAAGGCGTAGGCATCGAGTGCTCGACGCCGTCAATCCGGTCGAAATCGCGCTCTCCTTCATCTTCGTGAGTCTCGCGATGCGGACGACCTCTTCTCAGAGGATACTCCGCCTCGCGATGCTCTGGCTCTTCCTTGTCGTCATCGCTCACGGCATACTCGTCGTCGAGCGTGCTTTACCGAGTGGATGGATGTGGAAGTTCGCCGAGGTTGCTCCGGCGATTCTCCTCTGGGCGATCTCGATGCTGCGTCGTGAACCGCAGCGCTTCGGCGCCTATCCGTGGGCTCGCGCTAGTAATTCTCGCGATAGTAACGCTGGTGCAAACCCGTGATCTTTATTCAGGCGCTCATATCGATCGCGTGGATCGCGCTGGCAATGCGTACCGAAAGGAGCGCGCCGTTCTTGCGAGCGTCATGGATCCTCTTTGCCCTCGCACTCGGCGATCTCGCCCTTGCGAGACTCTCCGCGTTCCGGGTACCCGGCATTCTGCGAACCGGGGATTTCATCGCCACGATCCTGTTTATTGCGCTCGCAATCGTCGCCTATGTATACTCCCGCGTTCGCGGCGAACCGCAGAAAGGGCGTCGCTGGCTCTGGGATCGCTCGTACGCCGAATAACGGAACCTA
>JAJYRI010000078.1 GCA_021794175.1 bacterium
TCGTGGGAGAACGATGACGCCAATTTTGCTTGATACGCACGCTGCGGTGTGGGCGACCGCCGGAATGCTGCGACCTGCGGTTCAACAGCGCATCGATGCTGCCGCGCGCGACGGACGCCTCTTGCTCTCACCGATCTCGGCTTGGGAGATCGGAATGTTGGTAGGCAAAGGCCGCTTGCGTCTTGCGGTATCGACCGAGCACGCCGATCCCGCCGACCGCATCCTGGCGGCGACCGCGATTGCGTACGGTGCGAGCCTCATCACGCGCGACCGGCGATTGCACGGGTACGCACGTGCGACGAAGACGTTTCGTTGTATCGCCTGCTGAAAAGAAAAACGCCCGTGAAAATGGGCGTTTCTTGGTGGAGGCAAGGAGACTCGAAAACGTCACGACGCGGTTTCAGGGGGGCATCAGGGGGCGCCGACGCAACGCTCTCCTCGTGGAGCCGCTGTCGAAGGGCGCCCGAGGGCGTGGCGATTGGTGCTGGATGGCAACGCAATGGCAACGGATTGCGTCAGCGCAAAGGCCCTTCCTAACGCGCTCGACTAATACTAATAGCGATAACGGACAGCCAGTTCGTTTCCGGGAGGAGGGTGGAGAATGCAGACTGGTATCGTGCGTGCCATCGTGGTGCTGATAGCGGTGGGACTGATCCTGTTCCTTAGTATTTTGAACCATGTCGCTTTAGCAGACAGCGTGAGTACGGCGGCTACGCTAGCTAAGATGGAACAATCTGACCTTAGCCGAGTCCAAGCTTGCCGGATGATGAAGATGCATGGGGACGGATTCATTGGAAAGGTGGGCAATTTGAGTTACGCCATTCGATGCTTCTCGGTCGGCGATCAGTTGACATCGTGCGAGATGATGGCCGTCAATGCCGCAACATTTCTGGACCTTGAGAGAAGGAGCCAGTCGCGCTTTGCTGCATTAACGAACAAGATTGAGAACGACAGCGGCGCTAGCCTAGAGGAAATAAACGGTCTAAGCCTCGCGGAGAGTGCGCCAGTGAACACGTCGCCCGATCAATTTGGCCGTAATGTTTACAAGCAATGCTCATCATACGCGGAAATCCGATGATTGGCTGGCTTGATAAGTCGCCCCTACCGCTGAGAACAGTCGCGGCGCTCCCCATTGCGGTGGCGATCTTCACTCTGTCCCTTGTCGGTCGAGCGGGCGCGCAGCCCTCCGGGACGACTTATGCGACGCCAACACCGGCGACACCGACGCCGGGCGCTGTTTCGATCAGCAATCACTCTTGGTCGGGAGAAATCGACGACGGACGCGGCGGTCGTGGATCGATTACGATCCGCTTCTCATCGGATGGAGGCACGTTTTTCGCCTCGTTTTGCTGCAATATGAGCAACCGCGGAACGATCGTCAACTTCGTGCAAGCTTCCGACGGGCATGCGACATTCGTCCTTCACTCGTCGCTTGAGGTGGGATGCGATTACAACGTTACATCATACATAGGAGACGGGCAGCTCAAAGGTTCGTACCAAGGCTGTGGGAACAACGGCGGCTCCTTTGATCTTGTCTCGAAGGAATGTCGGCACGGCGCACCGGAAGACGGCTGCACTGCGAGTACCCAGGCTCACAACGAGAGCATCAGCGCGATCTCTGCATCGCCGGGCGCGCTTTGCAAGGCCGGCTCTTCGTGCACCACGCCTGTGGTTGCAAAAAAGACCTGGGGGCTTCCGAATCTTTCCGCCCTGTCGAAGACCGACCCCTCGGCTTATCGGGCGTTGCTCGCTTATGTCGCGGACGTTCCGTGCAACGATGTCACCCCTGATCCCCAAAACATCGCCACCATGGCGCATACCCGCGCGACCGACGCGAAGCTCGGTGTTAAGGATTATGTAACGTGCCCCAATGGAAAGATGGTGATCGTCGGAGTCGACCAACAGTCGGCAGCGCAGAAGGCGAAACAAGCACGTCTCGACGCGAAGATAGCGCGCCAGAAGGCACTGCTCGCTCGCCGATATTCCGCAACGCCAATTCCAATAACGGCAGCACTTTCGGCTGACGTTCGAGCGTTCAACGACAGTCCCGCATCTCAAACGCCTGGATGCAGCGCCATGGCGAATCTCCTCGCCGTCATGATCGCGCCGAATAGGCGCACTCCGACCCTTGGCGACGAAATCATCAACTGGTCGATGGAGGCTAATGCGGCGAAGGTTTGCGCCTCGGATACACGGGGAAGCGCAGCCGAACACCTACCGCGATTCATTCTTTCCCGGGCCTGCGGTCAACTCAGAGGTAAGTTTGAACTTGTTAACGCAGTGTATCGCTCCGAAACTTCCTGGGCTTGCGGATGGGGCGCGCCGATTCCCGCCTTGCGTACAGTCCCCGGCATCATGCCGCCAGGCTACGACCAATGAATGCGCTACGTTGTCGCAAGCAATTACGCACGCAACAGGGGCCGCGATCGGAGGGAGAAAGCCGCCCGCCGACAGTCAGGTATGCGTGGTGTCGCTCGCGAGACTCTCAAACAAGCACCATTGATCCCATAGCATAGCTTGTAGATACTCCCAACGGTCGGGCTCCCTCGCACCGTCGGGCGGGGGTACCTTCCAATCCCTAACGACAGTCGTTCTTCGAGTGAACGATGTAAAACCTTGGCGCCGCACGATCTCAGATTCAATTGGCACCTCCTCTTCTGTAACATGGATGGGGCGAAAGCCGCTGGCAAGCCTCAAGCGTGCTACGAGCGCGTCGTTGCACTCGTCGTGCATCTCGCGCAGCGTCGCGATAATGCAGGCGCGGGTATCATCTTTCGCGCGTCGGATTAGCTTTTGTTCTCGTAGCGCCTCCGTGAGCGCATCCGCTAACGCGACGACGCCATGAGGCGTGAGCGCAACCGCGGGATATTGCTGCGGTGGCGTCCGATCGGCAAGGTCAGGTGGGATGCTAAAGGGCCAATGCTGTGGCGAGTGCATAAGCTCTAACGCTTGGTCGCGCTCTTTTGGATGCGCCCGCCGCCATGCGACGGCTTTCGTTGAGTTAATTAGAAGCAAATAGAGCGCGTATGCTCTCGCGTGCGACAAGGGGCGCTTTTCGTTGAGTGCGTTTTGAACGGCTTCGCGCATTTTTTTCCGACGCGCTCGTTGCACGCCGCCAAGCTTAAGTTCCTTGCATGGGCATCGCATAGAGCCCATCTTAAAATGCTTGAGAGCCTCGCGCTCTTTGCCGCTCGGCTCGATTCTGCAAACGTGATCCGCTATGTCTGCAGCATCCATTCCGTAGCGCACGAGACTTGCTGAAAGAAATGCGCGAAACGTTTTTATCTGCTCCGATGTCAGCGTGACTTTCAAGTGATCGACCTCAATCAGGACGCCGCAGATCTCGCCAGGAGATGGGTTTGACGTGATTGAGCCCCCTGCCTGAGAATCAGTGTAGCACACTGAGAGGCGCTAAGCGCCAAGGGGAACCCAATGTCTACGAATGCTAATGTCGGCGCAGTAAGCGTCGCCGAATCCGCAAAGCGACTTGGCGTCTCGCACTCGACCGCGAAGACTCTCTGTCGCGTCGGAGATCTCCGCTCATTTCGCGTCGGTCGCCGTCGTCTCGTTTCGCTTGCAGCGATCGCGGAGTACATCGAGGAGCAGGAGGCGAAGCGATAATGCGCGCAGGCTATGACAAACACACGCACGGCGAGGGACAAGATTAATGGCGCGCCGAGATTCGCCCTCGACGCGCCGAAACCCAACTTCTTCGGTGGTTGGTCGCGCTACTGCGCGCGACGTTCTTTTTCTCGCCGGATTCCCGCCGCCGGATCGCAGCGGGTTCATGCTCTGCCCAAAGCACGACGAGAGGTCGCCGAGCTTTCACGTTCTCGAACGCGGGTATGTTTGCTTCGGTTGTGGCGACAAAGGCGGGATTCTCGACTTAATGATCGTGCTCGGTATATCGCGTGACCGCGCGTCGGCAGCGCGCTGGCTTGAGGAGAACCACGGTCATGACTGAACTGGAACGGTTTGCCGATCGCAAGCGCCTGCCGATCGCGTTCCTCGAAGAGAACGGCGTCGAGGAAACCGAAGCGGGGATCCAATTCACGAACGGAGACGCGCGAGTTCGTATTCGAGCGCGTGCTGGTTCGCATAAGACACTCTGGAGCAAGAGCGATAACCGGCCGATGCGCGTCTATGGATACGATCGTGTCGGGCGAATGGCGCAGCATAGCACGACCGTGCTCATCGTTGAGGGCGAAAGCGATTCTCTTACCGCGTGGTTTCACAAGAAGCCGGCCCTTGGGATCCCGGGTTCATCACTTTATAATAAAGTCGAAATCGAAGACGTATTGCAGTTCGTTCGCGTCGTCGTGATTCGCGAACCGGACACAGCGGGACAAAAGTTCGCTGTCAACGTGCCGAAACGATTGTACGAGTTGGGTTATACCGGAAAGGTTGTTGTCGCCGACCTGCCCGTTAAAGACCTGTCTGACCTGCACGTCGAGTGCGTAGATAACGCGGCAGAGTTCGATCGCGTACTTGAGGCAGCAATCGAAAACGGGAAGCCTGCCCAGCTTCCAGCGGACTGCGGGGGAGAAAGGCCCGCGAGTTCGCTTTCGACGGTGCGTCTCGATACCGTGCAGCCGGAGCGCGTCGAGTGGTTATGGCGCGGACGCATCCCGCTGGGCAAGGTCTCGCTGCTCGTCGGCGACCCTGGCAGCGGGAAGAGCTTCGCCTCGTTGGCAATCGCGGCCGCCGTAACGACAGGAATAGCGCTGCCGGATAGTGACTCAGTCGAACCCGCGAACGTCGTGGCCTACAACGCAGAAGACGGTCTCGAAGACACTGTGCGCCCGCGCGCTGAGCTATGCGGCCTTGAACTCCATCGCTTCCACGCGATTGCGGGGATGCGAGACGCCGAAGGCCGCGTTGAACCGTTTGCTCTCTCCGATGTTTACCGCATTGCCGAGTTTATTGAAAGGCTCGGGAACGTGAGGCTCGTCATTATCGACCCGATCGCTAGCCTGCTCGGCGGTATCGATTCGCATCGAGACGCGGAGGTGCGCGCGTCGCTGCAAGTCGTTGTCGAGCTCGCATCGCGAACACGCGCGGCCGTGCTCGTCATCATGCACCTGCGCAAGTCCAGCGCGGAGCGCACTCTCTATCGGGTCGGAGGTAGCATCGGGTTTACGGGCCTAGCACGTAGCGTACTCCTTGCCGGTGTTGATCCCGAGAACGGGCGCCGCGCGATCGTGCCGATCAAGCAAAATCTCGCGGCGCCGGTCGATCCGATCGAATACCGGTTGGACGCGGAAGGGCATTTCTGGTGGGGCCAGGCTGCGCCGGATCTCACGGCTGAGCGCCTTCTGGCAGCGCCGAGATCGAGGCCCGCATCGGCGGTCGAGGCGGCCTCGCAGTTCCTCGAAGATTGTCTCGCCGACGGTGGACGCGCAGCCGATGAGGTCATACGGCTCGCCAAGGGCGCAAGAATCTCGGAGGCGACGTTACGCCGAGCGAAGGACGCCTTGAATGTGACCGTTCAACGCACCGGATTCGGCAAAGAGGGACGATGGTTCTGGTCGCTCCCCGATGATGCTCATTCGGTGAGAACCTATGGCGACGAAGAGCAACCGCCCATTGATACCCACATAGATTCCATAGGTGCTCAAACGCCGTGCTCGAGCGCCTATGGGGAGCCGATGAGCATCTATTCTACGGGTACCTCGGCGCGCGGCGCGCTCTCCAATCATGGGAAGCTTTGCCGGAAGTGTAAAACGATTCGGCTCGCCTACGACATGGGCGACGGAACCTTCGTTTGCGAAGCCTGCGCTGAGGATGCAGCATGACCGAAAACGATAAACTGCTCGCGGTAGCGACGTCGATTCGTGCCGATGGCTATGGGGCACCGGCCGGTTCGTTTCCCGAGAGAAAGACGAGCGGGCCGAAAACGCCCGCCGGAAAGCGCCGCGCGGCACTCAATAGCCTGCGGCATGGCATCTACGCGGACGCTGTGCTTATCAAAGGCGAGGACCGCGATGACTACTTGCGGTTCGCCCGAGCGATCGTCGCGGCGCTCGACGTGCAGAACGCACTCGAAATGGCCTTTGCCGAGCGAATAGTTAGCGCCCTTTGGCGATCACGTCGCGCGCGACGCTACGAACAGGCGCACCTCAACCGATTTGCGGAGGAGGCGGAGTTTAGGCGAAAGGCGCTCGAAGACGCCGCGCAAGCCGTAGCGGATCACGAACGCCAGAGTGACGCCATGTTCCGTCTCGCTTCCTGCGAACGTATGACCTCCGAAGACCTCGACGCAGCGGCGAAGGGGCTTGCCGACGTCTATCTGAGAGCGGCGACGAGCGAGCGAAACGACTTGCCCGATCACTTTTGGGACCTATTCCCAGAGCACGGCAAAGCATCACGTAAGCGCGTCGCGGAGATCGCCGCAGGGATCCGCGACGTATTCAAGCCACTATACCCGGCCGAAACGTCTTACGAGTTTTTGTGTTGGATTATGGAGCAGGTTGCACACTATAGGCGCGAGCTCGAAAATGCGCGCGAGCGCGCCGCTAGAGTTTATGCAGCGGCGATTCCACAAACGCTTCTGCTTGTCACTGAGGAAACGGCGGCTCACTGGATATGCGGCGCAGAGGTCGGGCGCATCCTCGAAGATGCCGAGCGCCGACTGGATCGGCAGGTTAGCCGCGCGCTCGCCGACCTCGAAGCGGCGCGGCGGCTCCGGCCAACCTCCGCCTAGGTCACCGCCTCTTTAATGTCCCAATACCTTGAACGAACATCTAAGGCTATGGTACAGTATGCATATGATCGCTTACGAGAACTCAGTCGCCATTCCGTACTACCGGGTGAGCACACAGAAACAGGGGCGCTCCGGGCTCGGCCTTGAGGCGCAGCAGGCGGCCGTCGAGGCTTTCTGCACCCAGCACGGCCTCGCGCTCGGCCAAGCCTTCACCGAGGTCGAGAGCGGCAGGCGCGCGGATCGCCCTGAGCTTGCCCGAGCCTTTGCTAAGGCCCGCAGAGAGCGCGGCGTGGTCTTGATTGCCAAGCTCGACCGCCTTGCTCGCGACGTTCACTTCATCTCGGGCCTCATCAAGCAGGGGACGCCATTCATCTGCGTGGATGCAGCGAATGACGACACCTTCGTACTCCATATCAAGGCGAGTATGGCCGAGGAAGAGGCACAAAAGATCAGCGTCCGCACGAAGGCAGCGCTGGCAGCGGCGAAGGCGCGCGGCGTGAAGCTCGGCAATCCGGGCAACCTCACTGATGAAGCGCGCAAGCGGGGCGCGCGGAACGCAGGCGCCGTAGCGAAAGCCCGTGGCGCAGAGAACCACGCGGCGATCCGCGACGCTATTCTTGATGCAAAGGCTCGCGGTCTATCGCTTCGCAAGATCGCAAAGGAGGTTGGCTGCGGCACGATGACCGTCTCCCGAATCTTGTCCCATGCAGAGGAAGCGAAGTGAGCATCTACAAGCGAAAGAGCGTCCGAGCACGCAAGAATGGGAAGCATCGCTACACCGTCGTTGTCGACATTCAAGGCGAAGGCGGGAAGCGCGCCCGGAAGACCATCGGCACTTACGGGACGCGCGACGAGGCGGAGCAAGCAGAGCGCGAGGCGTTAACCGCGCGCGATAAGGGCCACAACGTCGCTACCAAATCTCTGACCATCGGGCAGATGATGGCGGAATACCTCGATTACTGCAAATCCGACCCCGAGCACCACACGGCGGCGACGATCGAGACGTACACGCTAAAATCGAAGCGCTACATCGAGCCGAAGCTAGGGTCCATCGTGCTCTCGAAGCTCCAACCTGCGACCATCGCAGCCTGGAGAAACGAGCTTGCGGCGACGATAGGACGGCGGAAGAAGCCCCTGTCCCCGAAGACTGTTCATAACGTCTACGGGCTGCTCCACGCGGCGCTTTCGCTTGCCATCGGGCTCGAATATATCGGGCGCAACGTCTGCGACGTGAAGGCGGCGAAACCGTCGAGACCGACGACTTCGGGATACGCCGGAACTGCATTGAACGACGATGAGGTTCGTAGCCTGCTTGCGGCGGCGGAACCGACGCGCTGGCGCTCCTTCATCATCTTGGCACTGGCTACCGGCGCACGGCGCGGTGAATTGTGCGGCCTTTCATGGGAAGACGTGCAGGTAGATGCGCGCAAGGTTCGCATCCGGCGATCGCTGTCGCAGACGAAGGGCCGAATCGAACTGAAAGACACGAAGACTCATCGCGAGCGCGTAATCGGCCTGTCGGCCTGGGCGCTCGACGCCTTACATCGGCAGCGGGTGATGCAGGCAGAGGAACGGCTGCGCGCTCCGGTTGGTCTTTACGTCGATTCGGGTGCCGTGTTCACGAACGAGCTTGGCGAGCGTGTAACGCCGATGGCGGCAACGAAGGCGTTCGGGCGGATCGCGCGCGTTGCGGGCATCTCGACGCAGCGGCTCCACGACACGCGGCATACCGCGGCGTCGCATCTCATCGCCAACGGCAGCGACGCCGTAACCGTCGCGGGCGTCCTCGGCCACGAATCCGCGACGATCACCCTGAGCATCTACTCCCACGCCTTCGATGACGTGAAGCACGATGCGACGGACCGCCTCGGCGCACGGATGGAACGGATCGCTGCCGGCGGCTAAAAGACGCGCAGCGATAGTCTAGGGTTCACCATCGCCTACGTCATGGGGCAGCGCCCGATAGATAGCCAGCGGCGTTACTCCGTTAGCGTAATTGGGGCGACCGAAAATGCTGCGAATGTACTGTTGCATTCCAAGCATCATTTCAAATGAGTTGTTGACTTCCCAATTTTCGAAGGGGTCGACGAATGGTGCTGCCTCCGAATTGGCTCCGATGTCGAGCACCGCGATCATCGAGTAGAGCCCGCCAAACAGGCCACCGTTCATCAACGCAAAAGCATCAGCATTTCCGAGAATGTTTTTGGTGTCAAGAAGTCCCCATCCGACCAACGACGACTCCCCAAACTCAAAAGGCTTATCCTCAGGATTGGTAATCATCTGGGCCACCATTGGATGCGGTATGTACTTGGCGAACTCCGCCATGTTGGAAAGCACTGACCTGGTCGGAATCTTTGCTTTGCTCTGCTGTCCTCGTGCAAGCAACTTAGTTATGGGCGACCACAGCTCACGCATCACACGTAAGTCGACGACTTGAAGCAAACCCGTTTGCTCGATCAAACTTCCGACCGGAACACCGAGTGCGGTCTTGCGAACCCATCCACGATCGTACAATTCAGCGATCGTGGCCATTATCATCGGCCATGATTGATCGAACGTTCGCTCCGTCCCATCGGTCGACTCTACCTCCCCCCGAATACCGCCCTTGATGAAGTGCGCGCTCGCTTCGCCGGATTTCTCGGACGATTCTTTAAAGCTCTGCGTGAACTTTGACTGGAGAGGGGTTCCCGAGCCACGTAGCTGCGTATGATACGCAGCGATGCGGTCTCGGTCTAGGTAAAGGTAATCATTCAGTGCGACGTCGGTCGCCGGAGGCAATTGCCGCTCGCTCAACTTCTTGCCTTAATGTCGCGCCACGATGGCGTATTGCTTGCTCTCTCTCGGTCTGCTCTTCGACAAATTGAACGAGTTCCGGCGCGCGATTGTTGACGAGCGTGCGGAATAACTCGACGAACGGATTGGGCGGGGGCGGCTGTTTCACAATTCCAGGTTACCACTATTTGCGGGATATTCCCCGCTGCTAGGCTGGTTCACTGCCTTACGGGCGGCGCAGGTGCCATGACCCCCACCTACGGCAACGGAATGGCAACACTTTGACCTTGAGAAAAGAAAAACGCCCTGAATGTCGGGCGTTTCTTGGTGGAGGCAAGGAGACTCGAACTCCTGACCCTCACGCTGCCAGCGTGATGCTCTACCAACTGAGCTATGCCCCCAAGGTGCGGCGCCTTCTCTTCACGCCGGGGCTCCAGAGTCC
>JAJYRI010000079.1 GCA_021794175.1 bacterium
CGCCTTTTTGTCCGATGCGTTCGTAAAAATCCGCTCCATAACGATCTCGGGTCGCTTCGCCGCCTTTCTTGCCACCCTTCTTCCCGATCTCTTCGTAGAACGCATGACCGTGCGATTTCTTCGTCGCTAATCCGCCTTTTCGGCCGATCGCCTCGTAGAATTCCGGGCCGTACTTGGCTTTGACGGTTTGGCCGCCTTTTTTGCCGGCCTCACGGACCGACATGCCGGGGGCTTTGGGCTGAGGTTCGCGCTCGTCGGACATTGCTCGTTGCTCCCTTACGCTCCCATCGGGAGCATGGTATGTGGTCAGAGGTCGGCAGGACGCCGCGCTCTGTATCTGTTAAGAACGCCTTGGAAGAGCATTTGGTTGGGCTTGAGCCCTAAATACCACCGAAAAAATTGGAGAAGGAACGTGAGAAGCTCGGGAATCCGCACGATCGCCCTCGCCGCCGCTACGGCGCTCGCCCTGCCGGGCTTGCCGGGGGCGGCAGCGACGACGATGCCTCCGGCCCTGCAAATAGCGATCCTCGAGCAGAAACGCTCGCTGGGGCATGGGACGCTCGCCCATCTGCTCGACACCGGGGATACGCTGGTGGCGGTACGCGCGGCGCTTGCGCTGGGGCGGACGAAGCAGCCGGCGGCCGCCCCGGTGCTGCTCAACCACGTTGCCGATTCGCGCCCGGCGGTGCGCGCGCTCTCCCTTTTCGCGCTCGGCCTGCTCGCCGACGGACGCGGTATCCCGGCGATGCTCCGCGGCATGCACGACGAAAATAGCGCGGTCCGCGTCGGCGCGCTCGACGCGCTCGACCGAGAGGTCATGGCGGCGCAAGTCCCCGCCGCGTTCATGCCTCGCGTCGCTCGGGCGGAGATGCGTGCGGCTCTGCGCGATGCGAGCCCCATCGTGCGCTCGATCGCCGCGATCGATCTCGTTGGGCTCGCAACCGGGCCGAACGCCGCCGCGGCCGCCGCCGTGCTCCTGAGGGTATTCCAGAACGACCGCTCGCTGCGGGTTCGTCGAGCGGCGATGTGGGCGATCTTCCGCGGCTATGCGGCGAAGGTGCCGCGCAAAGTGCTGCTGCAAGCGCTCGCCGATAGCGATAGCGTCATCCGGATCGAGGCGGTCCGGGCGATCGGCGGCAGCAAGGATCCGGCGCTGCTCCCGGCGCTCAAGCCGATGCTCCACGACCGGTCGTGGCGCGTCGCCGAGCAGGCCGGCGAGGCGATCCTCACCCTCGAGGGGCGCCCGGCGACGCAGCATTGGAAGAAGATCCCGGCGTGGGTCCATCTCCCGCCGATTCACCCGAGCCCGCTCGACCGGCTGCCGGCCCTCGCCCGCCCGGTGCAGCCGCCTCGTCCCGCCGCGCCGAACCCTTCGGCGCTCTCACCGATGCTCTCGCTCGATCCCACGACGGCCGCGGAGATGATCGGCCCGGCGCCGGGGCTACACCCGCGCGTTCGCATCGTGACGACACAGGGGAATATCTACTTGGAACTCTTCCCCGAGTGGGCTCCGTTGACGGTCGCAAATTTCCTGAACGTCGCGGCGCGCGGATACTACGATAACCAACCGTGGTTCCGCATCGTGCCGGATTTCGTCGTGCAGACCGGCGACCCGTCGGCAAACGCCCCGGGACTCGGCTATACCATCGGAGCCGAAGAGAACCCGATGTTGCAAGGGAGCGATATTCTCTCGATGGGGCTCGATTACCCTAATGGAAAACCGGCGCGCGATTCGGCGTCGACCGAATATTACATCACGCTTTCACCGCAATACCATCTCGACCGTGATTTCACGGTCTTCGGAAAAGTTATCGCCGGTGCCGCCGTACTCGCCCATCTCACCGAAGCGGATAAGGTGATTCGTATCGATCGCATCGCCGATGTCGATTTGAAGGCCTCGGCGCCCCGATAGACGCGCCCAAACGTTAGAAAAGACGCCGAGAGTCGAGCAGTATCGTTACCGGGCCGTCGTTCACCGATGCGACGGCCATCGTCGCTCCGAACCGGCCGTAGGCGACGCGCAGGGAGTGGCTTTCAAGCAGAGCGCCGACGCGTTCGTAGAGCGCAAGCGCTCGCTCCCCCGGTGCGGCGGCGATGAACGACGGACGTTTGCCGCGGCGCGCATCGCCAAGTAGCGTGAATTGCGAGATCAACAGAACGGCACCACCGCTTTGGCGGATATCGCGGTTCATCTTCCCATGCTCGTCGTTCCAGATCCGCAAACCGAGAATCTTCTCGGCGATCGTTCGCGCGTCGCTCTCGTCGTCATCGACGGCTACGCCCAAGAGGACGAGAAACCCTACGCCGATCGCGCCGACAATCTCGTCCCCGACGCGTACGCTTGCCTCGGAGACGCGCGTGAGAACGGCGCGCACGGGGCTACTTGCTGAAGATCGAGGAGAGCGCGAAGAGCGCGTTCTCCCGGCGCTCCATAACGCGGCGGAAAAAATATCCCGCCCAATGCGTCCCGAACGGAACGTAAATGCGGACCCGGTGCCCGCGCGCGACGAGATCGCGCTGCAGGCCGGGACGGCACCCGAAAAGCATCTGGAATTCGTAGCGCTCCGGCGGTATCGAATGTTCGGCGATAAAGCGTTCGAGTTCGGCGACGAGGCCGACATCGTGCGTCGCCAGCGCCGGATAGGTCCCCTCGAGGAGCAGTCGCTTCGCGTCGGCGAGATACTGCGTGCGAATCTCCGGCATCGATTTTATGGCGATCGTTTCGGGCTCGTTGTAGGCCCCCTTGCAGATGCGTACGCGCTGGCGCAGCGCGATCGCATGGGTGACGTCGTCGGGAGTACGTTTGAGATAGGCTTGTAACACCGGGCCGACATTTCCGTGTTTGGCGAAGGCACGATCGACGACGTGGAGCGTCGCGTCAGTCACCGCGCTACCCTCCATATCGACGCGAACGAAGGGATCGGGGTTTGCGGCGGCTCGGCGGAGGACCGTTGAGAGGTTCTCCAAAGCGAAATCCTCGCCGACGAGCAGTCCCATCGCCGAGAGCTTCACCGAGACGTTCGTCTGTAGCCCCGAGAGCCCGATCGCATCAAGCATCTCCAAGTACGTGTCGCGCGTCGCGGTGGCGGCTGCCGGGTCGAGGACATCCTCGCCGAGGAAGTCCAGCGTCGCCGTCATTCCCTCGGCGTTGAGCCCGGCGACCGCCTCGAGGGCCGTCTTAATCGTCTCTCCGGCGACGAAGCGCTTTGCGAGGAAGAAAAACTTCTTCTGAAATGCTGAATCCGGCGCGAGAAGCCGGTCGATGACTGCCATGCGCCCCTCTTCGACGCAGGCGAGGCCGAGCGCTGCTAGAAAGAGCAGCTTCGTCGTGCCGAAATTTTACGTACCGTTGACCGAATCGGCGAGGCTGGGATCGCCCCGGAGTGCTAATGTCTGAAGATATGCCGCAGCGCAACTGGCGAGTGCTCATCGCTGACGACGACCCTGCGATCTGCACGTTGGTCGATACCGTCCTGCGCAAGGGTCCCTTCCAAATGATCGTCTGCAACGATGCCGAGAGCGCCCTCGTGGCGATCGGCCGCGAAGATCCGTTCGATATCATCATTTGCGATTTCATGTTACCCGGCATCTCAGGGCTCGATTTAATCGAGCGGTTGCGCTCGAACGAACGCACGCGCGGGGTGCCTATTCTCATGATCAGCGGCCATACCAACTACGCGATGGACGGCCGTGCGAAGAACGCCGGCGCGAATCTCTTTCTCAACAAGCCGTTTACGATCTCGCAATTGCGAGCTGCGGTCAATCAACTGCTTGCGATCTCGCGCCCCAGTTTCGGCGGTTCGGGCAACCCGGCATCGCGGTAGGAAGCCCCTACCGCTTTGGCGTTTCTGAAGGTTCTCTTTGTAGCGATCGCTCTCGCGCTCGATGTCTTTGCCGTGGCGATCGGCGTCGGGTTGCGCGGCCTCGATCTCGGCGCTCGGGTGCGCATCGGCGCGAGCTTCGCCGCCGCAGAAATGGGGATGTCGCTCGTCGGGCTTGAGCTTGGCGGGCTCGCCGGGCGCGCGCTCGGATTGCATGCCGGGTATCTGGGCTTCGCCGTCCTCATTCTTCTGGGGATCGCGATGATCGTTCAGGCGGTTCGCGAGAGCGAGCGTGCGCCGCTCGACCTCTCGCGCGGTTGGGGTTTGATGCTCGCCGCGCTCTCGGTGAGCGTCGATTCTCTTGGCGTCGGTTTCTCGATCCACTATATTGGTGTACCGATCTTGGTGACGCTCGTGACGATCGGCGTCGTTTCCGTGCTCTCCACGACGATCGGTATCACGTTCGGGCGCCTGTTAGGGCAACGCATCGAAGCCTCGGCGGAATTACTCGCCGGCGTCGCATTGGTGATCGCCGGGGCAGGCTTCGCCGTGCTCCAGGCGCTCGGCATAGCATAGCGAAAACCTCGGTCATGGAGGTTTCCGATCTGCTGCTCGATCGCGCGCTCGCTACCGGCGCGCGCAGCATCGCCGTCATCGGCACCGGCAAAAACGTCGGCAAGACGGTCGTCATGCGGGCGATCTATCGCGCCGCCCTTGCGCGCGGCATGGAAGTTGGGCTCACCTCGATCGGCCGCGACGGTGAAGCGAACGATTTCGTCGATGCGGTTGCCAAGCCGCGTTTGCGCCTTGCATCGGGAACGCTCGTCGCCGGCGCGCTCGGCGCGCTCCCTCGTTCGCCGGCGCTGCAGTGGCTCGATTGTACCGACGTGCAGAGTGCGAGCGGTCCGCTCGCGATCGTTCGCGTGCGCGCCGAGAGTGAAGTAGAGTTAGTCGGGGCACCGACTGCGTCGGGGCTGCGCGGTTGCGTCGCCGCGCTTTTCGCTCACGGTGCCGAGATCGTTGCCATCGACGGCGCAATCGATCGCATCGCAGCGTTGCGTGAAGAAGACGCGGTGATCGTCTGTTGCGGCGCCGCATCGTCGAGCAGCATCGAGTCGATCGCCGCCGAAGCCGGCGCGCTCGTCGCGCTGCTCGGCTTGCCGCGATATGACGGACTGGAGGACGCGCTGCGCATCGAGGGAGCATTTACGCCGACGCATGCCGCGGCGCTCGTCGCCGCGGGAGAGCGACGCGTCGTCGTCGTCCGCGACGCCACGCGCGTCACCCTGCGCGGGCGCGCACTTTTAGGCGTACTCGAGCGTCTGCAGATCCGCGTCGAGCACCCGCTCCATCCGGTCGCGGTCACGGTGAATTCGGTCGGACGCGGGGGAAGCGTAGAACCGAAGGCGCTCCTCCAGGCGGTGCGCGCGGCGGTCGCGTTGCCGACCGTCGATCTCTTCGCCGCGAGCGCCGCGTGAGCGCGACGGAATGGATCGACCGCGCGAGCGCGGTCGCCATCGGTGAGGAGTGGCTCCTGTCCGCGATCGAACCACGTAGTGCCTATGGTGCGCGCGCGAACGCGAACCGGCGTCGTTTTCGCCCCGGTGAAGAACGCGAGGCAACGGAGCATGCCGCGCGTATCGCACGCGTCGCCGATCGTCTCGATCTCGCACTGATGGACGGTGCGCTGGCGAAGATCGCGCGTCTGCCCGATATCTCGGCGGCGCTCGCGCAGATCGCCGTCGGGGATTCGCTCGACGACGCGGAGGCGCTGGCGTTTCTGCGTTTCGCCGACGGCGCGTTGGAGTTGCAACGTGTGTTAGAAGGAAGCGACGACTTGCCGGATTGTGCCGGGAGATCCGTCGAGGAGCTCCGCGTGCTCTTCGAACGCGGTCGCGTGGGCAGTCATGCGTTCTATCTGCACGATTCTTTCGACGATGCATTGCGATCCGCACGCGTGCGATTCGACGAGGCGCGCGCACGCTTCGAGAGCGCACGCGGACGCTTGGAGCGCGGAGTCGCCGAGGCGCTTGGGCGGAGCACACGTTTTGATGAAGAGTTTATCGTGTTGCGCGAAGATCTTACCGGGCCGCTCCCCGAAGGCGTACGCGTCGTGCGGGAAGCGCCGACCTACGTGCTCTGCGAGATCGATCTCGACGAAGAGAGTCGCGCGCAACTCGAACGACGGGAAGAGGCGGCGCGCAGCGTTGCGCTCGCCGAGGAGCGCGTGCGGGCAGAACTCGCGCGCGCGATCTCGGCAATCGCCGACGGGCTCACGCGTGCAACGACGGCGATCGGCGAGATCGATCTCATTCTCTCCGCTGCTGCATGGGCGCGGCGCTTTGATTGTCGTCCGGCGGCGCTCGAAAGAACGGGCGAGATTCAGATCGTCGAAGGGCGTTGGCTTCCGTTGCAAGAGCGTTTGGAGAGCGCGGGGGGAGCGTTCGTTCCATCGAGTATTGCCTGGAGCGGTGCGGCGATCGTCACCGGCCCGAATATGGGCGGAAAATCGGTCGCTTTGCGCACCGTCGGCTTCATCGCGCTCTGTGCATCGTTGGGACTGCCCGTGCCGGCGCAGAGCGCTCGACTCGCGCTTCCACCGATGATTCGTTGGCTGGGAATCGGGCCCGACGACGAGACGCGCGGCGCACTGCTCTCGTCGTTTGCAGAAGAGGCGGTCCGGTTGCGCGATGCATTTCGTGCGCTCGCACCGCGAAGTCTCTTGCTGGTCGATGAATTCGCGCGAACGACCACGCCGCGCGAAGGATTCGCGATTTTAGTCGCAGCGCTGCAGAGCGCGCGCGAACGGGACGCCGATATTATCGCCGCGACGCATCTCGCCGGGGTCGCCGCCGCTGCGGGAGCGCGGCATTTTGCAGTACGCGGTTTGCGCGGAATTCCCACGCCGAGCCCAGGGGCGGATATCGATCGGTTGCTCGCGGCGCTCGCCGATTGCATGGACTATCGCATCGAAGAGCTCTCCGAGGATCGCCGTGCGAGCTCCGACGCCCTCGCACTGGCGAGTCTGCTTGGGGTCGACGAAGAGATCGTTCTGCGGGCCCGATCGATTCTGAAAACCATGGCGGAGTAGCACGGCCCGCATACGTCGAAAGGCGCGCGCATGCAGCCGCTGATCGTCACCTGCGCCCCCGTCGGCGCCGAACTCTCTCCAGAGCAGACGCCGCACCTCGCGGTGACACCGAAACAACTCGGCGAGGTCGCCGCCGAGGTCGCACAGGCGGGAGCGTCGCTCATTCACGTGCATTGCCGGAACGATGACGGCACGAATACCCACGACGTCGCTCGCTTTCGGGCCGCCTATGAAGCGATCCGCGCGAACAGCGATTTAATCGTTCAATTTTCAACCGGCGGTGCGATCGGGATGACGCCGCAGGAGCGCGCTGCAGTGTTGCAGCTGCGCCCCGAGATGGCGACGCTGACCTGCGGCAGCGTGAATTTCGGCGACGAGATCTTCGAGAATAGTTTTCCTATCATGCGTGCCATCGCCCGGGCGATGAACGAGTATGGCGTGCGCCCCGAGCTCGAGATCTTCGATAAGGGCCATCTCGCCAACGCTCGCCGCCTCGCCGCCGAAGGCGTGCTGACGCTGCCGCAACATGTCGACTTTGTGCTCGGCGTCCCCGGAGCACTTGAAGCGAGCGTTGAGAACCTCTGCGATCTACTGCGCGATTTACCCGAAGGATGCACCTGGTCGGTTGCCGGAATCGGGCGAGCGCAGTTGCCGATGGCGATGGCTGCAATCGCGATGGGTGGGCACGTGCGCGTCGGCCTGGAGGATAACATTTATTATAGCAAGGGGCGGCTCGCGACGAACGGCGAGCTCGTTGCCCGCATCGTCCGAATCGCCGCCGAGGCCGGTCGCCCGGTTGCAACTCCGGCTCAGGCGCGCGAGATTCTTTCGCTCCCTCCCCTCGCCGGGGCAGGCATCGGCCGCGTCGCCTCCTAATCAGGGCGGGCTTTGCTGACCTACATCGTGCGGCGAACGCTGCAAGCGATTCCACTCCTGCTGCTCATTTCGGTGGTGCTCTTCCTCGTAGCGATGAAGAGCTCTCCGGCGGGGCCGCTGACGCCGTATTTGACGAACCCGCATATCACCGCGGCCGATATCGCGCGACTGCGCCATAACTTCGGTCTCGATAAGCCGATCTGGGTGCAATATTTCTTTTGGTTGAATCAAACGCTGCACGGCAACCTCGGCTATTCGACAAGCAATGCCGAGGCGGTGACGACGGCGATCGTGCAGCGGCTTCCCGCAACGCTGGAACTGATGGGCGCCTCGCTCTTGATCGCGATTACCGCCGGAATATCGTTGGGGATTTTTTCGGCGGTCCGCCCGTATTCGACCGCCGATTACATCATCACGACGCTCGCTTTTTTCGGGCAATCGATGCCGGTCTTCTGGTTCGCCCTCATGATGCAGTTGCTCTTCGCCGTACACGGGATTCCGCTGCCGTTCGGGTACGAGATTCAGTTGCCGTCGGCGGGAATGAGTAGCGGCGGCGGCTTTAACCTCGGGGACCGTATCGATCATCTCATTCTGCCGGCGTTCGTTCTCTCGCTGCTCCAGCTCGCGCTCTTTAGCCGCTTCATGCGCTCCTCGATGCTCGAGGTAATGAAAGCCGACTATATGCGCACTGCGGCGGCGAAGGGTTTGCCGTTTCATACGATTCTCTTCCGACACGGTTTGAAAAACGCGCTGATACCGGTCGTGACCGTCATCGCGCTCTCGATGCCGAGTTTGATCGGCGGAGCGATCGTTACCGAGACGATCTTCGCGTGGCCGGGCATGGGGCGGCTCTTTATCAATGCATTGCAACAATCGGATATTCCGTTGCTGATGGGTTACCTCAATCTCACCGCAATTTTGGTTGTATTTTTCAACCTCGTTGCCGACGTTACATACGCGTGGCTCGATCCACGCGTGAAATTCGATTAGGACGAGGGCAGAGTATGTCGACCGGGCAATCAATACAGGAAGTCGGGGCGTTCTCATACGACGAGGATGTCGCATTCACGAAGGTGACGCTCTGGAAACGTTTCCGGCGCCACCGTTTAGCGATGGCGGGGCTCATCGTCCTCTGCTGCATCGTCCTGGCGGCGGTCTTCGCCCCGGTGTTCGCACCGTTTCCGCCGAATCATATCGATAACGTGCATTGGCAGGGCACGCCGTTGCCGCCGTGCTTCGAGAATGCGGCCACCTGCGGCGGCCATCCGCTTGGAACCGATGAAGTCGGGCGCGACGAACTCTCGCGCTTGCTCTTCGGTGCTCGCGCGTCGCTGCAGGTCGGCCTCTTTGCGGTGGTTATCGAGATCGTCATCGGCTCGATCGTCGGTGCGATCTCCGGTTATTACGGCGGCTGGATCGACTACCTGATGATGCGCATTACCGACGTATTTCTCTCGATTCCGATTCTGCCGCTCCTCCTCGTGCTCACCGCGATCGTCGTCGCGACCTCCAGTCGCGCGAGCTTGAGTTTCGGGGTCATCGTGTTGGTGATCGGCGTGCTCTCGTGGCCGAACCCCGCCCGTCTGGTCCGGGCCTCGTTCTTGAGCCTGCGCAATCGCGAGTTTACCGAAGCGGCGCGCGCGGTTGGTAACGGCGACCTGCGGATTATCTTCCGGCACCTGCTCCCCAACGCGGTCGCGCCGATCATCGTACAGGCGACCCTCGATGTCGCCAACGTGATCGTGCTGGAATCGACCCTCTCGTTCCTCGGTATGGGCATCCAACCCCCGACCGCTTCGTGGGGCAACATGCTCACCGGGGCGCAGGTCAACGTCGAGAACGCCTGGTGGGCAGCGGTCTTTCCGGGCATCGGCATCCTGCTGACGGTGCTCTCGATCAACTTTATCGGCGACGGTCTGCGCGATGCCCTTGACCCGGGTATGCACTAGGCCGTATAGTCGCGTAGCCCTCGTGCGCAAGTGGCGGAATTGGTAGACGCACTAGCTTGAGGGGCTAGCGGGAGCAATCTCGTGCTGGTTCGAG
>JAJYRI010000080.1 GCA_021794175.1 bacterium
TCACCTCACCTATCCACTCGTCGTCGATGACGGCGCGTTGCGCAACGCCTATCAGCTCGACGGGTTACCGGTGCACGTCTTTATCGACGCCGACGGTACCGTTCATGCGATCCGCATCGGTGAATTAACGAAAGCTGCAATGATCCGCAACATCCGTGCGATCCTCCCGAGCAAAGGGCCCGCTTAAGAGGACTCTGTAGCGCGAAACCAAGCGGGCCGTCTATTCGACGGCTCACGGGAGGAATAAACGACGAAAGTCGTTTATTTTTTTTGTTAGGACTTGGTAAAAGAGGCGGGTGCCCTTCGGCAATACGGGGGCACTCCTTGTTCTCTTGCTACAGGATCGGAGTTTTCATGTCGTCCCATCGCTCTCGGTTGCCGCGTCTTCTTGCGTGCTCGGCCGTTCTTGTTTCACTTTTCCTCAATGCGTGCTCGGGTGCTTCGAACGCGCTGCCGACGGCGAGTTCGGCTCCTCGCTCCGCGAGCGTTATACCGATGGCTCTAGCGACTCCGATGACGTCGCGCTGCCAGACACCGGAGAGTGCTCCGCGGGCCGGAGAGTCGCCATTGGGGGGCGCCAATCGGCGTCAGAGCTCTACGTGCTGCGCTAACGGCTCGATATCTTTAGGCGGGCAGTGCGTGATCTTCTCCAGTGGGCCAACACCCGAGCCGAACAATCCGGCGCCGGGCTCAGGCGGCGGAAGCGGCGGAAGCGGCGGAAGCGGCGGTGGCTTCGGCGGCACGCCGATCATCGGCGGCGGAAACCCGCCGGCGCCTCCGTCTCCGCCGTGTTACCCCACCTGCGTACCTCAGCCCCCGCATCCGGGCAGCCGATTACAAACGCCAGGTGAGCGCTTCGCAGCGCTGGTTGCCGCCGCGCGCACGGCGGTTGGTTCGAACGATGTTTCGTTTATTACCGGTGCAGAGGCGGACGCTGAAATTCTCGCCCAGCATCCCGACTATGCGACACCGATGTTCGACTCGGCTTATGGTGCCGCAGAAACCACCGCAGACTCGGCGCTTCAGTCAGCGTTCACGGGCTCGCAGATGCTGGTACGACTTTCTAATGGCGACGATGTCGCGGGAACGGGCAATTTTCTCACCACGATCGGATCGCTGCAGAACGCCGACGGGTCGATGATGACCGCCGAGGAGGCGGCGAGTGCCACCGGTCTCGGCTATATCCCGACCTATGTGGGTATTAATATGCAACTCCCGACCGGTGCACAGGCATTGCTCGGCATTACCGCGGGCGGAAACCCGACGGCGATTGCAGGCTCGGTCGGCGGGGCCGATCAAATATGGGTGAGCGAGGGTGCAAATGCCGCCGGTGACGCGGCTGTTGAAGGCGGTGCAACCGTCGTCACTTGGGAAACCTTCGTTGAGTTTGTTGCTCCGGTGCTGTTGCTCGATGCACCGAGGAACGGGGCGCATCCGTAAGGCCTTCTTTAGGAATAGCGAGGCTGGCATCTTGAGCGAAAGCAAATCGTCCCCGGGCCTTGCGCCTCGTACCCGCCTTCCTTTGCGCTTGAGCGAGCGGCACGGCCACCGCTTTTGGTCGGCCGAGGTCGCTGCAGGGCGTTGGGTCGGGTGCGGACCGAGCATTGCTGTCGATAGAGTCGGGGCGTGGTTCGTTTGTACCTATCCGGAGCACGAGCAGGTGCCTGGGCATCCCGCAACGCGCCTTTTTGGGTCGAGCGCCCGGCTGGCCGTCCCTGACGAATCTTGCGCTTTGGATAAGTGGAGCTGGATGTGTTTCACCGTGCGCCCGATACCACTGAAGGTCGACGACGACATGCTGGGCTTTTTCGCCGCTTCCGGCGTGCACGTTTCAACCGATGTAGCGTTAAAAGCGATCACGGAATTCGACCTTGGCTATGTCGTTGTTCGAAATCTACGGGAGTCCCGACGCAGCGCGTTGCCGGAGGTTTTTGCGGTTGGCAAAAAAGGGGAAAAAATTTGGGAAATGGCGGATTCAGCCGGTTTATATAAACCCCTCGATTGGAGGTACGCTCTTCCTTGGGACGACGGCAATATTTTTCTCTACCCGCACGGGACGATTCTTGAGCGACAATCTGGAAAAATATTGCGAACGAACACTCATTGGGAAGGTGATTTTAAAGCATAGCATTCCTACGAACGACCGTTGTAAGGAAGTCTGCACGAGCCTCTCGCTTAACTCCGCCAAGAAGGTTCCTTGCCCCATCGGCGTTCATCCGCCTCGGAATCCGGCCCGCCGATTACCGACGGCCGGCAAGCGTTCTGCAGCGTTGGTTGCCGCCGCGCATAAAGCGGTTGCTTCGAACGACGTTTTGTGTGAGCGCTGCAGAGGCAGACGGAATTTTCAATGCGGCAAACCTTGCGGCCGGAAGAGCAGCTTATGCTACGCCAATGTTCGACTCAGCTTATGGTGCCGCGGGGACGACCGCGGATTCCGCGCTACAGTCAGCGTTCACGGGATCGCAGATGCTCGTACGACTTTCTAATGACGAGGGTGCCGTAGGGGCAGGCCAGTTTCTAACAACGATCGGATCGCTTCAGAACGCCGACGGGTCGATGATGACCGCCGAGGAGGCGGCGAGTGCCACCGGTCTCGGCTATGTCCCGACCTACGTGGGTATCAATATGCAACTCCCGACTGGTGCACAGACATTACTCGGCCTTGCCTCGGGCGGAAACCCGACAGCGATTGCAGGCTCGGTCGGCGGTGCCGATCAAATTTGGGTGAGCGAGGGTGCAACCGCTGCCGGAGACTCCGCGCTGGGGGACGGCGATGCCGTTCTTACCTGGTCTCAGTTTGTTGACGATGCTGCAGCGTTTCTTGCGCCGATAGGATTATCTGAACCTCGGGCAGGCCGGCAATAGCAGAGAACGAAGCGACGTAGCATGTCGATCGACGCAGCGGGTGAAAATGAGAGAGGGCTCCGGCCGGCGCCTCGAACCAGGCTGCCGTTACGGATGAACGATCGTCAAAACGGTTGGGTTGTGGAGGCTTCTCCGGGTCGCTGGATAGGATGTTCGGCCTGCATTTCCGTCGATCGAATCGGAGCCTGGTTCATTTGTACCTATCCGGAGCACGAGCAGGTGCACGGGTATCCTGCGACGCGCCTTTTTGGGTCGAGCGCCCGGCTTGCCGTCCCTGATGAATCGTGCGCCTTGGATAAGTGGAGTTGGATGTGTTTCACCGTGCGTCCGATCCCTATTAACGTCGACGATGACTTGCTGGGCTTTCTTACCGCTTCCGGCGTGCACGTTTCAACCGATGTAGCGTTAAAAGCGATCACGGAGTTTGAGTTCGGCTACGTTATTATGCGCAACGATAAAGAGGCGCGCCACGGAGGATGCGCGCGCTTTTTTGCCGTCGATCATCGGGGAAATCGTCTATGGGAGATGACGGGTTGGCCCGAACGCTTTTCATCGGCGACTTGGCGATGGGCATTACCGTGGGAAGATGGGAATGTTTTTCTCTTTGCGCGCGGCACGATTCTCGATGCGAAGACAGGAGAAGTGCTGCGCCGGGATACTCCGATTCGCGGGCTGGAAAGGGAATGATGTAGCGTTCATCCATGGGAGGATGGCAATACTTTTCTCTATCCGCACGGGACAATTCTCGAGCGAGGAACCGGAAGAATTTTGCGAACACATACCCACTGGGAGGGGAATTTTAAAGCATAGTAGGCTTCGCTGCCCCGAATAGTTGGGGAAGCGGAGGCGGCCTACAGGTTTTCGGCGGATCGGCATCCAGTGTGGAGGGGGAATCGGTAGCCCTCAGTGAGGCGATCTCCGATCTTGAGGCTGCGTTAAACTGTATCCTTGGAGGGTGCGGCCCGTGGTCGGTGCCAATTCAACGACAGAAATGATAGGTATCGCGAAGGACGGCAGGACGGTTGAGTTCCCCGGCCGGACGTATAGAATGACTTTTGCCGTCGAGAAAATCGAAGAGTACGGCGATGTCGCGCTGGTGTGGACGAAGAAAAGTGAGCGATGGCGGTGGGTACTGGCTCTCCCAATTGAGGCATCCTCGTTCCGTCGGCGCCATCCGTGGTATGCAGAGTTCTACCGGGAAATCGGCGGCGGCCCGGTGATTATGCGGGCTGAGATCCTCCACGGAACGGATCTTCAGCCCCAAAGTGATGACTTCACGGCGCTAAACATTGGTGTTCGCGGTCAAGCATATCACTTCAAGTCGGTGCCGTATTCGCTTATCGAAGATCCACTCCGACGCGGCTTTCTCGTAAAATATAGCCACGAAAAGGACGACCCGCGGAATCTCTACATGTATGGTTCGGATGGGGCGCTCCGGTGGCAACTAGGGGTGAATCCCTGGAGCGAAAAATTTCGTCCGATGGAGGTCTTCTACGAGGAAGAAACCGGCAAACTTTTTATTCAGTGGGACAGCCTGCACTTGCTGGATGGGTATGAAGTCGACGTGGCAACGGGAGAGATCATCGCGAGCATGCGCTTCCTTTCTCGGAACCCACTGCAATATACCGTTCTTGAAGCGAGGTAGCGGGTCAGCGTTCCACCGAAGTAATGATGTAACTGTCATCGCATCGGTAGCTCGGGCGTTCTCGTCGTCGCTCGTTGTGCGAGCAGAGATTCCGAGTTGCAGAGGGTCAACGCTTCACTGCCCTCGCGGAGGCGTTCTTCGCCAAACTCTGCGGTGGCTGTCCGGAGCCGACCTCGCCCGCGGAGGATGTCGAGCCGACGCCCGATGAGGTTCCCGCAGCGTGACGTCGAACGGCATTCCGTCATGGAGAACTCACGCCGGGGCCGCAGGTGGCACGTCCGCCAAGCCACCCTCAGCGACGCGAATCCCACCGTGGATCGTTCCGTGGCCGCCGACATGACGCCCGAGCAGCGCGTGGCGCGAGTCTGGGAGTTGGTCCTTCGCTTTGGGGAGATGACCGGCGTCGACTATCAGCAACAGCGATTACAGCGATCTGTTGTCCGTGTTTTCCGCGAACCACGTTGAGTTTTTACTCGTTGGTGCGCATGCGCCGGCGCTCCACGGGTATCCGCGCTTTTCGGAAGATCTCGATGTTTGGGTTAGGCCGACCTCCGAAAAAAACCGAGCGGGTTTATGCGGCGCTGGTGCAGTTCGGTGCTCCGCTTGAGAACATCGCCCCAGCGGACTTCACGAATCCCGACCTGGTTCTGCAGATCGGCGTAGCTCCGGTTCGTATCGATATTCTGACTTCAATCAGCGGCGTGACCTGGGATGAGGGATGGCAGTCGCGGATTGCGTTTGCCTATGGTGGAGTGACGGCGTATGCGATCGGACGCGATGCGTTGATTCGCAACAAGCGCGCCTCCGGCCGCCCGAAGGACCTGCTCGACATCGAAACGCTCGAGCGAGGATAAGGAAGGTGCGTATGTGTCGTTACGCCGCAGTGACGATGTAGTCGCCTTCGCGCAGCGTAACCCGAGCGGTTCTGCCGGCGGAGAGGCGCCCGGAGAGAATCGCTCCGGCGAGCGGCGTGCCGAGCCGGCTCTGCACTGTCCGCGCGACGTCGCGCGCACCGCTTCCCGTCCGCATCGCTTCGGCCGCTAACTCCGCAAGCGCGATCTGCGCGACCTCGAGCCGCACTTCGCGCGCGCCTAAACGCGAGGCGAGTGCCTCGACGTGGAGCGCGACGATTTTCTCGATCTCTTGGTTGCCTAGCGGCGCAAACGCAACGATCTCGTCGACGCGGTTGAGCAATTCGGGGCGCAACAACATTGCGAGATCCTCGCGATCGCCGTTGAGCGTGAGAATCACGAGGGCGTGGCGAAAATCGATCGTCCGCCCCTTCGCATCGGTAATCCGCCCCTCGCCGAGGAGTTGCAACAGCAGCGCGGCCACGTCGGGGTGTGCTTTCTCGATCTCGTCGAAGAGCACCACGCTGTACGGACGGCGACGAACCGGTTCGGTGAGTTGTCCGGGCGCGTCGTGCCCGGCATATCCCGGCGGCGCACCGATCAGTCGTGCAATACTGTGCGCTTCACCGAATTCTCCGCCGTCGATACGCACGATTGCCTCTTCGCTGCCGAAGAGCTCGGCGGCCAGGCGTTTCGCCAACTCCGTCTTGCCGACGCCGCTTGGCCCGTGGAAGAGAAAACTCCCGAGCGGGCGGCGCGGATCGTGCAGCCCCGCGCGCGCGCGGCGCAAGGCCTCGGCGATTTTACGGGTCGCTTCGCTCTGTCCGATGACGCGCGCGTCAAGTCGTTCCTCGAGCGCGAGCAGGACGTTTGCGCCGTCGTCTGCGACGCTGTTCTGCGGAATGCCGGTCCATTTCGTAACGATCGCAGCGATCTCGTCGCGCGTGACGCGAGCGGTCGTTCCGGGTGCTGCTGCAAGCGCTGCGGAGGCCGCCCCTTCATCGAGGAGATCGATCGCTTTATCGGGCAGAAAGCGATCGGCGATATAGCGTGCCGAGAGTGCAACGGCGGCGTCGAGCGCGTCGTCGGTGACGATCACGTGGTGGTGCTGCTCGTGCCGTTTGCGTAATCCGGCGAGAATTGCGCGCGCAGCCTCGGGGCTCGGTTCGGCGACCTGCACGGGCTGAAAGCGCCGTTCGAGTGCGGCGTCGGATTCGATATATTTGCGATATTCGGCGAAGGTCGTCGCGCCGATGCATTGGAGCTCGCCGCGCGCGAGTTCGGGTTTGATCATCGAACTGACGTCGAGCGCGCCTTCGGCGGCACCCGCTCCGACGAGTGCGTGCAATTCGTCGATGAAGAGAATCACTTCGCCGCTGCTCCGTTTGAGCTCGTCGAGAATGCGTTTGACACGCCCCTCGAGTTCGCCGCGATATTTCGTACCGGCGACGAGCGGGCCGAGGGTGAGTGCGAGAACCCGTTTTCCACGCAATGCCTGCGGCACGTTGCCGGCATGAATGCGTTGTGCGAGCCCTTCGGCGATCGCCGTTTTCCCGACCCCGGGCTCGCCGACGAGAACCGGGTTGTTCTTGCTTCGCCGCGAGAGAATCGCGATTACGCGTTCGATCTCGCGGTCGCGGCCGATCACCGGGTCGAGTTTCCCGGCGCGGGCCAATTCGGTGAGGTCGCGGGAAAAACTCTCCAGCGTCGGGGTGCCGCCGCGCAGTCGCTTTGCGAAATCTCCGAGCGGTTCTTTCCCGCCCCCTCGATCGTTGGCGATCCGCTCGTAGAGCAACGATCCGGCGACGACGAGCCCGGCGGCGGTTGCCGCGGCTCCGAGCCAACCCATCGCCGAGCGTGCGGCGGCGGTCGAGGCACGGCAGTTGGCGCAGATCGCACGCCCGGTCTCATCGAAAGCAACGGCGGGGCGCACGGCGCACCGGCGGCAGAGTTCGTTCATCGTTTCGTTCTACCGCCGCCGATCCGCCGCGGTTTCACGGGAGCAGTTGGTAGGTGACCGTCACGCCTGCCTGAACGGCGACCGCCGATGGCGGGATCTCGGTTGGAGGTGCCGTCGGCGCCGGCATCATCGTCTTGAAGGCCAGACCCTGCTGCGGGAAGTAGCGCGGGGTCGCGCCGTCGATCGCGATGGAGATGATGCGGCCGAGGCGTAGGTGCTCCGCGGCGGCGACCGCTTCGGCCTGGACGCGCGCATCGGCGGTCGCTTTCGCCAGCGCGCGCCGACGCGCATTGTGCCGATCGGCGACGCCGAAGTTCACGCCGTAGATTCCCGTCGCGCCATTGCCGATGCTGGCATCGATCGCTTTGCCGACCAGTGCGAGTTTTTCGACGTGGATCGTGAAACTACGATAGAGCGAGTACCCGTAGTGAACGTACGGATTCACCGTTTTCGGCAATGGATTCGGCGGTGGGTTGTAGCTGAGGTTATAGCCGGCGGTGCGCAGATCGTTCGCGCCGATTCCGAGAGATTTCAGCGCGGCGGCGATCCGTTCGTAGGCGGCGTTGTTTTTCGAGGTCACGTCGGTCGCCTTATCCCCGATCGTCGAAATCGTCACGGTGATATCGGCGACATCCGGCATTTGTGAAATGATGCCGGTGCCGTGGACCGAAAGGACGGCCTGCGACGGGCGGGCGCCGCCGGCGAGCGCGGGAAGCGGTGCGAGCGAGAGAGCGCAAAGCGCGAGGGCGATGATTTTCATAGCGACAACGTAGAGCGCCGGGTTGCTTTGCCCCTGCTGCGATGAGGGTGGGCACCGGATGCCGAAGGGGGCTCCGATGGCGATTCTTCTCTGGCTCGTGGTCGGGGCGCTGGTGGCTGCGTTTCTGACCCCCTATATCCCCGGTACGCCGCGTGCGCGACCGTTGGAGCTGCTTGTCGGAGTGCTCGGCGGCGCGCTCTTCGGGTGGATAGGGGAACTCGTTGCCGGGGCGGGAATCGGCGTGCCGAGTATTCGCGATGCCGTCATGGCACTGCTGGGAGCGGTGCTTGCCCTCAACCTCTTGCGCCGTTTGGGAACGCATAAAGCGACGTAGGTCGCTGCAACCAACCTCCCACTCCCTGCATCCTGGAGGGACGGGATCGTACCCACCGTTTATCGCTCGCCCATAGTGAGGTTTCTTCCGCTTCATGGCCTATATCATCACCGAACCGTGTATCGGTACTAAAGACAAGTCGTGCGTCGATGTTTGCCCGGTCGATTGCATTCACGGTGAGGAGAGCGACGAACAGCTCTATATCGATCCGGAGGTCTGCATCGACTGCGGCGCCTGCGTCTCGGCTTGCCCGGTTGAAGCGATCTTCGCCGATTCCGATGTGCCGGAAAAATGGGCGAATTATACGGCGATCAACGCGGAGTACTTTCAGAAAAAGTAAGGCGCAACCGTTCTCCATACGGGGACGGTTGAGCGAGCCGTGGTGCCCGTACGCGTTTCAAATGTCGGTCGAATCTACGAGGGAGGCGTCGTCGCGCTCGACGGTCTCTCTCTTACGATCGAGACCGGCGAGATGCTTGCGCTGCTCGGCCCGAGCGGCTGCGGCAAGAGTACGCTGCTCAATCTCATCGGCTGCGTCGACCTACCCGATAGCGGCGATATCGAGATCGATGGAATATCGACGAGTGGGCTCAACGACGACGCGCTGACGCGCCTGCGTCGCGACCGCGTCGGCACCGTTTTTCAGTTTTTCAACCTGTTGCCGACGCTCGACGTTTTCGAAAACGTTGCGCTACCGTTACGTCTGCAAGGGCGACCGCGTGCGGAGATCGAGGCGCGGGTCGGCGAGGTGCTCGAAGCGGTCGGCATCCCCGAAAAAGCGCGAGCGATGCCGTCTCAGCTCTCGGGTGGGCAGACGCAGCGCGTCGCGATCGCGCGTGCGTTGTCGCATGAGCCCGCGATCCTTCTCGCCGACGAACCCACCGGCAATCTTGACTCGCATAGCGGCGAGCGCGTTCTGGAATTATTGCGCTCGTTCGCTCGGCGAGGTCAGACGATTCTGATGGTCACCCATTCTCTGGAGGCAGCGTCGGCTGCCGACCGCAGCTTGCACATGCGCGACGGGCGCATCGTCCCGGGCACCTCGTAAGCTCGATGGCGCTCTTTCGCGCACTGGTCCTGGGTTATGCGCGCAATAGTTCACTGCGCGCAGCGGTCACGCTGATCGCCGTTGCCGTTGGAGTCGCATCGCTTTTCGCTATCGATCTCGCGAATGCGACGGCGGTCGC
>JAJYRI010000081.1 GCA_021794175.1 bacterium
TATGCTTGTCGGCGATATCGACCGCGGCGGCGTCTTCGCAGCGATCTACGGGACGTTGGCGCTCCTCGACGAACGCGATCGCGCGCGAATCGCGGGCTTCACGATCAATAAGTTCCGCGGCGATCGTAGCCTGCTCGAACCCGGAATCCTCGAGATCGAAAAGCGTTGCGAACGTCGCTGTTTCGGCGTGCTGCCGTATCTCAGGAATCTTCAACTCGACGAGGAGGATTCGCTCGCGCTGGAACGGCGGCGACTCGGAGCGCCGTGGGGTGCCCGCCGCGACGACGAGCGTCTGCGTATCGCCGTGCTTGCGTTTCCGTATCTCTCGAATTTTACCGATTTCGAGTCGCTCGCCTCCGAGCCATCGGTCGACCTGCGCTACACCGACCGCTGCGACGACGTCGCGTATGCGGATGTGGCGATTCTTCCGGGTTCGAAAAATACGATCGCCGATCTGCAATGGCTGCGCGAGCGGCGCCTCGATGTCGCGTTGCAGAAAACCGGAAGAGTACTCGGTATCTGCGGGGGCATGCAAATGCTCGGTCGTCGGATCGAGGATCCGCATGGAGTCGAGGCCGGCGGTACGCACGAGGCGCTGGCAATGTTGCCGCTCTCGACGGTAATGTTGTGCGAGAAAACGACGATCGCCGTTCGGGGCACCCACCTCGCCACGGGCGAGACGATCGGCGGCTACGAAATCCACGTCGGCGACACCTCATACGAATCGCAGAGCCTTCCGTTTGCAGAGATCGAGGACGAAAGAACCGCGACGCGACGACGCGATGGTGCCCGTACGGCAGACGATCGCGTTACCGGAACCTACCTGCACGGAATCTTCGACGACGACGCGTTTCGGCACCGGTATCTCGAACGACTACGCGCCTCCGTCGGGCTCGGAGATCTCTTCGATCGGCGATTTATCGCTCGCGAGCGGGAGCGTTCGCTCGACGAACTCGCCGACGTCATCGAGCGCGAGCTCGACCTCGCATCGTTTTTCTCACCGCGCAATCTCCACGGCACCGAGGAAGGTCTCCAGCGCGAGCCGCAGCGCCGTTAATTCCGATTCGCCGAGCGACGCGCTCCACGTAACGAGCGCGCGTTTCGGCTCGCCGGAGAAGTAGCGGAGCGTTGCACGTTGGTGTTGCGGCTCGAAGGTGAGGCGGGAAGCCTCGCCGTCCGGGTTGCGCTCCACCGCTAAGGAGGCGCCGAATCCCTCGCGTAGGGTCAGACTCAGCGCGCGCAATCGAGCCTCGGGGCTCGGCGCGTGGATCATATTCTGCATGCCGGCGGTCACCAGTGCGAGGCGCACGGCGCTCGGATGACCGTCGGGACCGGCAGCCGCCGGCGCGATATCGCGTTCCATCGTGATGACCGCCGTCAGGCGACCGGCACCGTCGAACAGGGCACGAATTTCGATCTCGGTGACGCGCGTTCCATCGGTATCGGCGACCATCGTGCGTAGCGGCGATTCAGCGAACTTCCGATCCTCGACGAGTTTCCCGACGATACCACCAGAGCGTACGAGATCGAGAAAGTGATAACGTCCGCGTTCGGCGGACGCGGCATTTTCGTACGAGACGGCAAATCGGTCGCCCTTCGCCGGTTCGAAAATCGTCACGCGTGAGTCGATCTCATCGAGCACCCACGTGAGCAGCGCGATCTGTCCCATCGCTTGTTTGCGCAACGTGATTTCACGCCCGACCGTGAGCCAATAACCGCCCTCTTCCGAATCGTCGACGATCGGTTGGGCCACGAACTCGCACCAGATATCGCGCCCATCCTTCGCGCGCATCATCAACTCGAGACTGACGACTTTCCGGTGCTCGATACTCTCGGTGAGCGTCTTGAGAATCTGCGGCGTATTATTCGGCGATATTAAAACTCCCGAGGAACGCCCGATCAGCTCCTCCGTAGCGTAGCCCACGAGGTGCGCGAAGGCGGCGTTCATATAGAGAATATGAGAACCGCCTCGACTCGGCGGAATAAAATCGCCGATCGCAAAAAAATCGAGCGATTCGTCGACGGCGTGCGCGAGCATGCGGCGTTCGCGCTCGGTCGCGATGCGCGCGCTGAGATCGTGCAACGAAAAAGCGATAAAATCGTGATCGCCGATCGTGCTGCGGAGTCGACGAGCGTGAATTTCGACCGGGAGTTTCGTTTTGCCGTCCTCAAGGAGAATGCTCGTTTCGCATTGGACGGGGTTGTGGTCGCTCGCGAGCGGGAGATAGGAATCGAAGAGCCCTTTGCCGTCGTCGGTACGAATCGCCGTCCCGTCACGTTCGGCGTGCGAGGAGACCAGCGCGTGGAAGGCGCGGTTGCCATAGACGAGCGTCGGTCGCTCCGCGCCCTCGCGTTCGAGGCGGTAGACGGCGATCGCGTCGGCGGCGACATCGATGCAGGAGGTGAGGATGCTCTCGCGCTCCTCACCCGCGCGGACGGGGGTAATATCCGACGAGATCAGCAGTAGGCGCGCGGCGCCGTCGCGATCCGGTAACGGTAGCGGCTGGAGTTGCACCCAATAGGTGGAGCCGTCGAGCGCGCGGACCTCTCGTTGGATCGCGCTCCGGTTTTCTTCGCGAAGTATCGCCAGTAATTCGAATGCAAGCTTGCGGTTTTCGCGATCGCCGAAGAGCGCACGCGGTTCGGCTAATACCTGTTCCGGGGTGGAGCCGATCCGTCGTGCCGCGGAAGGATTGATGAACTCGATCTCCGGTTCACCCGCGGGGAATCGATAGATCGTCAGCCCTTCGGAGAGATAATCGGCGTAGTCGAACGTCGCTCGTTCGTCGAGCGATTCGGCGATCGCGGCGGCGAGAAGTTGTAACTGTTCGCGCGAACGCTCGGGTAACGTCGCAATCTCGATTCCCGGTAGGAGGATGCTTCCGCGGCCGCCGTTGAGCGTGAAGGCGAAGATCGAGCCTCCGTGGTCGATGCGCGCTGCAAGCGTTTCGAGCGTCGGCGCCGTGAGCGACCCGACGAGGTTCGCGAGCCGATCCCCCGCGGGGCAACTCGCCGCTTCGATCCGCGCCGTCCCGAACCGTTCGACGAGCAGGAGCGCTCGTTCGCTGCCTGCGAGGGAGGCCGCGAGTCGCAGCGCTGCGCTCGAATTATCGCCGGCCATAGTTCTTCCAGGCTACCCGACTCGACGGGGCAATAAACCGTGGCTCGCGCATCGACTGAGACTCCGTTCCGGCACGCCCGGCTCATGTTCCCCCAGAGTGGCGGTTCGGCGCGAGCTCGCCGCTTCTCCTCGGCAAGGTAGGCGTTACGGCCTCTGTTTTAAGAAATTTTACAAATGCAAGATAAAATTAGCTGAAACGGAATGCCGAGAGCGCCTTCCCGTAGACGACGTCGTGATAATCGCGTACCGCCGCGCGTTCGGCGGCGCCGGCGACGACGAAGAGCGGTGCGAGATGATCCTCTTGTGGATGGGCATCGCGCGCGTGTGGCGCTTGCTCCCATGCAAGGAGGCGCTCCGCGCGCATCGGCGCCGGAGCGAGCGCCGTCTCGTTGAGCCAACGGTCGAATCGTTCGGCCCCGTCGTCGTGACCGTCGAAGATGCGGCGGAGGTTATGGTAACTCATCCCGCTGCCGACGATAAGCACGCCTTCCTCTCTGAGCGGCGCGAGCGCCGCCCCGACGGCGAGATGTTGTTGAGGGTCGTAGCCGTGCTGTAACGAGAGCGCGACGACCGGAATCTGTGCTTCCGGGTAGATTACTTTCAGCGGGACGAAAACGCCGTGATCGAGGCCGCGCCGCTCGTCGGCCGCCGAGGCGATCCCCGCCGTTGCGAGCAAGTCGCGGACGCGTTGCGCGAGCGCCGGCGATCCGGGAACGTCGTAGCGCAATTCGTAGGTATGGGCCGGGAAACCGCTGTAGTCGTAGATGAGACTCGGTTGCGGGTTGCTCGTGACCGTCGGTAGCGCGCGCTCCCAGTGCGCGGAGATAACGAGGATCGCGCGCGGGCGTTCATCGAGGGTCGATGGAAGCGCACGGAGGTACGCTTCCATATTTTTCCAAGGCTCCCCGGGCCACTCCATGAAGAAGCACGGTCCGCCGCCGTGGGGGATGTAGAGTGTCGGTTGCATGGCTAGGATGCCTGAAGAATTCCCTCGACGTTGAGTTCGATGCGTACTTCGTCGCCGACCAGCACGCCGCCGGTCTCCAACGCCTGGTTCCAAGTCAGACCGAAATCTTTCCGTCCGATCGTCGTGTGCGCGCTGAAGCCAACGCGCTGGTTACCCCACGGATCGGTCGCGCGGCCTTCAAAGCTGACGTCGAGTGCGACCGGACGCGTAACGCCGTGGATGGTCAGATTGCCGTGGAGCGTGAAGCGCTCGCCGGAGCCCTCGGCTTTCGTGCTGACGAATTGGATCGTCGGGAAGTTCGCCGCATCGAGGAAATCGGGGGACTTCAGGTGGGTGTCGCGTTGCTCTTCGCGGGTGTCGATGCTCGACGCATCGATATTCGCCTCGATCTCGGTCGGCAGCGTTCCGTCCTGAGGGACGGCGAACGAGCCGGTCACGCCGGTAAAGCGTCCGCGGACCTTCGCGAGCATCATATGTCGGACGAGGAACTCGACCGACGTATGGCTGGGATCGATTGCATATTTTTGCAGGGTGCTATTCATTTAAATCTCCTTTTGTGTTATAGTCACTATTGCACACCAAGTACCAGAAAGCAATAAGGCACCAAAATGGTATATAGGAACAAAATGGAAACCAAGCACGAGCCGGATGCTTTTTCGGGCAACTGTCCGGTGCGCGAGCTGCTCGATCGTATCGCCGACAAATGGACGACGTTGATTATCGGCATCCTCGGGCGGGCCGACGGCGCCGTCCGATTCGGCGAACTGCGACGCTCGGTGACGGGGATCTCGCAGAAAATGCTGACGCAAACATTGCGCGACCTGGAGCGCGATGGACTCGTCACGCGCACGCTCTATCCGGAGATTCCCCCGCGCGTCGAATATTCGCTGACCGCACTCGGGCGCACGCTCGACGAACCGCTCAGCGCGCTCGCGCGGTGGGCGGAGCGCCATATGCCCGAAGTCCGTTCTGCTCAGGAGCGCTTCGACCACCGATAGCGCGGCCGCGCGCACGTTCACGAGACCTTCTCCCTCGCTTCATCGTTCGGCGCTACGCTGGATCGATCGAAGGAGTGCAGAGCATGAGTATGACCAGACGCGCGTCGCTCGCGACGATCGCAACGGCAATCGCCGGCGGTCTCGCGGCCGACGCATTTTCATTTGCGGGTGCCGATGCGGCGCCCTCGACCGAGCCCCGGCAGAAGATCGGAACGCTCGAAGAAATCAGAGCGAAGGGCGAGATCGCTTTTGCCTATCCCGATGCAAATTCACCGGCGCGTGCGATGCTGCTGACGAACGGCGACGTCGTCGCCTATAGTCTTATCTGCACGCACATGGGCTGCGAAGTCGCATACGCGCAGGAGACGGAAACACTCACCTGCCCCTGTCATGGAAGCGTCTTCGATGCAGCACGCTCCGGCAAGGTAGAGCGCGGACCCGCTCCGCGCCCGTTACCGGAGATCGCGATTCAGAGCTCGCAGGACGGCGACCTCTATGCCGTCGGCCTGTCGGCGCCGATCTTCGGGCGCCCTGAAAGTATCGAAGAAAATCAAGCGCTTTACGGGACCGGCGACGGACGATGAAACGCACCGAGATACTCGATCGCCTCTTCGCCGCTCCCGGTGTGGTCGATCTGCGCTCGGTTGCAACGAGCTGTCGGTTCTGCAACGTCGGCTGCGGTTATCGCGTCCGAACGGCACGCGCTTTTGATTCCACCGTCCCGGATCTTCCGATCGTTCGTCTCGCCGACGGTCGCTACGTCCAACTCGTGCCCGACGAGAAGTGCCCGGTAAACTCCGGCGACTACTCCGTGCGCGGAGCCTATCTCTCCGAGACGCTCTATCGGAAGGATGGGCCGACGCGCGATAGACTTCGCTTTCCGCTCGTGCGGGTCGGCAGCAGAATGGTACGGTCGACGTGGCAGAGCGCTCTCGATCACGTTGCCGAAAAACTTCAGGGATACCTGGAGCGCTTCGGTCCGTCAAGCATCGGCATCTATCATGCCGATTGGTTCGGGGGTGAAAACGCCTATGCGTATATGAAGCTCGCTGCGGAGCTAAAGATCACCAATTACGATCTCAACGGTCGACTCTGTGCCGCCACCGGATCTGCCGGGCTCGCTCGTTCGCTGGGGAACGCATCTCACCCGTGGGCGCTTGAGGATATCGAGGCCGCCGATACTATCGTTTTAGCCGGTGCAAATGCGTCGGCAACCCTTTCGGTGATCTACGATCGCATCTTCGCACGTGTGGAGAGCGATGCAAAGCTCATCGTCGTCGACGTTCGCGAGACCGAGGCCGCACGCGCGGCCACGAAGTTCGGAACGTTCATCCGTATCCATCCGGGGAGCGACGTTGCATTCTATAATGCGATCGGCAACGTGCTGTTGCAGGAGCAACTCTACGACGAGAATTTCGTCAACGTTCACACCAACGGGTTGAGCGAGTACCGCAACCTCGTGACGGCTCGCTATGCCCCCGAAAATGTGGAGCGGATCGTCGGGGTCCCGGCCGGTACGATTCGGTCTGTTGCACGAACGATCGGCGCTTCGAAGCGGACGTTGTTTCTTTCGGGGAAGGGTCTCGAACACCAGGCGCACGGCACCGACATGATTTGCTCGTTGATCGATCTCGCGTTATTAACCGGAAACATGGGGCGCGTCGGCGGTTCGTACTCACCGCTCGGGGGGCATCAAGGCTCGATTGTGAACCCGCCGATTCTCGCAGGGTCGCTCGCTCGCGTGACGATCCCGAATAAGACGATCTTCCAACAGCTCGATGCCATCGAAGCGGGAGAGCAAAAAGCACTGCTCTGTGCGAGCGTTCAACCGTTGGTAACGCTGCCGAACGCCGGAAGAACGCGGAAACTTTTTCGCGATCGTCTCGACTTTTTGGTCGTTACCGATATTTATCCGAACGAGACGACCGAACTCGCGCACGTCATCTTCCCGGCTGCGTCGTGGGGAGAGAGTCCCTACGTCTCTACGAACACCGAGCGCCGAGCGCGATTTTACGATGCGTTCGCCTCCGCTCCGGGCGAGAGCAAACCCGACTGGTTCGTGCCTACCGAACTCGGTAAGCGGTTGAGCGATCCGAAAAAGTTCGCCTGGAATTCATCGGAGGAGATCTTCGACGAACTCAAGGCCGGCACGCCGTTTGCCGGGCTGAGTTATGCCCGGCTTCGCGCGGCCGGTTCCAAGGGCTTCCAGATTCCCGTGCCGACGAGCGCCTCCGATGGGACCGCGCGGCTCTATAGCGATGGGAAATTCCCAACCCCCGATGGACGCGCCCAGCTCTGGGCGCTCGAGTATCTCCCACAACCGGAGGTGCCGGACACCGAATATCCATTCACGCTGGTGACCGGCCGTGAGAACGATCTTTGGCAGAGCGGCTATACGTTTGCGCGAATTCCGCAGCTCGTTGCGCGCTCGCCGCGGAACACGCTCTCCATCCATCCCGACGACGCGCGGCGTCTCTCGATTCGCGAGGGCGAACGCGTTCGCGTCGCATCCCGACGCGGGAGCATCGATCTCGTCGCCAACCTTACCGAGGAGGTTCCGCAGGGGGTACTCTTTACGCTCTGGGGCTATCCGGGCAGCCTCGTCAACGAAGTAACGCTCGACGTGCGCGATCCGATTTCGCAGGAGCCCGGCTTTAAGGCGTGCGCAGTATCGGTGGGGTCGGCTGTGGGTTAGCGGCGGCGGGAGAGGATCCCTCGATACCAACGTTCGAGTTGCGCGTGGAAATCGCCGAGCGCGGTAACGTTGAGGTAGATCATGTGCCCCGACGGATAGAACCCATAGGTGATGTGTCGTTGCAGCGCCGGTGCGAGTTGAAGGTGCTCGAGCGTGTAGACCGTCGCAAGCCAAGGCGTAACCGAGTCGAAGTACCCATTCGCCGAAAAGACGCGCAGGTGGGGATTGTAGGTCATCGCCTGCGCGAGATCGGGAGCAGTGTTGAGGGGCAGCCATCCGTCATGCATGAAATTCCACGGGCCGCTTTTCTGAATGGTGGAATAAGCACCCATGCGATAGCGCAAGGGCGTGCGATAGCGGAGATCGTTGCGTAGGTAGACGTTGGAGAGCGAATAAAATGCGGAGTCGATCGATGCGTCGCTCGCCTCAAGGCTCGGCTGCATCTCCGCCCGATCGAGCGTGTAGAGTTGGTAGCGCGAATCGTAAATACCCTCGGTCTTCCCTTGAGCACGGCGAAATTCCGCAATGTACCGTTGCGCCGGTATGCGCAGGTTTGAATGCCGGATGTACGATGCCGGGATTGCGAGGTAGCGGGCGAGCTCGCCGACCATCGCGTCATAAGCAGCGGGAGAGAGCGTCGCGCCGCGATTGAGCGCTTCGCGATACGGGCCCATCGCAAAGCGCTTCACTTGCTGCATGTAGGCGTTGAGGTTTGGGTTCGCGCCGGGAACGGCATGGTAATACCACGCGGTTGCAGCCTCGGTCGCGAAATCGAAGACGTATTGCCAATCGTCGGTATCGGCGCCGCCGTAGATATCCGTCGCGGCGAGATTGTAGTTCAAGATCGACGATTGCAGGACGATTCCGTCGATGGAAACGGCATGGTTCTGAAGATAGTTTACCAGCATCGCCGTGCGCGGAGTTCCGTAGGACTCACCGTAGAGAAAGCGAGGCGAGTTCCAACGATCGAATTTCGTTAAATAGCGCTCGATGAACTGCGCGAACATTTTTACATCGTTGTCGGAACCGAAGACTTTCTTCGCGTCGGCGCCGGGCCAAATGCGCCCGTAGCCGCTCGCCGGCATATCGACGAAGACGAGATCGGTGGTGTCGAGCAGGGTATCGGGGTTGCTGACGAGGTGGTATGGCGGCGGCGCCGTTATGCCGCCGTTGGCGGCGATTGCGGCGCGGATCGGCCCCCACGAGCCCATCCGCAGCCAAATCGTCGAACTCCCCGGCCCGCCGTTATAAAGAAAGGTGATCGCGCGGCGATTCGGATTTTCGCCGTTGCGGGTATACGCCGTATAGAACATCGTTGCCAGCGGTTTCCGACCGGAGCCGCGGAGCACGATCGTGCCGGCGCGCGCTGTATACGACAGACGCTTACCGTCGAGCAGCATGCTGTGTTGGGTGACGGCATCGGGCACGCGCGTCCACGCCGGAGGCGCAGCGGGCTTTTTTGGGGCGGCGGCGAGCGAGCCGGGAAGAAGCAGGGCGATCGTGAGGGCAATGCGGAGCGCGTTCGTCGTGGCGTCTTTCACGGTTAGCGCCCTCCCAAGGTGGCGGCGTACCAACGTTCGAGATCGGCGTGATATTGGGCGAGTGCTTTAGGGGCGAGGTAGATCATATGTCCCGATTTATAAAAGCCGTAGGTGATGTTCTTGAGGAGCGCGGGGCGTACGTTGAGATGGTCGAGCGCGAACTCCGTCTCGAGAAACGGCGTTGCAAAATCG
>JAJYRI010000011.1 GCA_021794175.1 bacterium
CAGGAGCGACCGCGCAAGCGAAGCGTTCTCGGCGAGCGGGCGATCTCGCAGAGCGAGCCGCCCGAGATCCTCCGGGCTCGCAATTCGATCCGCAGCCGCACCGCCGTCCGGAGCGAATGCCGCGAGTGTCGCTCGCGCCAGCCGATCGGCACGTTGGAAGAAACGCTCGTCGCCGAGCGCCTCGTAGGCGTCGAGCGAGGCGGCGATCGTCGCGCACTGGTCGGCGAGCATGCCGCCGACGCGCGGCTCCTCGCCGCGACGCCAGACGCGAAGCATCAAGCCGTCGCTTCCGCACATGCGATCTTCGAGCGTGTCGAGGACGCGCCGCGCGATCTCGGCGAGTTCGTCCTCCCCGGTCACGACGGCGATCTGCGCGAAGGCTCCGGCGAGCGCGGCGCTCCAAGCGGTGTAGGAGGTCGGGTCGACGTAGGGTCTCTCGCAGCGCGCTCGCTCGAGCGCATCGAGCGAAAAGTAGCGCTCGTCAGCATCCTGACTGCCGAGAAAGACGCCGCGCTCTTCATCGTAGAGCGTCGCGCGCACGTAGGCAGTGCTTTGCGCCAGCGCGCTCTGAAGCGCGGCATCGTTTTCGTAAGCGAGCAGGCGCGCGAAAATACGCAAAAGCGCACCGTGATCTTCGGCCATCTTTTCAAAATGCGGCACCGACCAATCCGCAGTCGTCGAATAGCGAAAGAAACCGCCTTCGATACGATCGTACGTGCCGCCGCCGGCCATCGCGCGCAGCGTGCGTATCAACATCGCCAGCGACTCGGAGCGTCCCGCCAAGCCGTCGTCGAGCAAAAATTCGAGAAGATCGCATTGGGGAAATTTCGGCGCATCCCCAAAGCCGCCGTTGCGCTCGTCGTAGCTCGCGCGCGCTGTTTCGACGACGAAATCCGGGGCGCTCGCATCGATCTCGGTCGCCGTCCCGGCTTCCTCGTCCCGGCGGCTCGCTTCGTGCATGAGTTCTTCGATTTTGTCGCGATGCTCGGTGTAATAGTGTGCGATCCGCGCAAGCGCCTGACGCATCGCCGGTGGGGGAAGGTAGGTCGCTCCGGTAAGAATCGATCCGTCGGGCGCGAGAAAGGCCGTCGTCGGCCAACCGCCCATATTGTAGCGCGCGTTGATATCGGGGCGTTCGTCATTGTCCACGCGGATCGGCACGAAATCACGCGCGATTGCGGCGATGACTTCCGGATCGGAGTAACTCGTTTCGTCCATCACATGGCACCAATGGCACCAGACCGCCGAGAGCGAGAGCAAGATCGGGCGATCGCTCGATCGGGCGAGCGCGAACGCCTCCGCGCCCCAGGCGTGCCAGGGGATTTCGGCGGCGCGATTCGGTCGCGGCGAAAAGCGAAAGCCGTCAGACATCGGAGAAACCTCGCAAAAATGAAGTCGCGTAAAAGACGATAACGAGCGTCAACACGGCGTCGAGCGGTACCGTGGGAAGGTGCAACGCTTCGGCGGCTGCAATCGCGAGCGCGAAAAGAAGACCGAGCGCCGCATAACGCCGATGTTTACGCGGCGTCATCGCGTAGACCTCGTCTGCGTAGGGGTGACCTGCATTCCGTCGCGATGAAAGAAAAGCGGCGACCGCGAGTGCGAGCGCTGCGAGTATCCCAAAGAGATCGACGGAAGGCACGATGCGTCGCCGTGCCTAACGCAGAGCCGTTGTGGCTGAAACGAGCGAGAACGATCGGCGGGAACTGCAGCGGCGCGCACGCCGCGCGAGCATACTCGGTTTGATCGCCATCGTGCTTGCATGCATAGCGTTCGCCGCCCTCATGACGACTCTGCGGGCGCGTTAAGCGGCGGCCGCCCGAGTCGCAGCCCGAGTGCGAGCGCGATGGCGGCGAACACCAGCGATTCGATGCCCGCAAATGGGCTGCCCCAGCGCGTCAGCATGCCGGTCGAGATCGGCGGAGCGATGACGCCGGCGACCGAGTCGAGCGACGAACTGACGCCCAATACCGTCCCCTGTTCGCGCTCCGATGCGAGCGCGCTGATCGACGCGGTGATGCCGGTGTTCGCAAAGCCGACGCCGATGGTAAGGCTGATGTAGGCAACGGCGAGCAAGAGCAGGTTGTGTACGAACGGCAAAAGTGCGAGCGCGAGGACGAGGAGCGCAAGCCCGATCGTCGACATCCGCCGGTCGCCGAACCGTTCCGACGCCCGCCCGATCAACACCGCATTGACCAAGACGGTGAACGCGGCATAGACGGCAAAGGCGATATCGGTTTGGAAGAGCGTAAAACCGAGCTGTCCTTGGAGATAGAGGGCGATGACGCTGTAATATCCATAGAGCGCGAGGGAGAGCGCGAGCTTTTGCCGCAAAATTCGCGCCAGGTGCGGATTCCGTAACGTTGCGAACACATCGCCGAAGCCGACATGCGCGTCCTGTTCTTCGGGTTTGGTTTTCGATTCGGGAAGCATAAAATAGGTGACGAGCAGCGTAATAAATTGCAGCGCCGCCGCCGCGAGAAACGGTGCGGTGAAACCGAAACGCGCGAAGAGTAAGCCTCCGCCGACCGGGCCGAAAACCATGGCGCCGGCGAAGGTCGCGCCGATATATCCGAAGGCGCGCGCACGTTCGTTCGGGGCGACGAGATCGGCGACATACGCTTGCGTGATGCTGATATTCCCGCCGGAGAGCCCTTCGATGATGCGCGCGATAAAGACGATGAGGAGATTCGGTGCGAAGGCCAACGTCGCCCAACCTATCGTCGCGCCGATCTGGCTGATGATGAGCACGTGTTTGCGCCCGATTCGATCCGAGGCGTTGCCCCAGAGCGGCGCCGCGATTAACTGGCAGAGCGAAAACGTCGTAAAGAGCAGCCCGGCGACGACCGGCGCCGCGCCGAAATGCGTTACGAAATAGGGCAGCATCGGAATCAGCATGCTGAAACCGAGGATATCGATAAACGTGATACCGAGAATCGGCGCGAGTTTTCGAATCATAGAGCTCTGGTGGTTAGGGACACGGGATGGGCGCGGAAGGCTTCATGGGGCGAGCGCCGGCGGCCGGAGCCGCACGGAGGGCGGCGCCCCGTGGGCGCGAATGAAGGCGGGCCGTGCCCAGGTGGCGGAATTGGTAGACGCGCTGGTTTCAGGTATCAGTGGTGGCAACACCGTGGGGGTTCGAGTCCCTTCCTGGGCACCAAGCGGCAAAGCGGCAGAAGCGCCCTCGTTCGAACGAGGCGCTTTCGGTCGTTCCTCTCGGCTCCCCATGGAGTTCACCGTCCCCCAATCTGCCGGCTTCCAATCTCGTGTTGCTGAAGGGTTAACCAACTGGTAAACTAGAAATATGAAAAAAGTAGGAGTTTTCGAGGGGAAGACACGCTTTTCGGCTTTGATCGCCGATTCGCTTAAAGGCGAAACGACGATCGTTACGCGAAACGGCCGCCCCGTTGCCGAGATCGGCCCAGTGAAAAGCACGGAGGTCGAGCGCGGCAAGACCGCGGCTATGCGTTTGGAGGCACTGCGGTCGCGCCTCGCTGCGGAAGGAAAGCTGAAACACCTCGATATTCGTTCGCTTATCGACGAAGGCCGTTCGTGATCGTCGTCGACGCGAGCATGGTCCTCGGCTGGGCGCTCGCGGAGGAGCTCGGAGCGGAAGCGGTCGCAGCGCGAGCGTATGTCAGCGAATTTGGCGGCTACGTGCCTGGAAACTTTCACACGGAGGTCGCGCACGGTTTGTTGCAAGCCGAGCGACGCAAGCGCATCACTGCGAGCGACGCCTCGGCGGCACTCGCGGATATTTTAGATCTTGCGTTGACGGTCGAACCACCGAATCCGCATGTCATCGTTTCGAGCGCGCGCGAGTATGGCCTTACGGGCTACGATGCGGCATATCTTGCGCTTGCACTTCAGTCGGGATATCCGCTTGCAACGGGCGACGAGCAACTTCGCAAAGCTGCACGGAATGCAAAACTCCTATGGAATGACGGTTCTTGAAATCATCCTCACCGAGATCGGTGCACTATCGTTTCAGTGCTCTTTGCTTCGACCTCGACGGCACCTTGATCGATCCGTATCCCGGAATATCTCAGAGTATCGCCTTTGCGCTCGAACGGCTCGGTGTCTCGAAGCCGATCTAACGGACTGCCGAGCGTTTATCGTCGTTTGTTTTCGCCGATCGCTCGCGTGTAGCGCTATCGAACCTCGATGTAGTCGCGCTCGCCGTTCGTCGGGTTGTAGCGGACTTCGAGGAGTTTGCCGCTGGTCGGGTCGACGAAGCGTTCCCCGGTCGGCTCCCACCCGGCGGCGTTGCGATCGATCTTCGGGCGATAGCGCGAGCTCTCGAAGATAACGGCGACGAGCACGACGGCGCCGATAATAAACCACTGACTACCGAGTGGCCACAGGTAATAATTTCCGAAGAACAGCGTAGCGCCCGAGAGCACGAATACCGCTGCGGCGACGAGAAGAAAGCGTTTCAACATTGCTTACGCCTCCGGTTCGATAACGCACGCCGTGCCGTAGGCGACGATCTCGCTCATCATCTGTCCGAGTTCCGACGAATCGAAACGCATCGAGAGCACGGCGTTTGCCCCCATACTTTGTGCGTTCTGCACCATGCGGTCGAGCGCGTGGCGACGCGCCTCTTCGAGCATCTCGGTATATTCGGTAATCTCACCGCCGCCGAGCGAGCGAAGGCCGGCCATGATATTGCCGCCGAGGCCGCGGCTGCGAACGACGATGCCGAAGACCTGTCCCTTCATCTCGCGAATGCGCGATCCGGCGACGGTCGGCGTAGTAACAACGAGCATATGAAACCTCCCTTTCGGCCGTACCTACTCGGGGCGCGCGCCGAAAGTTTCCGTTGCGAGGCTGAAAATCATAGGGGAACGACCATTCGATCGTTCCCCTATGACCTGCTGCACTCTCCTGAAGGAGGGTCTGGGTGCGCGCGGTGGAGGTCGCTCGCACCCATTTCCCCTCGTCGACGGCAAGCCGTTGCCGAGGGAAAGTTTATCGATGTTTCGTCGTTAATTGAGCCGTTTGAGTACGGCGGAGAAGCCCGATACGCGCGGGCCCCAGCCGCTGAATCCCGTTCCGAACTGCGTCGTTGCAATGACGCGCGTCATCGAGATCACCGGCTCTTGTGCTTCGACTACCGTTGTCGTGGTTTCCGAAGTCGCTTTCATAAATATCCCTTTCGTTTTCGCGTCGCTCTGCGCGAATCGCAGCGCTAACGTACATCCCCTACTACGCGCACTCTACGATATTTGTTTCACCTCGAAAGAATAATTGTTGCAGATGAATGAATGATGAATAACGTGTGACAGTCGCACGGAAAGACGGGAAAATATGCGCAGTATAACGCGACCTACGTCGGCGATTCGTCGCGCGGATCGGCCGGGCGAGCGGCAAGGGATGCCGGCCCCCGTCGCGGGCTCCGAGCCCCCGCAACCTGCCCCGCCGGCCTCGCCGGGCGGCCGTGCCCCCGCAAAAGCCTGAGGGGAGTGAAACGTTGAGGTGGAAGCAAGCGTACTATAGGTGAGGTAACTTTCGTGGAACGACTCATTTTCGGCCCGTTCGAGCTGGACGTCGAGCGGCTGGTGCTCAGCGCCGGCGGCACCCAGCTCGCCCTGGGCCCCAAGGTGGTAGAGACGCTGCTCGCGCTCGCCGAGCGCCCCGGCGAGATCCTTTCGAAGCGGGAACTGCTCGCCCGGATCTGGCCCGAGGGCTTTATCGAAGAGGCAAGCCTCTCCCAGAACGTCTACGTGCTGCGCAAGACGATGCGCGCCCACTGGAGCGGTGAGGTTATCGAGACGCTCCCGCGCCGGGGATACCGCTTCGTCGCGCCGATTGAAGCCGCTCCCGCCGTCGCAGCCGCCCAGATCCTTCCGCAGCAGCCTGCCCTCGCCGCCCCTGCCTTTGCCGTTCCGGCCGCGAAGCGCCGCTGGCTGCCCTCGGCGATCGCCCTCGCTGCCGTCCTCGTTTTCGGCGCGCTCGGCCTGCGGCTCGTCGCGTTGCGCGGCGATGCGCAGACCCGCACCCTTCCGCCGAGTGCCCAGCGCCTCTATGCGTTGGGGCGTTACTACTGGAACGAGCGAAGCCAGACGAGCCTCCTGCGAAGCCTCGCCTATTTCCACCGTGTCGTTGCCCTCGCGCCGCACGATCCGCGCGGCTACGAGGCGCTTGCATCGGCTGAGGCGATGATGGGCGATTACGGCTACGGCGTTCCGGCTCGGGATTATTCTGCAGCCGGGAAGTACGCAAAGCAGGCGATCGCGCTTGACCCCAACGCCGGCGAGGCCTATGCGGCGCTCGGTGCGATCGCGCTCGACCGCCACGACTTTGCAAGTGCAAATCGCCTCCTCCGGAAGGCCGTAAAACTCGCGCCGAAGGATGCGCCGGCGCGCGAGTGGCTCGGTATTCTACGTCTCAATAACGGCGATGCCGCCGCGGGCTATCGCGATTTGCGGCTTGCCGCCCACCTCGATCCGCTCTCGACGGCGACGACGGCGTGGCTTGCGCAGGCGGCATATTTCGACCGCCACTTCCACCAGGCGATCGCCTACGCGCACCAAGCGCTCGATCTCGATCCGCAGCGCCTCGACACGATGACGACGATCGGGTTAGCGCAGGAGGCACTCGGGAAAAACCGCCAGGCGACCAAAACGTTTGAAGCGTTCGCGGGGCGTTGTGCGAGTTGTCGCAACGAAGGCGCCGCGCTGCTCGCCGATCTCTATGCACGCGAAGGAAAGCGCGCGCTCGCGCAACACGAACTCGCACTCGCGCGTGCCGACGTGCACGACGTAGGGCGTGACGATTTAGCGTTCGCGTTCGCCGCACTCGGGAAACGCGGGCGGGCGTTGGCGGTACTCGCTCACGCCGGCGCCGCAACGCATCTGGCGTTCGAGATGGATCCGCGCTTCGATAGCCTGCGCGGATTTCCGGTCTACCGCTCGGTTCCACGCGTCTCTTCGTGAGCGCACCACCGCTGCGCGGCCATCAAAGCGCGCGCGCGACGCTCGACGCCCATGTCGAAGCACTGCTCGAGCACGGCCGTATCGACCGACGCGTGAAAGAGCTCGTCGGCGTGATGGTCGCATGGCTCAATGCCTGCGAGTATTGAATGGACGTCCACGGCGCTTTGGCAAAGCGCCTCGGCGTCGATGAAGCGACCCTTCACGATCTTTCGAATTATGCAACGAGTTCGCGGTTCTCGGGCGTCGAGCGCGCCGCGTTGGCCGCGGCGGTCGCGCTGACGCGCGAGCCGCGCGCGCTGCCGGAGCATCTGCGCGCAGCGATCGAGGAGAGCGCGAACCGCGACGGCTTCGAAGAGATCGTCGCAACGATCGGATTATTTAACTATCTGACGCGCCTGCACAACGGCTGCGCGGTGACCGATTAGCCGTTTGCGACGCGGGCGATGAGGCGTTCGCCGGCAACAACGCGCGTCTTGGTGAGCCAATCGTGAAACCAGCACGTCGTAAACGGCGAGAGTAGCGCGATCGGCCAGTGGAATAGACCGATGAGCGCGCCGCGCGCGCATGCTTGCCAAAAACTCGGGCGTCGGAGATCGAGCGCCGAGACGCGCAACCCGGCGATCATCATGCCGAAACTTTGCCCGACGACCGCAACGAGCAACGTAAAATAGAGAAACGTAATAAACGTAAACGAAAGCGAGCGCGCCACCACAGCATTCACCGCTCGGGTCCACGCCACGCGTATGTGCGCAACGGTCCCTTGTGGTGCGGCCGTTGGGCTCGCCGTCGGTGCCGGCGTGCTCGACGCGGCAGGCGCTGTTTTTTCGGCTGGGATCTTCACGCTGAGCGGGCCGAGTTGAACGTTCGCGCCGTTGGGGAGGCCGTTCACGACGACTGCGCGCGGAACCTTCGGCGGCCGCGACGGCTGCTGCGGTGTGAAATACGAGCCCACTGCAAGTAAAACGACGATATCGATCGCGGCGGCGAGAATGCGTCGGCCGCGCCCGGCAAGATCGCCGCTATCGAGTCGGCGGCTTCCCGGAAGCGGCAACGGTATCGGCGCAACCGCCTCGGTACGCAGAAACCACTCCTCGAAACGCGCGTATTGGGCGCTCGCAGCAAAGGCCGTCAGCTCGGCGATGCGGCGCGTCGCGTAGGGCTCCGAGCCGAGCCACTCTCCCCATTTCAGCACCGTGTCGTCACCGATCGAGGCCTGCTGCGTTGCGAAACTTCGCAGGTCGACTTGGCGCCCGAAACCGCGCAACGCGAGGATCGCAATCGCTCGCGATGCGGCATCGAGCGAACCGCAACAGATGAGGCCGACCTTGTCGCAGGTTAATTCGCAGCGTCGCAGCCAGGGGCCGAAAATTAACGAGACGAGCGCGTTTTCGTTGCCGTTGACGCTGAGCAACGATTGGTAGCGAACGTGACCGGCGGCGATATGCCCGAGCTGACGCCCGATGACGAACGAGAGCTCGTCTTCGCGCAGCTCTTCTAAGTACTCACTCGAGAGCACCAGCGAATAGGGCTCGCCGAAGCCGATCGCCGCTGCGGGAACCAACGGGTCTTGGCGGACGAAAACCAACGGCAGCGGTAGGCCGAGCGCCGCGCATTGGCGCTTTACGATCGCGAAGATCTCGGGGTTCTGCGCTTCGTGGATGAGCACGCTCGAACCGATCAGCCGCCCGCGCGCGAAGGTGATGAAAACCATCGCACCGACCAGGAAAAGCGCAACCTGCGCGAGGCCCACCGAGAAGTGGATGAAGACGCCGACGATGGCGGCGACCGGAAATGCCCAGAGAAGGGTTAAGAAAAATGCGACACGTTCGGTCGGGTGCCGTAACGAAGCCGGCCCTTCAAAGAGGAGATTTTCCCGTCGAGCGATGTCGGCGACCATGCAGGTACTTTCTTCGCCAGCAGTCGTCCGCCTCCGATGCCGACGCCGGCGCCCCCGCGGCGCTTCGCTTCGTACATCGCGAGGTCGGCGCGTTCGAGCAATTCTTTGACGCTCTCGCCGTCGCGCGGCGAGACGGCGAGCCCGATGCTCGCACGAACGTCGATTTTTAACGCGCCGACCGGGAGCGGTTCGCGCAAGACGGCGGCGATTTTTTCCGCCGCTTCTGCGGCCGCGCGCTCGTTCTCCAGGTCCTCGAGAACGATAACGAATTCGTCGCCCGCAAGCCGCGTGACCGTATCGGAGGCGCGAACGTTGCGCGCGAGACGGAGCGCGAACTCGACGAGATAAGCGTCGCCGACCGCATGGCCGTAGGTGTCGTTGACGCTTTTGAAATCGTCGATATCGATGAAGAGCACGGCGCAGGAATTCGTGAAGCGTTCCGAACGCATGATCGCGGCGCCGAGCCGCTCCTCAAGCAAGCGACGGTTTCCCAGGCCGGTAAGCGTGTCGACGTTGGCGAGATCGCGCAGCCAAGATTCGCGCATTTTGATCGCCGTAATATCGAGCATCGTGCCGACGCGAGCGATCGAGAAACCATGCGCGTCGCGAATCGTCGTCGCGCGTTCGCGCACGTGCCGCTGCTCGCCGTCGTGGCGGATGATGCGATGTTCGACCTCGTAGGTATCTCCCGATGCCTCGATCGTGCTGCGAATCAACGAACGATCCTCGGGGTGATCGAAAGCACGGATATCGCCGATATCGCCGGTCGGCGGGAGGCCGAGCAGACGCAGCAGCCCAAGCGACGGCTGCAACGCACGCGCGGAGTACTCATAGCGCCAGCTTCCTAACTGGGCGATCTCTTCGACCAACGGATCCTCGGGTGCCGCAACCGGCAACTCGGTCGGCTCGACCGGGCGGGCACGCCCGCTCGTGCCGACGATCTCTCCGGCGGGCGAACGCAACGGCTCGAGTTCGAAGAGCAGCACCTGCCCGAGCGCCTCGACCTCCAACCGAATCTGCTTTCCCTCAAGCGCGCAACGGTGCGCCCCCGAGATCAGGTCGCAGGTCTCGTTCTCGCCCCAAAGCTCCGCGATCTTCGTCGGCGGGCGCTGCGGCCGGTACTGCCCTGCGAGTGCCTCGTTGAGGGCGAGCACGTTAAGGTAGTTGTCGGTGATCCAGGCGAATCGTTGCGTTTCCATGACCGAATCATGACAGAGGGTGCCCCGGGGGCTCATCCGGGAAAACCCCTGGTTTTATCGGGCCGGGCTACCCGGCCGTTCCGACCCGGCCGTTCCTAGAGGATAAAGCCGTTGAGGAAGGCGGCGCGGTCGTAATGGAACGCCCCCTTCTCGATGCGATAGGCGTAGAGGTTGGGCAGCGTGGGGTCGCCGGTATAGCTGAACGTAAACGGGCCGACGAGGGTCTGGAACGAGCCGTTATAGGTGAGCAACGAGAGGATCGAGGCGCGCGAGTACGTCGGCGTGCGCTGCACCGCTTGGATGAGGATCTGTGCGGCGGCGTAGGCGAAGGCGATGAAGGCGGTTACCTCCGGGACGCTGCGCCGGAGGTCCGCGAGTTGCTGCGCGACCGAGGGCGCGCGATCGATCGGCGGCATCGTCGTGAAAACCAGCGCCGGGCCGAGCGCCTTCGCATCGTCCTTCAGCGTCTGCGTGCTGTAGAAGCCCTCGGCGCACGCGAACGTTCCGGCGTAGTTGCGCGCGCGCATCGCCGCTGCGACCGGGCCGAGTTCTGCGGCGGTGCCGCAGAGGACCGTTAGCTGCGGGCCGTCGCCGAGCAGGGCCGCGGTGCGCGGATCGAGCGTGAGGTGCCCGTTCTCCAGCGTTGCTTGCGCGACGGGGTGGCGGTCGGCCCCCGCCTGGTCGCGAAAGCCACGCGCGACGGCGGTGCCGTAGCCGTTGTTCGGCGCGATCACCAACGTTCGCGGCGGTGCGTGCACGCGCAGCAGCATCTGTGCCATGAGTTGGCCCTGCACTTCGTCGCGTGCCGGCAGGCGAAAGATATTGCGATATCCGCGTTTGGTCAATGCGTCGCCGGTAATCGTCGGCACGATCAGCGGGAGCGAAAGATTCGCGTACTGCGGCGCGGCCTGCAGCGTGACGTCGAGACTGAGGTCGCCGACGACGCCGATAACGCTCGGATCGCTCGCCGCAAGTTGAGCGTTGCCGATCGCAAGCGCGCTTTCGTTCCCGTCATCGAAGCTGCGAACGGCAAAAAATTGCATCGGTGGGCCGAAGCGGTTCGCTTCATCGCATGCGGCCTGAACGCCCGCTACGATGGCGTTGCCGATCGAAGCGAGAGCGCCGGTCAGCGGGACGCTGACGCCGATCGTATATTGTCGCGCGAATCCTCCGGGTTGGATCTGCGCGCCTGCTCGCGCTCCGGCGAGGGCGAGCGCGCCGGCCGCGCTTGCAAGAAATCGTTTGCGGCGCATCGATTTAGGCGCGCAACCCGAAGCCGAAAGCGACGGTCGCAAGAAAAATTACCGAGTAGGTCATGTTCGCCGAGAAAACGCGTTCGTTGAGAAGAAAAATGTTCTCGCTCACGCGCAACAAGCGAAGCTCGTAGACGATCAGCCCTGCCGTTGCAACGAGTCCGGCGAGATACCAAGCACCGGTAAGGCCGCCGATTCGTCCGGCGAGCGCGATCAGTGCGAACATGCCGACGTGCATCGCGATCGCCGTCGGCCGCGCGCTCTTCTCTCCGAAACGTACCGGCATCGAGTTCACGCCGTTCTCGCGATCGGTGGGCAGATCCATCAACGCATAGAGAATATCGAAGCCGGCGACCCAGAGCGTGACGGCGGCGAAGAGCGCGATTCCGGTTGCGTCGACGCGTCCGGCGATGCCGATATAGGCGCCGAGCGGCGCGAGCCCGTCGACCGCTCCGAGGACGATATGCACCATCCAGGTGAAGCGCTTGCAGAGCGGATAGAGTAACACCCCGGCGGCGGCAATCGGAAGCAGCTCGACGCAAAGCGGGTTGAGCTGCCATGCGGCGACGAGCAGCAACAGCAAGCCGACGACGACCGCGCCGAGCATGACGCCGGGTGCGAGTTCACCGGTCGCCAAGGCACGCCGCGCCGTACGCGGAGTACGTGCATCGATATCGCGATCGAAGTAGCGGTTTGCGGCCATCGCCGCCGTCCGCGCGCCGAGCACCGCAAGGGTGATCCAGACGACGGCGGCGAGCGAGGGCAGCCCGCGCGCTGCGAAAACGGCGCCGACGTATGCGAACGGAAGCGCGAAGAGCGTGTGCTCGATGCGAATCTCGCGTAAGAAAAGCGAAGCCGCGCGCACCTACGCCTCCTCCGGTGCGTGCGCGGAGCGCAGCAGACGCGCGAGCGCATCGAGCCCTTGCCCGCTCCATGCATCGGGGCGCAGGTTTTTCTCGATGCGGTCGAGCCCGTACTCGCGCCAGCGCTCGCCGACGCGTTTGCGCACCGACGCCGTACTCGCGATATCGGGCGGCCATTCACGGGTGTAGCCTTCGCTCGCGCTTTTCCGAGTTGCGTCGATCCCGAGCTTGACGCCGTACGCAACGTTATAGGAGCCGTGGTCGAGATCGTCAACCGGGCCCGGCATCTGCACGATATCGCGATCGGGGGCGAGATTATTGAGCGCGAACCATGCGACGCTGCGCACGTCTTGCACGTCGATATCGGCATCGACGATGACGAGCATGCGCGTGAGCATCATCATGTGCCCCAACCCCCAGAGCGCGTTCATCACTTTCTTAGCATGGCCGGGATACTGCTTGCGGATCGAAACGATCGCAAGATTGTGAAAGCCGCCTTCGACGGGCAGATTCATGTCGACGACCTCGGGGAGAACCATCTGCAGGAGCGGTAAGAAGATCCGTTCGGTCGCTTTACCGAGCCACGCATCCTCCATCGGCGGTTTACCGACGAGCGTCGCGGCATAGATCGGATTTTTGCGATGCGTGATGCACTGCACGTGGAATGTCGGGTATCGGTCGGCGAGACTATAGACGCCGGTATGATCGCCGAACGGGCCCTCGACGCGAAGATCGGTATTATCGACGTAGCCTTCCAATACGAACTCCGCGTGCGCCGGCACTTTCAAATCGACCGTCTTTGCCTGCACGAGTTCGATCGGTTTTCCGCGGAGCAAGCCGGCGAAGGCGAATTCGTCGAGCACCGGCGGTAGCGGTGCGGTCGCGGCGTAGGTGAGCACCGGGTCGGCGCCGATAGCGACGGCGACGGGAATGCGTTCGCCCCACGCATCGGCATGCGCGCGCCCTTGTTTGTGCCGCTGCCAATGCATGCCCGTCTCGCATTCGTTATAGACCTGCATGCGATACATGCCGACGTTGGGCCGATGCGTGCGCGGATCTTTCGTTATCACCAGCGGAAGGGTGATGAACGGGCCGCCGTCGAGCGGCCACGTCGTGAGGACGGGAAGCGCGTTGAGATCGGGCCGATCGACGACGACTTCTTGCACGCTCCCGGAGCGCACGGTTTTCGGAATGGCGTTGCGTAACGGCGCGAGCGAGAGCAGCGCGCCGAGCTGTTCGCCGATGCCCGCACCCGGCGGCGCGATATCGATGAGCTTCCGGACGCGCTCGCCGACTTCGTCGAGCGAGGTTGCGTCGAAAGCGAGCGCCGCGCGACGATGCGTGCCGAATTGATTGGTGAGCACGGGAAAACGCGAACCGACGACGTTGCGGAAGAGCAACGCGGGCCCGCCGGCTTTCACCACGCGGTCGGTAATCTCGGGAATCTCGAAGGCGCGTTCGACCGGCGCGTCGACCGTATGGAGTTCCCCGGCCTTTCGTAGCGCGTCGACGAAGGCCGATAACGAATCAAAGGGCATAACCGATTATTTCCGCACAAACGAGCGAAGGCCCGCGTAAAACGCGAGCCTTCGGGTGCTTCGGGGTACTCCCGCTGCTTAGTTGACGCTGGCGGTCGCCGCTTTGGCGACGCGCACGGTTGCCTCGGTGGCTTCCTTCTGCGCGGCGGTGAAGATCTCGGCGAGCTGCAGGGCGTAGGCCTTGCGAAGCTCGAGGAACTTCCCGGCGAACTCGAATCCGAGCTCGATACTCTTGGTAACCGAGGGGAGGCTCTCGACGCTGGGGATCTGCATCGTGGTCGGGATCTGGCCGATCATCTCGCGGACTTGGCGGAGGCTCTCCACGTTGGCGTCTTGCGCCTTCTTGACGAGGTCGAGGGCTTCGCCTTGCATCTTGTTGAGGGTCTGGGTGAAATCGTTGCTCATATCTGCTCCTTGGGGGTCTGCTGCTGCTACGTGCGCTAAGTATACCAAGCGTATGCAGTACACGTCAAGCCCCTCGGGCCCCCTGCGGTTCTCGGCGGGCTAGCGTGGCAGAAGAATGTCGAGGGTCCCATCGTGGAGAGCCTTGACCCCGAGAATCGCCAGGCGCTCCCCGAGCTGGTCGGGCTCGACGCGGTTCGAGGCGGAGGCGCCGACCCAGGTATTCCGGCCGCGTTCCTTAGCGAGATAGAGCGCGCGGTCGGCAAGGGCGACGACCTGCATCCAGCTGAGCGCATAGGGTGCATACGGCACGAAGGGAAAGGCGGCGAAACCGATCGAGCAACTGGTCTCGACACATTGGCCACGCTCCAGCGCGAAGGGGCGGCCGGCGACCGCGCGGCGCACGCGCTCGGCGATCTCCGCTGCGTCGTAACGGCGGCTGCTCCGCGTGACGGCAAGAAACTCTTCACCACCCCAGCGAACCAGAAAGTCGGATTCGCGAAAGACCTCCTGCAGTCGATCCCGCATTTGCATCAACACTAAATCGCCGGCGTTGTGACCGTGCGTATCGTTGATAATCTTGAAATGATCGAGATCGATCAGAAAAAAAAGCAGATCGGCATCGGGTGCATCTCCCGCCCGGCGCAGCGCTGCGGCGACCTCGAATTCGAGGTGCTGCGCGAGGAATCGCCGGTTGCGCAAGCCGGTGAGCGGGTCGGTAACGCTCATCTCTTCGAGTTTTGCGTTCGCCTCGGAGAGTTCGCGCGTGCGGTCGCGGACGATCGAGCGCAATTCTCGTTCGTTTCGTTGAACGCGTAGGCGCAGTATCCCGGCAGCCATCGCTACGAAAAAACCGCTTCCGGTGAGTGCGAGTGCGTTGAGATTTTCCGGTGTAAAAAATACGCCGCGTATCGCCGAGTAGATGACTTCCACCCCAACCGTTGTCGCGAAGACGATGACGAAATCGCGCGTGCGGTAGAAAGCCTGCTGGACGCCGATCGCCAGGACGAGGCTACCGGCGATGTACGACGGATTGTTTCCGCTATTGACGACGAGAATCGGCGATGCAACGATCGTCGGTAGCACGTTGAGGAGTTGGAGGTTGGGAGAGTAACGGCGCAGACGCGGGAAGAGCAGCAACGCGATCGCCACCGTCGCGGCGATAGCGGCCGCGGCCACCCGTAGCGCGAGCGAGTCCGGAGGGGCGCCCGGGGTCGCCCCCAACACGAAATGGAACGCCGGGAAGAACGCTACGATGAGTGCGCTATAGACAAAGATCGTTGCCGTCGAGCTGCGCTCCAACCAGCGACGATACGACCCCCTTCGATCGTCGGACACGGGGAAATAGATGCGCTTCGCGGGCCGGAGTTACCTGGCGCCTCCCGGGTCGACCCATGCGGCTCGATAGCGGTGACTACGTTAAGCATAGCAAGCGGGCCGAGGACAAGGGAAAGAACCCGAACAGCACCTCGCCGTCTGCTTGTTGTTCCGCGCTGCGTACTTCGCCATCCTTCGTCCGGTAAACGAGGTGGGTGCCGAAGATTGTGCAAAACCATCGAGCGTTTCGAGACGGGAAGAACCAATGCTGGGGGAGGGACTGAATATCTCCATGTTCGTTCGCTTTATGTCAGGCCTGGCCGTGCTATCCATCCTCGGCACGACATGGGCCGCAGCAGCCAACCCCGTTTTTGGAAACTCTCCGTCAAGCGGGCAAAGCCCGATAGCGGTCAACGACTGTCAATTTTACTATCGCGGGAATTTACTCGTTGGAGTGGTCGACGGGGTGCGTATTGAATACACGAACGAAAGTCGCCATACGGCAAATCTCATTGCCTTTTTGGTAAAGTCCGGACAGCATAGCGTCGTAATTCGCGATGTCGGCAAATTTTCACCAGGTGTTGAAATAGTTCACAAGTTCCGAAAACAAACCGGAGCAGCGATTTACTCGCCGCTTTTTTCGCATCCGAAAGTCACCTGTCGGGCACAAGAAGTACATTTTGTTGATGGGACAACGTGGCGTTATGGCCAGACGCCGATAGCATCGACCGTGACGATTGGGAGGTTGGGGTTAATCCTCAAAAACGCGGATGACGGCGTTACGATCGCAACCATCGCCCCGGGCGGCCCAAGTGAACTTGCGGGTCTAAAGCAAAACGACGTTATCACGTCGTTCGGCGGGAATGCAGTGCATACGGTTCAGGATATTGAGAACGTGCTGTCGATAACGCAGGCTGGAGCGAAAATACCCGTTTCCGTCATGCGAAACGGAGCGATTGTAACCGCAACCGTGGTGCTATGAGGAGATCGTGGACGCCATCGAGGTACGCCGATTGCAAACGCGTCGCGCCTGCCTCTAACCCCGGTTCGTAAACCCGCGGTAGATACGAATCAACGTCTCTTTCTGATCGGTCGTCAGCGCCGGGTCGAGCCGGATCGCCTGTTCGAGGCTCTGGCTTGTCGTCGGTTTACTGTCGTCATCGAGTAAACCGGCCTGCGCGTACATCGTCTCAGCCGAGAGTTGGAGTGCGTTCGCGATACTCTTTAACACTTCGGCCGAGGGTTTATAGAGTCCGCGTTCGATCTGGCTGAGATAAGGGTTCGATACTTTCGCGACGTCGGCGAGTTGGCGCAGCGACAAGTTCGCGAGCTCGCGCTGGCTGCGGATGAATTCGCCGAGCCCTTTCCAGGCGTTGCCGTCTTTCGGATTCATCGCCGTCCTTTCGCTTTCTTCGCTACGCTCTTCGGCGCGGGTTTTCGCACGCCGTGCGCGCTTCCGGCACCGTTGCTCGCGGGTTTTGATTCCGGCTTCGGTGCAGGCGCCTGCGCCGCTTGCGATGTACGCACGGGAAGATCTATCGGTGCACCGACTTGGTTCTGCACGTACGGGCCGGGAGCGGGTTCGCCGCCGGGAAGATCGTAGGGGCGCACCATCGCGCCGCCGCGCGGCTCGATCCAGCGCGCCCAATCCTCCCACCAACTCCCCTCTTCTTTGGTCGTCGTTGCGAGCCAGCCGTCGGCCGTCTCGTTTTCGGCAACCTGCGGTTTCGTCCAATGCCAGCTCTTTTTGCCGCCGGGCGGATTGACGATGCCCGCGATATGTCCGGCGTTGGTGAGCGTATACTTCTTATCGGTGCTGCCGACGAGTGCTAGCGCTTTGAAACTCGAGCGCCACGGTGCGATGTGATCGTTCTCCGCGCCTAAAACGTAGAGCGGCGTACGGATCATGCCGAGATCGATCGGCGTGCCGAGGATCGTAAAGGCACCGGGTTTGACGATCGCGTTGCGCAGATAACAAGAGCGGAGATACTGCGAATGCATCGCCGCAGGCATGCGCGTGCTGTCGCCGTTCCATGCCAGGATGTCGAACGCGGGCGGCTGTTTACCCATGTACCAGTTGTTGACGACGTAGCTCCAAATCAGATCGTTCGCGCGCATCCAATCGAAGGTTCCGGCCATTTCGGTCGATTCGAGATACCCGCGTTCGTTCATCTTCTTTTCCAAGCGAGAGATCGTCGCTTCGTCGGTGAAGACGCCGAGATCGCCCGGCTCGCTGAAATCGATAAGCGTGTTCGTCGTACTCAAACTCTTCACGCGGTCGGCTTGACCGTGCGCGGCGAGATAGGCAAGCAGAATGTACGAAAGCGTTCCGCCGAGGCAGAGCGCGGCGATATTCGTTTGTTTTTCGCCGGTGATCGCCTCGATTGCATCGAGTGCGGCGAGCGGCCCGAGTTTGAGATAATCGTCCATCGTCACGTTGGCGAGGCTCTCGTCGGGGTTGCGATAGGAGATCATAAAGGTTTGGTGGCCGTGTCGCACCGCCCACTCCACGAAGGAGCGCCCCGGAGCGAGATCCATCACGTAGTATTTGTTGATCCACGGCGGGCTGCAGAGCAGCGGCGTCTTGTGGACGGTCGCACTCTGCGGCTCGTAGGCGATCAACTCCATGAGCTCGTTGCGATAGACGATACGCCCGGGCGTTGCAGCGAGATTGACGCCGAGTTTAAATTTGCTCGTGTCGACCTGTCGCGGCATGCCTTTGTTGTTCTGCAGATCGTCGATGAAATTGGCGAGCCCCTGCTGCAGCGATTGGCCGCCGGTCTCCATCGCCGTTTTGATGACGTTGGGGTTCATCCACGGCACGTTGCTTGGGGCGTACATATCGATGAGCATCTGCATCGCAAAGCGCGCCTTGCGCTTGGTCATCTCCGGCAGCCGCGATCCCTCGATCAATTGCATCGAGGCGCGTGCCTGCGAGAGATATTCTTCGAGCGTTCCGGCGAGCATCGGGTTCTCGCGCCATGCCGGATCGGCGAAGCGCTTGTCGCCGTCGTTCGGCGTCGCCACCGCATCGACGCTCTCGCCGCTCATGCGGCGCAGCATATTCATGCCGATACTTTGTTGCGTCATCGCGAGCGTCGTCATCCAGGTGGTCATGCGCATCGGGTCGGTCATCGCATCGGCGATCACCGCGCGCAGCGCGTCGCCGAGCGATGCGGGGTCGAGCCCGCTCATGTCGAGGGCGTACTGAAACTCTTCAACCGGAATCGAGCCGATCACATGAACATCCCCCCGTTGATATTGAAGGTTGCGCCGGTAATAAAGGCGCTCTTTTCGTCGATCAGAAAACGTACCGTGCGCGCGATCTCGGTCGGGTCGCCCATGCGCCCGATCGGCGTCTGCGCGGTTGCGGCGGCGATTGCGGCTTCGGGCATCGCGGCGACCATCTCGGTTTTGATAAAGCCCGGTGCGATCGCGTTGCAGGTGATGCCGCGGCCCGCCATCTCCAGCGCGACGGTCTTCGTCAGGCCGAGCAGCCCGGCTTTCGCCGAAGCGTAATTCGCCTGGCCGATATTTCCCGTGAGCCCGATGACCGAACTGATATTCACGATGCGCCCGTAACCTTGCGCGATCATCTGTTCGATGACGGCCTTGGTCATGTAAAAAGGCCCCGAGAGATTGATCTGCAGGACCTTGTGCCAATCGTCGATGCTGAGTTTGCGTAAGGTTTTATCGGCGGTGATGCCGGCGTTGTTGATGAGAAAATCGATGCGCCCGTGCTTGGCGATCACATCGTTCACGGCTGCGACGCAACGTTCGTATTCGCCGACGTTGCTTTCGTAAAAGACGACGCGCTCCGCGCTCCCGTTGAGCGTGCCGCGCAACTCTTGCGCGCGCGGTTCGTCGGAAGGGAGCCCGAGAATCGCGACGGTCGCGCCGTCGTCGGCGAGCATCTTGGTCATCGCCGCGCCGAGGCCGCGCGCGCCGCCGGTGACGATGCCGACTCGGCCGACAAGTGAAGTAAGCGCCGCGCTGGAAGCGGCCGCCGGGTGCGTCGTTTCAGTCATACGCTAGGCTTACCTAGCGATGCAGTGGCCTCCTTTGCGCTTACGCGAGCTTGACCGGCGCTCCCGGTGCGCCTATGCTGAAGTAAGGATGAAAAGTAAGGAATTCGTCGCCCGGCTGACGAGTAAGAATCAGATGACGCTGCCGAAGGGCGTGAGTGCCTTGCTCAATGTCGGGCCGGGCGATAGCGTGCGCTTCGAGGTGGAGCAGGACGGTTCGATCGTGCTGTTACCGGCTCCGGTGCGCGAGCGCCTCGCGCCGCTCGTTGGGCGCAACCGGCGGGGAGCTGGAAAGTCGCCCGCAGCGATCGACGCCGAGCTGCGGGAGATACGCGGCGATATCGAGGTGTGATCGCGCTCGATACCAACGTCATCATCGACCTCGAAGAGGGTACGCCGGAGAGCGCAGAGCGTGCGCTCTGCGCGGTCGAACGGGCCGGCGAACGCGGCGGCCTGGTGATTTGCGGAATCGTGTATGCCGAGCTTCTTGCGCGGCCGCACCCGAATGCGGACGACATCGACGGCGCGCTCCGCGCCGCGCATATCGCCGTCGACCTGCAAATCTCGGCTGAGAGCTGGCGCGAGGCGGGGCGCGCCTACGCCGCCTACGCACGTCGTCGGCGCGCCGCAGCCGGGGAATCCCCGCGAAGAATCATCGCGGATTTCATCATCGGTGCGCATGCGTGTGCCGTCGGCACCCTCGTTACGCGAGATGCGGCCTTCTATCGCCGGGTTTTCCCCGCACTTCGGGTCGTCGACGTTGATGAGTTCGAAGAAACCGCGGATCGCTGTTGACGCCTTGCCAATCTCGTGCTATCGTACTAGTGAACTAGTATAACAGCATGAGCGCAGAGGCGCTGGAAAGGACGCGATGCCGGTCATCTTTACCGTCGATCCTCGTAGCGGCATCCCGATCTACCTGCAGATCGTCGAGCAGGTCAAACGTTCGGTCGCGCTCGGGCTCCTCGCACCGGGCGAGCAGTTGCCGACCGTAAAGCAACTCGCGCTCGACCTTACCGTCAACCCCAATACCGTCGCTCGCGCCTACCGCGATCTCGAGCATGACGCCGTGATCGAAACCGCATCGGGGCGCGGCTCCTTCGTTCGCGCGAACGGCAGTGCCGACGCGGCGAGCATCGCCGCCGGGCGCGATGTCGCGCGCGGCGAGATCGATAGCGCGGTCCGCACCGCAAAATCGCTCGGACTCGGACGCGACGCCGTCACCGACCTCTTCGACAACGCCCTCGATCGCTGGCTCCCGGAGGAATCATGACCGCTCTCTCTATCGCCGGACTTCGCAAAAATTACGGCGGCGTCGCCGCCGTCGACGGCATCGACCTCGATATCCCCCAAGGCTGCGTCTTCGGGCTGCTCGGCCCCAACGGAGCGGGGAAAAGCACGACCTTTAAGTGCGTGCTCGGCCTGATCCGTGCGAGCGCCGGCCGGGTGCTCTTTGCCGGAGCGCCGATCTCGCCGGCTGCATTCGAACGCATCGCCTACGTTCCCGAGCGCAGCGTGCTCTACGACTGGATGAGCGTGCGCGAGCACATCGGGTACATGCAAAGCAGTTTTTCCGGTTTCGATCCGAAGCGTGCACGCGAATTACTCGCGCAACTCGGCGTCGGTGACGAGAACAAGCGCGTCCGCGCGCTCTCGAAGGGCATGCGCACGGCAACCGCCGTCGCGCTGGCGTTCGCGCGTCGCGTCGATCTGCTGTTGCTTGACGAACCGACGAGCGGACTCGATCCGGTCAACCAGCGCACCGTTCTCAATCTCATTATTAACGAAGCCGCCCAGGGAACGACGGTCGTTTTTTCGTCGCATCAAATCGGGCAAGTGGAGCGCGCTGCCGAGCGCATCGCGGTGATGCAGCGCGGGCGTATCGTCCTCGAAGGGGTCGTCGACGATCTCAAGGCGGGGCGAAAAATCGTCGAAGGTATCTTGCCGAGCGATGATTTCTCCCTCAACGGCTTTTCGAGTGACGCGCGCATCGGGCGGCTCGAACGCAACGGCCGCATCGTGCGTGCTTTCGTTACCGATCGACCCGACGAGGTTGCGGCGCAGATGAGCGCGCTCGGCGCACAGGGCCTCCGCGTCGTCGATCTGAGTTTAGAGGATATTTTCTTAGATGCCGTGGCCCCACAGGCTGCGACGGCATCGGTCGTGGAGGAAGTTTGATCGTGGATTATATTGCAGCGCTCCGCGGGCGCAAGGCGCTCGTCGTTACGGTCATCGTCTTGGCGGCGATCGTCGTCGTCAACGCGATCTTCCATCTTTCAATGGATTCGACGTTTCACATTGCGCCGTCGTTCGCGGATCTCTCTCGTATGAAGGGATCGGTCACTACCCACGAAGTGCTCCCCAATGGAGCGAAAGAGACCATCATCGCCAATAAAGCGCTCGGACGCCGCGTGGTGATCGTCGATCGTGGATATCGCGGCACCACCGTGCACGAGACGAGCCCCGTAACGAAGAAGCCGCAAAAACTCGGCAGTAGTTCGGGCCCGCTCTTTACGGATCTAAAAACGACTGATGGAAAATCGTACAAAGAAACCATGCGGTTCGGCGGAGCGAGCGACATCGGCTACTTCTGGTACGCTGCGCTCGTCGTCGGACTCGTTCTTGCTACCGTGCTATCGGGAACATTCTCCTCGGAGAACGACGGGCATCTCGAGATGAGTTTCATGCGGCCGCAATCGCGCGAGCATTTAGCGATCCGGGCGATCGCCACCGATATTCTTACAATTCTTTTGGCCGAACTCGCGACCGTGATCTTTGCGCTCGCGACCGTTGCCGTCTACATCGAGGTACGCCCGACAATCTCCGGCTCGACGCTGGCGACGATCTTGCTGAACCTGCTCGCGCCGATCGCCTGGTATGCGATGCTCTTGGCGGCGACGGCGAGCTTGCGCGGCGGGCGCGGTCTCGTCGTCGGCTTAGCGTGGCCGCTTGCCCTCATCCTTCCCGGAGCATTCAGCGGCACTGCCGGAAACGTGCTTCCCATCTGGAAGGCCGTGCACGTATTCCTGGTGCCGCTCGTTCGGCTCGATCCGCTCTGGTACATGCAGAATTTCTCGCTGACGCCGAAGACGGTCGCGCTCGGCGTGACTCTCGGGAACACCGTTCAACCGGTGCTCGCCGGGCTCTCGATGTTAGCGCTGCTCTATTTCGTCATCGCGGTGCTGCAATGGCGCCGCATGGAGGCCTAAATCATGCAGATCTTCGGCATCAATCTCAGCGTTCTGCTCGGTGGGTTACGGCTGCGCTTCGTGCTCGGTTTCGAAGAAGTCGGCGACGAGCGAGAACAGGCATCGCATCCATTTCTATAAGATTCTAAGCCCGCATTCACCGGATGAACGCGTAAAGGTGCTGCACGTTTGCGGTGATTTGGCTATACTTAGCAAGTGATTTGCGCTGATGATGGAACGCCAAAGTGACGAACCCGACGGGTGAAGCTCAGGGCGGCATTCTCAGGCCCAAGTTCGACCGTCGTGTTATGCTTGAATTTCGCGGATCGGTTGTCACATCGGATGCGGGTTTGCTTGTGTATCGCGAACTCGATGATGCACTCGGATTGACCCCGGCAGCCGGTAAACTTCTCGCCGATGCACGCACGGGGAAGAACGGTCGGCACGCGCTCGTCGGCAGGTTCCGACAAGCCGTCTTCGGCAGGCTTGCCGGATACGAAGACGTGAACGATGCGTCGCGCTTGCGTCATGACCCCGCCATGCGCTGGATCATCGGTGGTAACGCATCGAAAGGTTCGGGCGCGTCGCCAAGTCAGATGGGGCGGTTCGAAACGAACTGGCCGGCAAAGCCTGAAAACCTCGCAACGCTCATCGATCTCTCCGTGAATTGGATTGACCAGGTAGCGAAACGCCGTTCACGCAAGCGCGTCGTACTCGACATGGATTCATCTGTCAGCCCGACCCATGGCGATCAAGAGAAGAGCGTATGGAACGGACATTTCGGTTGTACCTGCTACCATCCGCTCTTCGTGTTTAACCAATTCGAGGATATGGAACGATGCGCTCTGAGGCCGGGCAACGTGCATAGTGCCGACGGCTGGGAGGACGTTCTCAAGCCGATCATTGCTCTCGCTATCAAGGCTCAGTCGAGCGCATCGCCCGCCGAGGCGACGCAGCCTTCGCGCAGCCAAACTTGTATGAGTTCTTAGAATCCGAAGGAATTGAGTACGCGATTCGGCTTCCGGCAAATCAGATTTTCCAAGCGCGAATCGGTCATTTGCTGAAACGTCCGGTTGGGCGACCGCCGCATCATGTTCAGCGATTCTACGAGAGCTTTCACTACAAGGCGGCGAGTTGGTCCCATTCCCGGCGAGTCGTCGCCAAAGTGGAATGGCATCTCGGAGAGTTGTTCCCTCGCGTCGGATTCATCGTCACGAACTTGGGCTACTCATCGAAACATATCGTCAGGTTTTACAACCAGCGCGGAACGTGCGAGCAATGGATCAAAGAAGGCAAAGGCGCAAATGCCGTTCGTCTGCAGCTTCATGCACTCGCCTACAATCTCGGGAACTTCCTTCGCACGCTCGCGATACCCGAAGCGAGCGAAAAGTGGTCGCTCACGAGCCTTCGCGAGAAACTGATCAAGATCGGTGCAAAGGTCGTCAGACACGGTCGCTACGTCGCCTTTCAGATGGCCGAGGTCGCGATCTTACGGCAGTTGTTCGCTGCGATCATGCAGAGAATTGCCGCGTTGCGATCGCCTCCAATGGCAACGGCCACATGAGCACCCCGGCCACGGTATACGCCGGGAAAACGACGGGAGAGCCACGCCTTTTTTTGCAGCCAACCGGCTTTTTCAGCGTTCGGTCGCGCGTGACCCCGTCTCTCGCGTCCTCAAAGAGGCCCAAGCTCCGAATTGCATCGCCGGGCGGCGCTCCACAAGCAGGGCAAGCGACATTCTGGAGTAAAAAGGCCTGTCCATATGGGGAGTACCCGAAAAAGATGCCTCCCTAGAAAGGCAAAGGGAACCGTACCATCACTCCTTTCCATCACTACCGCAGACCTAGAGAAACGATAAAATGCGATCTGCGTGCGATGAAAACCTTAAGGTTTCTCTTGCTTGAAGGGAAAAGACGGAGGCCGGATGAACGATCGGGCGACTCGCTGAAGCACTGGTCTCTAAAGCGCGCTGGGTCCATTGCGGATTGAGTTTAAAATTGCAAAAAGTCAAATCCGAGAGGAAACGAAAACCGTGAAACTTTCTATTGACGAACTCGAATCACGTTTTGAAATGGAAGCAATCAACCCGTTCGCAGTCACTGCCCAAGCGGCGGCGGTTTGCTGCCAGAGCTACCACTGCACCATCTTCTAGTAGAAAGCAGCAACAGCTAGAATCATTTCGCCGCACCTGGCGATACCGGTTCGCCAGGTGCATCCGTTTGAAATGCGAGACGAGGCGTTATGTCCATGCTTGACCGAGAAACCATCATAGGCGACCTACGCGATCTCTTCGGAACGTCGGGTCGAAACGCTCTCCGCATCGTCTCTAGGGTGCAAGGAGCCGAGCGCGCGCTAATAAAACACCTCGTTCGTCAATATCCGCTCGCAGGTAGAAAATCCGCTCTCTTTTTCAGATCCCTTCCGTCACGCGGAGGCGTCGTCGCGTTGCCGCTGACTATCTCGAACGTTCGATTTTTTTGCGCATTAATAGCCCGTCGCGAGCGGCACATTATTGTTGAAAAAACCCATCTTACGTCTGCATATTTTGGAGAAATCGCCGGCTTCTCCCGGATCCTGCTTAGCCCTCAGGAAATTCTCGCTGTCATGCGGGATGCTTCCCCCAGCCAGCGCGACGAGACGCTCGTTCTTTCGTTTCCCGACCATGCTATCGCACAACCCGCGATATCAGCTTTAGTCCCGCTCCTTGGCACGTCAACCTACGTCCGCCTTCTCGAACCGATTCTTGCGGCGCGATTCGGATTTTGGATTGCTACGCACGGATTGAGAGAGGGCACGCGGGTTCACCAAGCGGGAGACGAAGGGGGTGCGGATTCCCATATATCGATCGACGGATTCGTTGCAATGCTGAGGACGATCGAAGAGGAGATAAAAGGCAGCCTCGGCGAGGTGCTCTCGTACGGATCGTTGGGTTCTAGATCGGTCGAGCGTTTCACTGAAAAAATAATGCTTGAAGCACGACTCACCGAAGCCTGCATCCGAAACTGTGCGATGCACGGTCTTTCGCAAACCGCAGTGAACTCCGCTTCCGAAATGCTCGACGCTCTGGTGAAAAACCCAGCGCTTCTTTCGCCGGCAGCAACCGCAGCATGCTAAAACGCCTTTTGCAAATACTTCCGCGTTCGATGCGCATCCGTTATCTTGGATACATTCTGCAGAAGCTCTCGCCGTTTATCGCGCCGATTGTTGTCCGCGACGATAATAATGGAGCTCGTCGTAGCTTTCGTAGTGCCTTTCCCGCAGCTGACGAAGGCGAAATCCGCCGCCTATTGGACCGCTACAAACTATTTGGTTTTCGTCTTTGGCTTATTCAGGAGCACCTAGCATCGCTTTCTACGGCGAGCCTACGTAGCTATGTACGCGATCAATGCGCGGTGCGCGGCAGCGAACACCTGCACGAGGCGATCAAGAGCAAGCGGCCGTTAATATTTTTCACGCCGCATTATGGTAATTTTATACTTGCGGGAATAAAGCTGGCGCTCGAACTAGAAAATCAACGCCGGTTATTGTTTTTCTACAACCCACCCGGGCGAAATGCGATAGCCTCCGAAATGGACACGCTCATTCGAACGCTCGATACCGGCGCAATTCCCGAACACAATAATCGGGCCGGCCTCAAACGGGTGATGAGCGATTTAAAAGACGATGGCGCCCTTTTTCTAATGCCGGATATATTTGAAGTCAACCCCGGTGTTCGGTACGTTTCATTTTTTGGGCGATTCGCGCTAATGATGACCGGCACCGTCCACTTCGCCCTTCGTTCGGGTGCAATTGTTCTCCCTATGTGCGTGGACATGAGTGACAACGGACGGTTCGCGCTCGACGTACTTCCACCGATGAACCTGACCCAATCGGGAGACCGAAATCGCGATCTCTACGAAAACGTGTCGCGTTTAGCCAATATCACCGAGGAAATTATCCGACGCGATGTCTCTCATTGGACCATGTGGCCGAGCTTTGTTGCACGAACGATAGCAACGCCATCGATACCCACCGAAAGGGAGAGTTGGAGAAGCTTGCCCCAGTCGATTCGCGGGAACCTCTCCGGCCTTATTCCGGATCTGGCTCGAGTTCTAGATTTCCCGGAACGCGAATGGAATGACGCGTGAGCGAAAACGCAGGCTCGATCCCAGTCCTCAGACCTGATTTACGCATATCCCCTTTTCACGAGAACGGAAGTCATGAGTCTCGCGATTTGGTGAGGATGGGCGGCCAGCACTTCGTAGTATCGTCGGAGCTGGGTGCATTGCTTCGAGCGATTCTATCCGGAATGACTAGTACGAGCGACATTCGCAAACACCTTAGCGAAGAGTTTGCTCGCGATGTGTCTATCGATGATATCACCGCCGCACTCGACGCCGTGCGGACCACTTTTTCCCTCGAAGCCACGACCGAGGATGTATCCGCCAAAAGCAGGAATATTTTTTGGGTGCGATGTCGCGTGCTTAATCCGACGATCGCCAATTGGCTCGCGGGCCGCTGCAGTACATTGTTCCGGCTACCGTTTGCAATACCAATTTTCTTACTTGAGGTGACCGCCGCGATCGTCCTTGTGTTTCGGCACGGCACAAATATTCAATCGGTTTCCCCGCTCTTCTCGGGTGCTTGTATTTTAGCCCTACTTGTTGCATCGGTTCTGTGGCATGAAATTGGGCACGCAAGCGCTTGCCGCTTCTTTGGGGAGAAGCCCGGCGAAATCGGGTTTGGAATGTATTTGTGCTTCCCGGCTTTCTTCGCCGATGTCTCATCGGCTTGGTCGCTTCCATCACATCGGCGTTTCATTGTCGACATCGCGGGCGTCTATTTTCAGGGAATGTTTTTCATACCGTTGGCCGTTTGGTCGATCGCGCTCTCTGGAGCGATCGCCCCGTACGCCGCATGGATTATGGGACTCATGATGCTCCAAACGGCAAATCCGGTTTTTAAGATGGATGGATATTGGGCGCTGTCGGATCTGTCCGGCTTAACAAATCTCCACCGGCGCGTGCTCGCAGAAATCAAAGCTCTTTTGCGAATTTCGGACGGTCCGCGTTCGGTGCCGTCGTTAAATGGTGTTCAACGGATCATTCTTCCGGCATATGTTGCTTTAGCGTCGGCCTACTTTTTCTTCATTGTTCATGGACTGTCCGTCATGCTGGCGATTGGATGGAGCTACGCATCGCATGTTCGGCCACTCTAGGAGAGAGCTGGAGTAGAGCGCGTGCTACGGCGCCGGAGCCGTGGGCGCAAGGGTCACCAAGGGCGAAGGTTTCGCGTGATTGAGGCATCCGGGTTTAAAGGCCTTATCGTCTGGATAACTCTCCGAGATAACATAGCGAATAAGTATTAGTCCGATAGGGGTGATGCTATAACCGTGGTCTACTTTTGCAACGAAATTATGTCCAAGCTCGCATTCACCGGATGAACGCGTAAAGTTGCTGCACGTTTGCGGTGATTTGGCTATACTTAGCAAGTGATTTGCGCTGATGATCGAACGCTGTCAGTGACGGTGTAAATGTCCCCGTTTTAGAAGGCGTAATTTCCCCCCACCCAATCCCGCCGACTGGCGGGTTAGCGCAGTTCCCCTCCCTTCCGCTCGCCGTCGTCGCGAACTCCGGCGCGGCGTTTTTCGTTGAGCCGATAGCTAGGCCCGTTGATTGCAAACGTGGTCGCGTGGTGGAGCTAGCGATCGAGTACCGCGCCGGCGAGCGTGTCGTCGCCGATGAGCTCGCCCCATTCGCTAAACCGCTTGTTGCTGATTAGAACGATCGACCCGTGCCCGTACCGCTCGCAGACGAGTCGGAAGAAGTTGCGGGCAGCCTCATGATCGAGCGGTTCATAGCCGATCTTGTCGATGATGAGCAGCTTTGCGCGGTTAGCGGTGAGCCGGTGAAATGCAAACCCGAACGCAAGCGTAACTTCGCGAAGAGCTCTCGTGCAGTGGTGAAATGCACCATCTCGCCTGCGGTGATCGCCGCGTGCCCGAGACTCGTGCTCAGATGGGTTTTGCCGCAGCCGGGCGGCCCGAGAAAGATCACGTTCTGCCTGTTGCCCGGGATGCGCAACGTGTGCAGATCGCGCGCCTTGCCTTCGTCGAGCGACGGCTGGAAGCCGAAATCGAATTGGTCGATGGTCTTGATTCCGGGCAGTCCGGCGATTTTGAGGCGCATCGTGATGCTGCGTTCGCGCCGTGCGCTCAATTCTGCGCCGAGGAGCTGATCCAACAACTCCACAACCGGAGAGTTCGCTGTTGCCGACGCGGTCGAGCAGCGCATCGACGTTCTCAAGCGCGGGGCATGTTGAGCTGTTCGAGCGCGTCATGCATCCGTTCGTAGACGAGCTGGCTCATCGACTTACCTCGTCATAGATCGAACGCGGGCGATACTCGACGACGCGCGCTGGAGCGACGGCACGAGCGTGCCGATGCGCAGCGTCTGGCCTTTCCCGGCGGCGGTAGGATGCATGCAGAGCAGCGTGTCGACAGCGTAGATGTGCACGCGTTCCCCGTCGTCGCGGAGCACGACCGTGCGACCGCGGTGCCCGGGTGGAACTTGATATCCACTGGCGCGATACTCCACGAAGTCCTCGGCATTGACGCGGCGCGTTGCGCGCACGCCGATGACCGTCAATTCCGGACGCAGCGGCGTGAGCAGTGGGGCCTCGCGTGCAAAACGCTCGTCAACGACCTCGCCATGCGTGCGATGCACCAGAGCGTTCGCTTCGACGACCCACTCGTCAAGTTGGCTCGGAAGTGGGGATTTTTACACCGTCACCGACATCGCGATCTCACGGCAGTTGTTCGCTGCGATCATGCAGAGAATTACCGCGTTGCGATCGCCTCCAATGGCAACGGCCACATGAGCACCCCGGCCACGGTATACGCCGGGAAAACGACGGGAGAGCCACGGTGAATTCAACCGGTCAACGCAACCCCTCGTGTAGTGTACTCGCCGGCGTTTTGTAATACAAGGTTTTACGTGGGCGTTGGTTTAGCCGCAGCACAACGCGGTTGAGGTCGGCTTGAGAAAACTGGGATAAGTCCATCCCATCTGGGAAATATTGCCGGAGAAGACGATTGGTGTTTTCGTTCGTTCCGCGCTGCCATGGACTCTGTGGATCACAGAAATAGACCTTCACGTTAGCGCTCACGCTGAACTTTTTGTGAGCCGCAAATTCTGGCCCACGATCGAGCGTCACATTTTTTCGCAACTTAGCGGGGAGGCTCCGAATCTGCTTGCTCATCGCCTTTGCAACGGTCAAGGCGTCTCGGCGAGGAACCTTCACGAGGAGCGTAAATCGTGATGTTCGCTCCACTAGTGTCGCTATTTGAGAGTTGCGCGCACCGCAGAGGAGATCGCCTTCCCAATGGCCCGGCACAGAGCGATCCTCGATCACGGGTGGGCGATCGCTGATCGAGACGGCATCAATGATCCGATATCGTGTCTGCCCTTTACGCGTGGCCGTCCGCGCGTGGCGCAGCACGCGCCCGGAACGCAAATGATACTGCAGCTCCTTCTTCAACGCACCACGCGTTTGGACGAAGAGCGTCTGGTAAATCGCCTCATGAGAAATTTGGAGATCGGGGCTCTTGGGGAACGTCGTTTTCAGCCACCCGCTTATCTGCTGCGGAGACCATTGCGCTTGCAGCTTTTTGGCAACGACCGCCCGCAGCTTGTGGTTCGTCGCAAGAAGACATTTCTTTGGCCGCTTTGCTCGATCCCACGCCTTTTCATCCGCCCCGTCAGCGCGGTACCGGGTCTCTGCGCCATTCCTGCTTACTTCTCGACTCACCGTCGAGGGAGTCCGACCGATACGTACTGCGATTTGGCGTTGCGAGAGGCCCGCTGCGAGACCGCGAGAGATCTCCTCGCGATCGCCACGCGTTAGGGCGCGATGGGACCGCTTCCGCTGCGGCGGTGCAATGCCGCCGCGTAGGCGAAGGACGCCGAATATCGAGCCGACGTTCTTCTCCAAGGCTCGTGCAATATCGCTTACCGACTCGCCCGCTCGCCAGCGTTTCGACAGTTCCGCCTTGCGGCGCGGCGACAGCCCTGGTCGTCCCCTCTGAGCCACGTTCTAACCCTCCATCAACGATGATCGGAGTGTTGCGTTGATCGGTTGAACCTACCACGCCTTTGTTTGCAGCCAACCGGCTTTTTCAGCGTTCGGTCGCGCGTGACCCCGTCTCTCGCGTCCTCAAAGAGGCCCAAGCTCCGAATTGCATCGCCGGGCGGCGCTCCACAAGCAGGGCAAGCGGCATTCTGGAGTAAAAAGGCCTGTCCATGTGGGGAATACCCGCTCAGGAGTCATCGTGTCAGGAGTCATCGTGCAATTATTCTATCGCATTACATTAGCGGCTGCGTTCGGGGTTGGCCTCGTGGTAGCTGCGAACCCAATATACGCCGCATCGCTTCCATCGGGCTCAGCGGTTTACTCGGAGGCACTCAACGCGATGCGCTCGCAGTCGCTTCCACCGGTCATCGATTATCGAACCACGGTCCGCGATCGTGGGCTAACACTCACTATCCAATGTGCCATAAAGCCTCCTTATCAATTTGAATCGACCAGCATCGGAACGGGCCCCGGCGGCGTACATCCCCCGCGAACCTGGGACGTGCATTATGTTACGTCAAGTGGATTCGGGCACGCATCGCTGGAATCGAATCAATCTACTGTTCAAAACTGTACGCCGTTTCCGGTCGCTCCTGTGATGCGCGCTTTCGCCCATCTCGCCCCAACGGCGGCGCTTACGCCAGCCCCGTCTGCGCCGACGAGCCCGCTCGATATGATGAAATCGATCGTGACGGTCCGTGCCTTTTATAGCCGATCCTATCGCATCAAGGATCTGGGCGTCGTTGCACTCGACGGGCATCCATCGTATCACCTGCAGTTTACTGCGCGAGGCGGCAACGAATCGATGCATCCCATCACCGATATGTATGTCGATACCACGACGCACCTCGTTCGCGCCGTCGTCCTCGGCGGCGGCCAACGCGGATTCTTCGAGGGCGGCGGTGGATTCGGACGCTTCACGTTCGGGCGCGTCGGCCCATACTGGCTCGTGAAAAGCATCCACGCCGAAGGGAGCGGACATTTTCTTTTCCTGCACGGCGGCGGGGCGATCGATATGACGCTCCATCACTTCTCTTTTCCGAGTGCGGCCACTGCCTCGCCTGTTCCGAGCGCGACGCCTTCGTCGTAAAAGCGGTAGAGCGCCGGATAATTGCTGCGGCCGCGTATGCTCCGATAGCGAGGGATCCCCCGTATGTCGGTGACGGTATAAAAATCCCCACTTCCGACGGTGTAAAAATCCCCACCCAATAACGAACAGAACCCTCCAATCTGCCTGCAAGCCGAGAGGAGGGCCATTCCAATCGTAAGGGGATTATGGATGCAAGTAAAGATCCAAGATGCACAAGGCGTGCCGCTGACGCGGGTTGCGGCGAACCTGGGCATCGACCGGAAGACGGCGCGGAAGCTCCGGGATGCCGCCGCCGAGCCCACCGTCACGCTACGGCGACGGCGCTCGCGGCTGGAGGAGCACGCTGACTGGATGCGCGAGCGTCTCGCGGCCGGCGTGCCGGCGGCCCAGCTCGCGCGCGATCTCAAACGCCGCGGCCTCGACGTGCCCTACCCAACCGTGCGCGACTTCGCTCGCGGCCTGCGACCGGCGAAAGATCCGGTCTCCGAGGAAATCCGCTTCGCAACGCCGCCGGCGAAGCAAGCGCAGTGCGACTGGAGCACGCTGGGTCGCGTTCTCGATGGCGGGGTGGCGCTGCCGCTGCACGTCTTCGTGATGGTATTGGGGTACTCGGGTAAAATGTTCGCCGCATTCGCGACGAGCATGGACGAGTTGACGCTGCAGCGGTTGCACGTCGCGGCGTTCCGCTTCTTCGGAGGCGTGCCCCTTGACGTACTGTACGACAACATGCGAACGGTGACGATCGGCCGCGACGAGCACTTCCGCCCTATTCTGCAGCCGGAGTTTGCCGATTTCTCGGCGCTCTACGGCTTTACGGTCAAATGCGCGCGGCCATTTAGCCCGAAGACCAAAGGCAAGGTGGAGCGCGCGATCGGGTTCCTCCAGACGTCGTTTCTCCCGGGGCGCGCGTTCACGAGTGGTCTTGCCGATGCGCAACGCCAACTTGACGACTGGGTCGTCGAAGCCAACGGTCGCGTGCATCGCACGCATGGCGAGGTCGTTGACGAGCGCTTCGCACGTGAGGGCCCGCTGCTCACGCCGTTGCGCCCGGGATTGACGATCGTCGGCGTGCGCGAGACGCGCCGCGTGAACGCCGAAGGGTTCATCGAATATCGTGCAAGCCGCTATCAGGTTCCGCCTGGGAACCGCGGCCGCACGGTCGTGATTTGCGACGACGGGGAGCGCGTGCGCATCTACGCCGCCGACACGCTATTGTGCGAACATCCTACCGCTGCCGGAAAAGGCCAGACGCTGCGAATCGGCACACTGGCACCATCGCTCCAACGCGCACTGGAAACGCTCGTCGTCGAACATCGCCCGCTCTCGGTCTATGACGAGGTGAGCCGATGAGTCAGCTCATCTACGAACGCATGCGCGATGCGTTCGAACAGCTCAACATGCCCCGAGCGCTTGAAAATGTCGACGCATTGCTCGACCGCGTCGGCAACAATGAACTTTCGGTCGTGGAGTTGTTAGACCAGCTCCTTGGCGCGGAACTCAGTGCACGGCGTGAACGCAGCATCACGATGCGCCTAAAACTCGCTGGTCTGCCGGGTATTAAGACCATCGACCAGTTCGATTTCGGCTTCCAGCCTTCGCTTGACGAAGGCAAGGTGCGCGATCTGCACACGCTGCGCTTCTTGAGTAACGGGCAGAACGTGATCTTTCTCGGGCCACCCGGCTGCGGCAAAACGCATCTGAGCACGAGTCTCGGACACGCCGCGATCACCGCCGGTGAGATGGTGCATTTCACGACCGCACGAGAGCTCTTCGCAAAACTCCGCTCCAGCTCGGGGTTGCATTTCAAACGGCTCACGGCCAATCGCGCAAAATTGCTCATTATCGACGAGATCGGCTACGAGCCGCTCGATCACGAGGCCGCACGGAACTTCTTCCGGCTCGTGTGCGAGCGGTACGAGCGCGGTTCCATCGTTCTGACGAGCAACAAGCGTTTCAGTGAATGGGGCGAGCTCATCGGCGACGACACGCTCGCCGGCGCAATCCTCGATCGCTTGCTGCACCATGCAACAACGTTTGCGATCAACGGGCCGAGCTACCGCCTCAAGGAAAAACGCCGCGTGGGATTCCTCGACGACGGCGATCGGAAGGGAGGGGAGCTGAGATAACCCGCCAATCGGCGGACTTGGGTGGGGAAAATTACACCGCCCAAAACGGGGAATCTTACGCCGTCACTGACACCGTAGTCTTTTGTGGATATCGCTAATACGGGAACGCCCCGGTCGCTCCCGAGACTTCAACCGGGCCGACGGGGAGCATCGCTTTCACGATCGCTCCACTCTTGGTTTTAAACAATAAAATTGCGTTGAGAACGTTGGTTTGGGAGACTTGCGTCTGCGCGTTGCGCCACTGCGATGCCGTTATCTGCGGGAACGCATTCGTCGTCCCGGCGATGAGAACGCCGCCGTATGGGAAATGATATGTCGTGGTCGTGTCGGTAGCGAGGCCGAGTGCGGCGCAGGGGTCGAACGGGTCGCCGCTGTTCGGCGGTTCGGTGACGTAGAGATCGCTCGTCGTCGCTTGGGTAACCGATCCCGATTCGAACGAGTAGTAGGGCTGATAGCGCAGCCCGCAGCCGAGGTCGAGCTCGCCGTACACATAGACGGGAATCGATGCGCTCTCGCTGCCGGAATGTGCGACGACCGTTACTGCCCCCGTTCCCATCACTTGCGCGACCGGCGGGGCGATCATCACAAAGGTTCCATTTGGAGGCGGCGTCGGCGAACCGTATACGAAAGTCGGATCCGTATTGCCGAGTACCGCGGCGCTCCCCGACGACACGCTCCACTCTACGGGCAACCCCGGTCCACCGGTCGTATCGAGCGTGGCGATATTGCTGCTGAACGTCAGAAAGGTTGCGGGAAGTAAAATGACGTTTTGCGCTGGTCGACCGTCGACGGTAATTGCCAGCGGTGCCGATGGAGCTGCCGGATTTGAAGCGGTTCCTCCGCAGGCGACGCCGAACGCACAGAGGAGTAGCGATACAAAAAGCATGCGAGTAAGCATGTCCGCTGCCATTCGTGTTTACCCAGTTGGCAACCTACATATCTAAGCCGCCGTTGACGCTGTAGACGGCGCCGGTAATGTAGCTCGATTCGTCGTCGAGCAAAAACTCGACGACACGTGCAACTTCATCGGGTTGGCCGAGCCGGCGTTGCGGAATCTTCTCGATCACTTTCGCGAGCGCGGCTTCGGGAATCGCGGCGACCATCTCGGTTTCGATGAAACCGGGGGCGACGCAATTGACGGTGATGCCGCGCTGCGACATCTCCAGCGCGAGGCTCTTGCTAAAGCCGAAGAGCCCGGCTTTCGAAGCTGCATAATTCGCCTGTCCGACGTTGCCGGTCTCGCCGATCACCGAGCTGATATTTACGATACGTCCGAAGCCGCGTTCGATCATGTGCTCGAGCACGGCTTTCGTCATGCAGAACGCACCGTACAGATTGACGTTGAGCACCGCCTGCCAATCTTCGTGCGTCATTTTCCGCATCGTCTTATCTACGGTGATGCCGGCGTTGTTGATGAGGTAATCGACGTGTCCGTACTTCGCGAGGACCTCTTCGACAACGCGCGTGCAATCGGCCGGGTCGTCGACGCGCCCCTGCACGACCACGATGCTCGCGCCGTCGGAGACGAGCTCGCTCTGCAATCGCTCCGCGGTCTCGCGCCCCTTACTAAAGCCGGCAGCGACGGTGATGCCGTTGCGCGCGAGTCGGCGCGTGATCGCCGCGCCGATGCCGCGCGCGCCGCCGGTAACCAAAGCAACCCGAGGATTCGACACCAATCTACCTCCGAAGCGATGAAGTGCGTGCCTGCTGGTTAGCCGCGTCCCCGACGAATCATGCGCGGCAAACCAAGCGCGGGGTTGGCGGATGCTCTTCACAACTTCTTCTCATCGGATGCACGCAGCGGCGGTACCATCGCTGCATGGAAGCAGCGGCCGCACACCTTTACGATGACGCCCCTCGTGTGATCATTTGGGAGATGACGCGCGCCTGCGCGCTCGCCTGCCGCCACTGTCGAGCCGAGGCGATCCCGCACCGAAATCCCGAAGAGCTCAGCACGACCGAGGCGTTCGCCTTGGTCGATTCGATCGCGCGCTGCGGGAACCCGATCGTCGTCTTCACCGGCGGCGATCCGCTGATGCGCGACGACATTTATAAAATTATCGAGCATGCCACCGAGCGCGGCTTGCGGATCGCCGTTTCGCCGAGTGCGACCGGGCGGCTTCGCGATAGTTCGCTGCTCGAGCTTGCCCGTGCCGGCTGCGAGCGCATCAGCCTGAGCCTCGACGCCGCCGACGCCGAGATTCACGACAACTTCCGCGGTGTGAAGGGGTCGTTCGAGCGGACGCTGGCGGGTTATCGCTCCGCGCGCGAACACGGGATCTCGGTGCAGATCAACACGACGATCGCCCGCTTCAACCATCTCGATGTCGATCGCATCGCCGAGATGCTCGCCGAGCTCGACATCGCGCTATGGAGCGTCTTCTTCCTCGTTCCGACGGGGCGCGCGGAGCTCTCCGAAGTGCTCGATGCCGCCGAGACCGAGGAAGTCTTCCGGAAACTCTATCGCCTCGAATCGCGGCTTCCCTTCGGCATTAAAACGACCGAGGCGCCGCATTACCGTCGCTATCGCGCGCAACGCATCGCCTCGATGCCGCCGCGCGAACGCCCCGCGACGATCGAGCCGCCCTGGCAGCGCGTCCCTGCCGTCGGCGACGGGAAAGGCTTCGTTTTCATCTCGCACATCGGCGAGATCTCGCCGAGCGGATTTCTGCCCTACGTCTGCGGCAACGTGCGCGATGCCGATTTGCTCGACGTCTATCGCAATCACCCGGTCATGCAGCGTTTGCGTCGCCCCGAAACCTTCGGCGGAAAATGCGGTGTCTGCGAATTTCGCGAGCTCTGCGGCGGATCGCGATCGCGCGCCTACACGATGACCGGCGATGCATTCGCCGCCGAGCCGAGTTGCATGCACAAACCCATCGCGATCGCCGAAGCCGTCTGAGACGCGGGTTAGTGTTTCAGCGCGGCGGCGATCAGGCGATCGCGCAGTCGCATCGGCAAGAGCGCGACGATCGATTGAATGCGCGCTTGCCTGCCGATGACGTAACGCTCGCGGGGTTGCGGGGTGTGCAACGCGGTGATGACGGCATCGGCGACGACCGATGGGTGCAGGGCGTGTCGTTCCTCGGTTTTGGTCTGCGCGAGCATCGCATGGATCTCTTTCCCGTACTGTGCGAGGGCCTCGGCGGGAAGCTGCTCGATCGCTTGCTCGGCACCGGCACGCCCTTTCGCCCAGATCGGCGTCTTTACGGCGGCGAATTCGAAGAGCGAGACGGCGACGCCGTGCGGGCGCAACTCCTGACGTAACGCATCGACGAGCACGGCGAGCGCCGCTTTCGAGGCGCCGTAAGGGCCGACCAGCGGAACGCCCATGCGCCCGGCGATCGAGCCGATAAAGAATGCGCGACCGCGGCTTGCACGCAACTGCGGTAGCACGAGTTGCGTCACGGCGATCGGCGCAAAAGTATTGATTTCGAATTGTTCGACCAAGCGATCGACCGGAAGATACTCCAGCGGTCCGCCGACCGCGATACCGGCGTTGTTGATGACGGCGCAGAGCGGGAGCGCGCACTGGGCGACGCTCTGCGCCGCACGCACGCGGTCGGCGGCGATCGTGACGTCGAGCGAGATGGGGCGTAGATTCGGGTGCTCGTCGACGAGTCGCTCGCGGTCGCTCTCTTTGCGAACGCCGGCGAAGACCAGGTAGCCCTCCGCGGCGAGCCGGAGCGCGAGCGCGTGCCCGATGCCGCTCGAAGCACCGGTGAGCAGAATCGCTCCGCGCGTCGCCTCGCTTACGACTTCGGTTTCCAAGCGCCGAGAATCGCGCCCTGAATCGCCATGCCGATCGCGACGAATCCGACGTTGATCCAACCTAAAGTGGCGCCGCGCATTTCAAAGGCGTACGTCATCCAGGTCATCGATCCGAAGATCAAGAGCCCGAGCGAGAGCCCGATGAAGGCGCCGCGCCCGGCGCTATAATCGCCGCGCCACGAGAGCACGCGCGCGACCGCGTAAGCGAGAAAGAACGACATAATGACCGCGACGATATAGGCGTATGCGCTCGTCGAGGTTTGCGGTGCTTGTGCCCCCAAGGCGTCGCGCCAAGCTGGGCCGAGAACGTTGTACCAGAGGCCTCCGAAGAGGAAGAAGATCACGGTTGCGACCAAGATCGCGGGCCAATTAACACGCATGGGAGGGCTCCTTGACAGGAGTCCTCCCATTTTCCTCTACGCCGCTCGATTCAAGCGACGTCGAAGCGTCGGTACGTGCTACTCGCGGCCGGGGCGTCGACGGCGCGGACGCTGCGGCAAGCCGCCCTCGTCGGCGCTCGGCGCTTCGCTCGCACGCGGTGGTGCTTCGCTGCGCGGAGCATCGTGCGAACGCGGAGGTCCGCTGTGCGCGCGATCGCGGAAGCCGCCGCCTCCGCGTGGGCCGCCGCCGCCACGATGGCCGCGGTCGTCCCCGCCGCTCTCTTCGCCGCCGGGTAGCAGCGCTTTGCGGGAGAGATTGATGCGCCCTTGCGCGTCGATCTCGACGATCTTCACTTCGATCTGATCGCCGACGCTGACGACATCTTCAACGTTCTCGACGCGTTTGGTATCGAGTTTGCTGATATGGACCAGCCCCTCTTTACCGGGGAGAATCTGCACGAACGCACCGATGGGAATGATGCGCGTGACGGTTCCGGTATAGACCTCGCCGACCTTTGCAACCTTGACGATCGATTCAACGATTTCGCGTGCCTTCTCGCCGGATTCACCGTCGAGCGAGGTGATGAAGACGTTGCCGTCGTCCTGGATGTCGATCTTTTCGACGCCGGTATCGGCGATGATCTTGTTGATCACTTTGCCTCCCGGTCCGATGACGTCTTTGATGCGTGCCGGATCGATCTTCACGGTGATCATGCGCGGTGCGTACGACGAAAGTTCCGTACGCGGCGCGGCTATCGTTTCGATCAGTTTATCGATGATGAAGTTGCGCGATTTCTTCGCAGCCTTCATCGCTTCACGCATGATCGCGATGGTAATGCCCTGGACTTTGATGTCCATCTGAATTGCGGTGATGCCTTTTTTGGTGCCCGCAACTTTGAAGTCCATCTCGCCGAGTGCATCTTCGAGGCCTTGGATATCGGTGAGCACCGCGTAATCCTTGCCCTTGAGAATGAGCCCCATCGCAACGCCGGCGACGTGCGCTTTAATCGGCACGCCGGCATCCATCAGCGCAAGCGTCGATCCGCAGACCGAAGCCATCGATGAGGAACCGTTCGATTCGAGCACTTCGCTCATCAAACGCATCGTGTACGGGAACTCTTCCTTCGGCGGAAGCACCGGCAGTAGCGCGCGTTCGGCGAGCGCTCCGTGGCCGATCTCGCGACGGCCGGGGCCGCGCATCGGGCGGGTCTCACCGACCGAGAACGGCGGGAAGTTGTAGAAGTGCATGTAGCGCTTGTCTTCGAGCGCGACGATGCCGTCGAGCCGCTGGGCGTCGCTGGTCGAACCGAGCGTCGCCGCGGTGAAGACCTGCGTCTGTCCACGCGTGAAGACGCTCGAACCGTGAACGCGGGGCACGTAATGAACCTTCGACCAGATCGGACGAATCTCGTCGGGCTTGCGGCCGTCGGGACGAATCTTCTCGTCGACGACCATCGTGCGCAGTTCGTCCTCTTCCATCATCTTGATGATTTTGCCGAACTCTTTTGCGCCCGCGGGCGTTTCGAGCAGTGCTTTTACCGCTTCGTCTTTCTTCGTGCAACGTTCGATCGCACTGTCGACGCTCAGCGTCGCGAATGCGGCTTCGCGCTCGCCCTTTTCGATGACGCGCATCGCTTTGGCGACATCTTTGGCAAACGCTTTGCGCATCCACTTTTCGAGATCGGCGTTCGGCGTCTGCACCGGGAAGGCACGTTTCTTTTTGCCGACTTTTTTGGCGAGCGTATCGATCGCTTTCACGATCTTCTTGATCTCTTTGTGGGCGAACTCAACCGCGCCGAGGAAATCGTCTTCAGAGATTTCATCGCCGCCGCCTTCGACCATCATCACCGCATCGGCGGTGCCGGCGATAACGATATCCATGCCGCCGGTGACGTATTGCGGAAGCGTGGGATTGCAGAGATAGTCGCCGTTCTCATCGCGGCCGACGCGCACGGCGGCAACGGTTTTATCGAACGGAATATCGGAGAACGCGAGTGCCGCGCCGGCGGCGCAGACGCCGATGACATCGGCATCGAGCTCGGGATCGACCGAGAGAACGGTCGCGACGATCTGCACGTCGTTACGGAAACCGTCGGGGAAGAGCGGACGGATCGGACGATCGATCTGGCGCGAGCTGAGCACGGCGTGCTCGGGCGGGCGCCCTTCGCGTTTGATGTATCCGCCGGGGATTTTGCCTGCCGCGTACATCTTCTCTTCGAAGTCGCAGGTCAGGGGGAAAAAGTCGATGCCTTCTCGCGGTTTCGCGGAGGCGGTGACGGCGCAGAGCACGACGTTTTGGTCGCCATACCGAACCAGGGCCGAACCGTTTGCCTGCTTGGCAAGTTCGCCGGTTTCGATGACCATCGTGCGCCCGCCGATCTCTAATGAGATGCTTTCGGGCACGGGGACTCCTTACAGAGGGGTGTTTTGTTTATTCTTGATTGAACCGCGTCCACTTCGGCGGAGGACGGGCCGGGCCCTATGGCCCCGTGCGGCGCGAGCTTCCCATGAGCGAGCAGCCGATCGGCGCGAACGAAATGTGTTCTAAACGTAAAGACGTCGCGGCCGTTATCAAGGGCGAGATCGTCCCGATCCTCGTCGCGCCGGGCGTTGCCGCCCTCGCAAAACGATGTACTTGCGCCTGCTCGATGAAAAGATTGCTTCGTCGTTCCTTCCGGGTTATACTCTTGGTATGAAAACGGCGGTGTCGATACCCGACGACGTCTTCGAACGGGCAGAACGGCTCGCGCGACGAGCGAAACGCTCGCGTAGCCGACTGTACGCCGACGCGCTCGGCGAATATCTCGCCCGTCACGAGAACGACGAAATTACCGAGGCAATGAACGCTGTCGTCGCTGAGGCCGGACAGAGCGTCGACCCCTTCGTCGTTGCCGTTGGAGTCGGCGTACTCGGTAGTACCGATTGGTAATCGGGCAGGGGGAGATTTGGTGGGCCGACCTTCCGGAATCTCGGGGCTCGGCGCCCGGATTTCGGAGACCCGTCGTCGTTGTGCAATCCGACGCCGTGAACCGGAGTCGTCTCGGAACCGTCGTTTGTGTTTCCATTACGAGCAATCTTCAATGGGCCGAGGCACCCGGAAACGTTCGGCTAACAGCCGCTCAGACCGGCTTACCCAAGGAATCGGTAGCGAATGTTTCGGCGATCGTTACGCTGGATAGAACGATGCTCACCGAGCGAGTGGGCCGGTTGTCGAGTGCAAAACTTCGCCTCGTTCTCGCTGGAATTGATATCGTTCTCGGTAAATAGAAGCCCAAGGTCTGCGGGGCATAGTAGGGGGTGAAGCCGAAGCAGCGCCCATGAAGAGAACCGCACGCCCGCTACTCGCCGCATTCTCCAACAGCTGCGTCTTCGGAGCGGATTCACTACTAACGGCGCTGTCCAGCTCTCTCCGTGGTTACGAATGATCGCGCCGACGGTCTGCGACGCGCAAATTGAGCTGCACGTAAAGCGCGCTATGCGCAAGGGGATCGGCGAGCGTCGGAAAGGCGAGCCCGCCCTGGGTCGGCAGTGGAACTGCATATCGTGGGCTGACGAAGTAGCCGACAAACTGATTTGTGATGTTCGAGGCGACGATGCTGAGGCGGGCAATGCGCGAAAGGTTGAACAAAAGACCGCCATCGATTCGTGTATAGGCTGGAAGATTGTAGAGGTTGTTGCGCGGCATGAGATCGACGTTGGCGAGCACCTCGGCGTACCGGCTTGGGTGCCAATCGGCGGTAACGTCGAGCACGTTGAGCGGGACATTTGGAATTTGAGAGCCGCGAACGTACGGCGAGCGCGGTGACTGCAGCAGTGATGGAATTGCCGAGATCTGCGCTTGGGTGAGGCCGTATCGCATCTCCAAACTGAGATTGTGCGCAAGTTCGATTTGCGAATCGAGCGAAACCCCACGATATTCGGCGGTGACGTTAGCGACGTTTTCGCTGAAAAATATACTCGTCGGCGAGGGAGCCGGGCCAGCGCAGCCACCGATGCTGCCATACGCATTCTTCAGCTCGCTCACGAAGCCGGGCGGGAGTGACCCCGTGGGCATTGCTGAGACCGCGACCGGTGCGCCGGTAAGGATTGCATCGAAGATACGTTCGTCGTAGCCCGCGAGATTCAACCAAAGTCGGCGAAATTGCCGACCATATCCGGCCGAAAGTCCGTATTCCGAGGGCGCGGCGGTGCTCGCTCCCACACCGGTCGTCTCGATGGTATCGTTCTCGCAATCAAAGGTTGCAGCGGCCGGGTCACTCAGCCCCACCGTTCCGCCGAGCGATGTTGCGTCGAGATAGCGCCGCCCACCATTGGCGACGAGGTATGCTTGCGTACCGTTTTCGTTCGGCCAACGAATTGCGAAGTTTATCGCGGGTGATAAGCGGCCCCCGGCTAATTCGGCCGATAAGCCTATGTGATCGAGAAGATGCGCTCCCAGCCTGCCATTTTGCGAGAGGGTCACTGTCGATTTTGGGACGGTGACGTTGTCGGCAGGAAGACCCAGGGCGGAGAATCGATACGACGACTCGTCCGCGTCGAAACTCAGTGAGGTGTGCGTTCTTTCGGTGGCCCCGCTCGCAGCTAGATATATATCGGTACCTTGAGTGACGTTCGTTGAAAAAAATGGAGAGGGAACTCGCCCCACCGTTCGCGTCAGATAGTCGTCATTTTCATGAAGTCCCCACGACGCGACGCTCACCGAGATGGCGTAGTTGCCCAAGAGGCCGTTTGCTGAAAACAATGGATTATTCGAGCTTGATGTAAGAACTTCGCCGGGCCCAAAACCCGCGGCGACGGAACCAGCTAGGATATTCGAAATCGGGAGTGTCCGGCTCGTCGCGACTGCATCGGAGAGCGAAGCATTCCAGGAACCCAACGGGAACGATAAATCGCCGTAATTCCCATTGACGTCGATCGCGCCGGAGTGGGCGTAGGTATATCCGCTCTGGTCGAGATAACTCTGGCCGTTCAATGCGCTCTCCGCCGTGCGCGTGGCATGTGCGACGGCGATCCCTACGGCTCCCGCGGTGTCTTGGAACGATCCTTTGAGCACCGACAGGCCAAATGCCCCTTGCTGCGCCGAGGCGTGATAGAGCGGGTGCATTGAGGGGGAGAGAAATGAATATGCAAGGAGATCGTTCTGTGCATCCACTTGTGCTTGGTCGAGCAAATCGCTGTCGATCGTCGATGCCGCCGAGTTCCCGACGTTCACTCCGTTGATCGTGTACGAAGTCATTGATGGATCTTGTCCGCGAATGGAGGCCGATGCCCCGAGCCCCGATGCCCCGGCGGCGACGTGGAGCCCCGGGATGTCGTTCATCGCTGCGAGTATATTCGAACTAACCTTGGAGAGCGAGGATTGCCGGGAGATTGTTTCGTAACTCGCGTCTCTCACTCGTGCGGTAACGACACGCGCGATAACTTTCTCGGCGGGGCGCAACGCTAAATCGAGATGAACCATGCGACGAACCTCGACTTGTACGGAGATCGAAAGCGCTCTAAACCGCCTTTTTCTTGCAAAAACCCTGTAGGCAGCAGGTGGTAGATGGCGAAAACACGTTCGTCCGCGAATATCGGTAAGGCCAACGTACGAGTCGCCCTTACCGGCCCCGATGACAAAGACACGAACGTCTACGAGCGGCTTCGTCGAAACGGCATTTGTTGTATGGACGCATAGCGAGCCGTCGTTGGCCGCAAGGCACCATCCCCACGACACCGCTATAAGAGCGGTGGTCAGCATGGCGCGCGGCAGGACGCGGATCACTTTTCGCGTTGGATCGTCGTCGTAAACGTCACCGGTAGTATTTGGTTTCCCACGTGAAGGTCTACGCGGATGGTCATCCGTTCGTACCGAAGAAGGGAATCGCTAAAATCGGAGGTCACGCGCCATGAGGTCGTCATTCTCGTCGAAACCGGTTGGCCGGTGTCATCGTCGATCGCCGTTTGCAACTTGGGCGCGCCGACGCCAGTCTCGCTCAGTTGCAGAGTGTTTTTCGTCGCCTTCGTCACGGTAACGCGCGCCGAGCCTGATGGCCAGTTGTTCCAGACGGTTCGCGCGTTGCAATGCCAGTGCGATCCAGCGGCGAGCCTCGCTGGAAACTGACAATACCTTGCGGCATCAACGGTAAGAAAATCATGTGGGCGCTCTGAGCTGCCGGGATAGATCCAACCGTTATTGTTAGCGACGATCGTCTTGACGTTGGGCGGATGCCCGGGCCTCTTGTAGGTGATGAGCGCCGAATAGCCGTTCCGCGAAACCGAGAGGATCCTTACGACCATCAGTTCGTGAATCGTGGGAGATCTCGTGGCGACGACCGTGCGCTCGTAGCGGAAAATCGCGCCGGGTCGGATGGCGCTCGGTACAACGGCGAGTGATTCGAGGGCGGAAACAGGCGATGCGGCGATCAGCGATACGGCCGCGAAAAATAGCGAGAGGATTCGAAAATGGCGTGGAATCACGACGGCTGCTTTCTTCACTATCGTAGTTAAAGTGGGATCGTGCGCCATCCCGGGTTGCCGAGATGGCGCGCGGGAATATAGTTAATCCGTGCAAAAATCGTAGGTA
>JAJYRI010000082.1 GCA_021794175.1 bacterium
CCGAGCGATCGCCGCGATCGATCCAAAGACCTTCGCGGTGAAGCGCGTCATGCGGACGCCGTTGCTGAAGGATAACCACCCGCTGATTTTCGATGCCGCCGATAACGCACTTATCGACCTTGGCGAGAACGGCAAACTCGGCGTCTATTCGACGCAAGGCAAGCTGTTGCACGAGGCAAACTTCCCCGGTGGGGTCGACCAGTGTAGCTTCAGCGCACGGCGTCGGCTACTTGCATGCTTCGGCACGTCGCTCACACTCTTCTCGATTCGTGCCGGCGGAATGCCGGTTCTGATCGGGCAGAAGAAGATCGCGCGCGGCATGCACACCGGCACGATCGATCCGCAGAGCGGCGATATCTGGGTGGGCTGGCCCGAGGGCGACAGATCCTACGTGGAAGCCTTCCGCCCGGCTCCGCAGAAGCCGTAACGTGGCCGCGCATCGCCACCAGACACCGTTGCGCGGCGTCCGGGCGACCCCGAAGGAGAAGCCGGAGGGCGACCCCGCCTACGGCCCGATGAACCGCCGGTACATCGGCGTGCCGGGGCACATCCACGAGGTCGTCGAGATCGAGGGCAAGCGGTTGGCAAAGGTCGGCTTCGACGACCGGAAGATCGTCTATTATCTGCTGGACGACCTGGATCTCGACGAGGGCGCGCAGCGGGGAACCTTCCACGACCGGGAGGGCTAAGGCGTCGTTCGCGCAGAATAGCCGGGCTCGGTCTCCACGTGCCGACGTAGCTCAGTTGGTAGAGCAGCTGATTCGTAATCAGCAGGTCAGCGGTTCAAGTCCGCTCGTCGGCTCCAGGGAAAAGCCCGTCAAAGAAGGTGTTGTAATGATCGTCCATACCACACCGCCGCCTCCGCACGTTGCGGACGGCGTTTATTATTATGGATCGCGTGGCATGGCCGTGACGATGGTCGTCATTTCCGACGCCGGCCGACGAGTTGTTGACAAGTCGACGGGGAACACACGATTGCCGTCATATACAAAACTTCGGTTTAACCCAAAAACGTTTTCGACTACTTTCACCAGCTCGAGGATCGACGGAGCGGGAATGTGGATATCCTCGCGCTCGACCGGCTCGGCTACCAGGCAGCGCATCTCTGGGGAGACGTGCGAAGGAATGCCGAAAGTTATTTGTTGGCGACCTCATGCAATCGTCACCCCAATGCCCGGCACGAAGCGCATCGTGCCGTTCGAGCCGTATCTTCTCCCGTATATTGTCGTGCAAAGCGGCGAGCGAAAATTCACGCTTGCGCCAGGAAGGGCGCTATGGGTCGACGGCTCGTGTTCTTCAGCGAAACCGCGGGCGTATCCACACGACTCATGCATCCGCATAAGCTGGAACAATACGGTCGATAGTCGACCAGGCACACCCACTTCAGAGGATCTGTGGTTTAATCCACTGACGTATGTGCTGGATCGCTATCAAGTTGCCAAAGAGGTCCCGACCGATCGCCTGATTTGCGTCGATGCAAATACCTGCCGCGATCCTAACGGGAAGACGTGGGTGCCTTAGGGTCGATTCGACGGCGGAGCCGGCAATCGCGCCGGAACGCTCTTCTCATAGCAATCGATAGGCCATCGCGCCGTTCGCGGTGAGTTTTTCGGGTTCTTCACGTGGTCGTATTCCGGGCCAGTCGGCCGGCGATCTCGGTGATGGAATGTTCCGCGATGCGCGCGAGTATTGTGCGTACGAGGAGTTCATTGGCCTTCGAGCGTATAGCCTATCGATGGCAAGCGCGCGTCGCAACTATTCCCTAGCGTCGGCACGAGTTTTGGCGATGGCAATCGCGGCAATCGTTCCCGCAGGGTGTTTAGGGAGTGCCCGCGCGAAGCCGATGAAGGCGAGCCCCGCACCACTGGTTGTCGCAACGCCGAGCGCGGTGCCGACGTGGAGAATTCACGGGGTCGCGCCGGTGCCGGAGACGTCGTCTGTATCAAACCTTGTCGGCGCTCAGGAAAAACATTATCGCGCCCTCGCGTCGCGTGCTCGGCCGTGTCGATTCGCTCAAGTCGAGAGCAAGATTCATGGAACGACATATATCGGTTGTAGCGCCGGGAGCGTTGTTGCGCTCGATACTCGTGGCAATATCCTCGCGTCGGCGAACTTGCGGATGGATCGAGTAACTGCGATCGTTCCTGCGGGGGCAAACGCGATCGCGGTGTCGAGTTTTAACGACGGTGCCTTTATGAGCAACGGGCTAACTTTTCTTCGTGCGAAAGACCTCAGGCAGCTCGGACCAAAACTCATCTCGGATAACACGTTTCTCGGCGTTATCGGCGACCGTGCCTATATCGATGATTGGTGTTGTTTCGGACGCCCCGACGAGTATCGTCCGGCAACGATCTATTCGATTTCGATGAAGAACGGATCGGTAAGTACGTCGGTCGACCTTGCCCCGGATCCAAAGGCGCACCCGGCCAATGTGCAACCATTGGGGCAAGGAGAGCACAATTATCTTCTGGGACGCTATCTCTATGTCGTAGTCGGTCGCATTACATATCGCTACGACATCCTGAATCTGAAGCTCCGGCCGAAGCGGATGTTCACTCCGCCATCATCGCCCTAATCGTTTCGGCGGGGCTCGCTCCCTGCGGAACGGGCTTACGAGTTCCGCTCGTCCTCGATGGTGCGTTCGTCGCCGCTCATCGTTCGAATAGCGATGGTGCCAATACCGGCGACCGTGATCGCCAGCGACACCCAGAGCAGCCATGGATGCCGTTCGCTCCACGGTTGCGTGTGTAACGATACGAAGTCTGGGTTGCGCGTTGGGGCGCTGAGGGTCGCGTCGGCTGGAACGTTCGGCGCATTTGTGTGCGTCGCTGCATAATCGAACTGCGGTGCGCCCGCCGCTAGATTCCTATAGATCAGGCGATGCTGCATCGCCGTACGGGCGTCGAAAACGACGCGTCTCGGCAAGCCATATGCCGTTCCCGTCATCGCAAGCAGCGGAGCATCGCTGCCATCGTGAATACGAATGCGCCAATCGGGTGCCTGCGTTTCAGTAAAATCGATGAACGCGCGGTAGGTATCGTGGGCTCGTGCGATGGTCCCGGAACTCACCGTTTGCCAGGTGCGCCCATCATCGCTGCTCTCGATATCGACGCTGCGGGCATAAGGCAGGCTCGCCGCGTCGATACGCAAGCGGTCGATCGGCACCGAATCGACGCAGAACAAACGATAGCTGGTCGTTCCTTCTGCATTCCGTGCGCGCGTCCCCAGACGAACTTGATACCGTGCCTCCTCGGCGGGGGCAGAGGGCGCCGCAAAACGCAGGCCGAGATTCGGGGAAGGCCGCTTTCTCGAAAGCACGCGAACGCGAACGTAACGGGCCGTGCTTGCCGGGAAAGTTACTTGCGTGTGCGTGGCCAGGCCATCGCGTTCGTAATCGTAAATAGGCGCATGCGTCCGAAATGAAAAATCGATATGTTGGGGGACCGCGATGCAACCGTTAGAACGACGATTTTACACCGTGATGTTACCGATCTCAGCGGCGTTTTGCATCGTGAACCACATATTGCCGTCGGGGCCGGGCGTTATTGCGAACGGCGCTGCGTTATCCGGAAGGGTGTACGAAAAATTCGTGATGGTGCCGGTCGGCGTTATGCGCCCGATTTGATCGGCATTTGCCTCGGTGAACCAAAGGTTGCCGTCGGCGCCGGTAGCGATGTCGATGGGAGCCGCATAACTTGGAATTCCCGAACGGAATTCGGTCACGGAGCCGCTCGGCGTGATACGCCCGATGGCGCTAGCGCCGATCTCGGTGAACCAGATATTTCCATCGGGGCCTTCGGTGATTTCGAGCGGACCGGCATTGGGACTGATGCCGATCGAGAACTCGGTGACCACACCGCTCGGAGTGATGCGCCCGATGCGATTGCCGCCGAGCTCAGCGAACCAGAGGTTTCCGTCAGGGCCGGCCGTGATACCGGCGAGTCCGGCTTGTGCGCTGATGCCGCTCGCGAACTCGGTGACGACGCCGTTCGGCGTGATGCGTCCGATGTGATTGCCGCCTTGTTCGGTAAACCAAAGGTTACCGTCGGGGCCTGCGGTGATGAAATTGACCCCGGCATTCACGCTGATGCCGGTGCTGAATTCGGTAACCGCTCCGCTCGGCGTGATACGGCCGATGCTGTCATTGCCGACGTCGGTAAACCAGAGGTTGCCGTCCGGGCCAGCCGTGATATCGCCGGTACGCGAACTTTGGCTGAAGCCTTGGGTAAACTGGGTAACGACCCCACTGGTCGATATACGGCCGATCTCCGGACCCCCTTCGGTAAACCAAAGGTTGCCGTCCGGCCCTTTGGTGATCTTCGTCGGGCGCGTACGGGAAAGGAGCGCACTGCGGAATTCGGTGATGAATCCCGGCTGGTTCGGCCCGGTCGCCGCGTTCGGCGGAAGGGAAGAACCACCACCCCCGCATCCGGTGAGAACGAGCGCAAGCCCCGCAACGGCAAAAGAAACGGAGCGAAATAGGGAAGCAATATCCGATTTCATCGGGCGAAGATTATCGATTCACTTCGGTAACCCTTGTCGGTGGATGTCTTTTCGAGCAGGTCGCGCCGCGATAGAACTCCGGGAGCGTTGTTAAAACTGCGCCATCCCTAAGCGAACGATCGTGCGCGGGGCGCGCCAGGCTTTACTCCAGCGTTTTGCGCGCGTCGGCGCCGTCTCGGTCCATACGCCGTAGACGCGGCCGGCGTATGCAGCGATGCCGTTGTAATCGCCCATGAACTGGAAGGACGGATCGAACGGCTTGGTCGTCCACTCGTAATTGCGGTAACGACGGCCGCCGTCGGTCGAGCGCGCGAGGGTGATCGTCGCGAGTTCGTTCTTCCGATCGCCGCGACGATCGTCGAAGATGACGTAGGCATCGCCGGTGATCGGGTCGACGGCGAGCCACTGAAACAGATGGTCGCGCCCGTCGTGCGTGCGGTCGTCGTTCACCTTCACCGGGGCGCTCCACGTTACGCCGCCGTTGGCTGAAGTCGCGCTGAAAATATCGACTTCACCGTAGCGGTAATCCGACCAGGTAACGAACAAGCGTCGCGTTTTCGGCGCGATGGCGATCTGCGGGAAACCGTTGACTTCACGACCTTGATAGCCCTGAACGTAATAATTCATCGATGGAACGCTGATAATTGCGTGCGACGGAGCGAACGTTTTGCCACCGTCGCGCGAAACCGCGAGCACGATATGGGTGCCGTCTTGCCAAACCGTATAGAGCGTCCCGTTCGGCCCGACCGTCCCATCGAATCCTTCGGTCGCCCCATTGTCATCGCGCGGCAATCCATTCTGCGTGCTGATCCGTATCGGATGCGTCCACGATACGCCGCCGTCGGTAGAACGGGAGAACAGCATCTCGGAGTACGCGCGATGGAACTCCGTCCATCCGATATAGAGGTTGCCGCGATAGGGCCCACGCGTGTCGTCGGCGACGATGTAGGGCTTATCCTCGAAGACGTTCGGGCGACCGACCGGAGCCTTCACCGCAACGGCGCGTCGCAACCAGTGCGCGCCGCCGTCGTTCGAGCGCTCGACGAAGATGCCGTTGCGCGTTGCGTGATGCGCCCAATAGCTCTCGGTGCCGAGCTTGTCGAAGGCGATGTAGCAGAGAATTGCGTGGCCGCGCGCATCGTAGGCAACCGATACGTCGCCGTCGATCAAACGATGGTCGTGCGGCACGGCCGTAACGCTCTTCCACGTGCGCCCCGCATCGCGCGAGTAATCGACGAGTCCGCCGACTTGATAAGCGGCGACTACGCGGCGCGGATCGGAGGGATCGACCGCAACGGCGGGCTCCGACCAGAAACCGGGCTTTGCCGTCAGCGTGATGACCGCTTTCCCGGGCGCCGGTGTCAGCCCGCCCGATGATGCGGCCAGCAAGACAACGGCAAGCAGAAGCGGCGAGCGTTTCACCGGCCGTGGATTCCGCACTCGGTCTTGAGGTGCCCCGGCCATCTTCCGCTTCGAGGGTCTCCTGCGACGCTGGGTTTCGTGCATGGGACGCAGCCGATGCTTGCATAGCCCCGGTCGTGGAGTGCATTGTAGGGAACGTTGCGTTCCTGAATGTATCCCCAAATCTCCTGGTCGCTCCAGCGAGCGAGCGGGTTGATCTTCACGATATCGAACGCCTCATCCCATTCTATGACCCGTGCCCGAGCGCGCGCTGGCGTTTGGTCGCGCCGGATGCCTGATATCCACGCGCGATAGCCAACGAGAAAGTTTCGCTGCGCGTCGACCTTCCGAATCTCGCAACAACGATCCGGGTCACGCTCCCAGAGACGGTCGCCGTATCGTTCGTTTTGCTCGGCAAGCGATACGGCGGCGCAAACTACCAACGGTGCGATTTTGTAGTGTTCGGCAACCCTGCGACAGTGTTCGTGCGTTTCTGCATGGAGAAGTCCGGTGTCGATATAAAAAATCGGAATCGACCGGTCGAGGGCAACCATTTGGTCGAGTAAAACCATTCCGCTCGGCCCTCCGAAGGAGCATGCCGCAACGATCGATCCCGAGAAGCGCGCAAGAGCCCAGCGCAATATCTCGGTGCTCGATGCGGTTTCGAGTTCATCGGCTATACCCGCAATCTCGTCGATCGTCATTGGCTTGCCTTCAGGGCGATCCGATGCGTCATCACTGGTAGCGGGAACTCTCATCGTCGCATCGCTGCGAGGATAGCGATGTCTATTCCTGCTTTGTCGCAAGAATAGAAAGCCATTCCGATGCATTGGAGCGTCTCGAAGATGTCGGTTATCGATTGCAAAGGTAGGCGGAAAATGCGACCAGGCTCGTCAAAGCGCGTGTCGCAATCCTCGGCCGTAGCGTTCCTCCCGAAATTACCTGTTGCCAACGAATTGCTGCAGCAACAGCGATGCCGGTACGTCTCGACGCACACCGTCCCGTGGGAACATCATTCGTCGGAGGGCCTCATGCCGGCCGTCGGCGCGTACGGAGGGTTCGGTGCGGCTCCAGGGCTTCGGGCGGGTGGAGTTTTCCTCGAACCTATTCGCAGGAGCCCGCTGAACGGCCGCCATCCGTGCAAGAGAAGCAGCGTTTGGCGGCCATTACTGCCCGGTCAAGGCCGAGCCCACGGCTCTTCCCCAGAGCCGCTACCGAGTATCGTCAAATACGATACTACGAGAAAAGTACTACCCGGGCAGTTAGGCGAACCTCAGCAGAAATCACCGCGAACCTTAATAGTTCGGCTGCCGAGGAGGAACCATGCAAGCACCGGTGGTGCACGAAAGCGGGCGCGGAAGCGCGCTGGAGGTACGATACCCGACGCTGATCGTCGGTGGAGGGACCGCAGGCATCTCCCTTGCCGCCCGCCTTCGGAACGCCGGACGCGATGGAATCGCCATCGTCGAGCCCTCCGATACCCATTACTACCAGCCGGCATGGACGCTGGTCGGTGCGGGCATCCTGCCGGCGACCGAGACCGCGCGCCCCGAGGCAAGCGTCATTCCTCGCGGCGTCACGTGGATTCAGAGCCGCGTCGCGGCGATCGAACCTAACGCGAACGCCGTCGTGCTCGAGGATGGGCGCCGAATCGAGTACGACGAGTTAATCGTCGCTCCGGGGCTGCAGTTGAATTGGGATGCCGTCGATGGGCTCACCGACACGCTCGGTGCAAACGGCGTGAGCAGCAATTACGCCTACGAACTCGCACCGAAGACCTGGGAGTATATCCGCAACTTTAAAGGCGGACGCGCTATTTTCACCTTCCCGGCGGGGCCGATAAAATGCGCCGGCGCTCCCCAGAAAATTATGTATCTCGCCGCAGACTATTTTCGCAAACACGGCATAAAGGCCGAGGTCGTGTACGCCTCGGCGACGCCGGCGATCTTCGGCGTCAAGCATTACCAGGCGCCGCTCGACAAAGTGATCGAACGCTACGGCATCAAGACGATGTTCGGCCACAATCTCGTCGCCGTCGACGGAGCCAAACGCGAAGCAACCTTCGAGATGCTCGACGACCCGGAGAAAAAACGAGTCACGCTTTCGTTCGATATGATTCACGTCGTTCCGCCGCAGAGCGCTCCCGACTTTATTCGCAACAACGCGCTTCTCGCCGCGAGTGACGGCCCGACGAAAGGGTATCTGCGGGTCGATCCCGCGACATTGCAAAACCCCGACTATCCGAACATCTTCGCGATCGGCGACGCGTCGAGTACACCCAATTCGAAAACCGGTGCTGCAATTCGCGCACAGGCACCGGTGTTGGTCCAGAATCTGCTCGCGCGTGCGGCATCGAAAGCGCTTCCTGCAAAATATAACGGGTACGCATCGTGTCCGCTCGTTACGGGCTACGGAAAGCTCATCTTGGCCGAGTTCGATTACGACGGGAATCCGACGCCGTCGATTCCGCTCATCGATACGGCGAAGGAACGATGGAGCATGTATATGCTCAAGCGTCACGGCTTACCGTGGATGTATTGGAACCTGATGCTCAAGGGGAAGGCATAACATGGCGAAGATATTTTTCAAGCAATTCTATCTCGGGTGCCTCTCGCACGCATCGTATCTTCTTGGCTCTGACGGTATCGGGATCGTCGTCGATCCGCAGCGCGATGTCGATCTCTATATCGAAGAGGCCGCACGTCAAGAATTGGAAATTCGATACGTCTTCGAGACGCATCTCCATGCTGATTTCGTCAGCGGACATCGAGAGCTCGCGCAACGAACCGGTGCCCGAATTGTGGTGGGCGAACGTGCCGGAGCTCGCTTCGAACACCATGCCGCTCGCGAAGGCGATGTTTTCGAAGTGGGAGCGCTCGAAGTTCGCGTCATCGAGACGCCGGGGCACACGCCCGAAAGCATATCGATTCTCGTCACCGATACGTCGGATCCTCAAGCCGCACCGAAGCTCTTTACCGGCGACACGCTCTTCGTCGGCGACGTCGGACGTCCCGATCTCGCCGGAACCGTCGGCTTTTCCCCTGCGGAGATGGCGGCGATGATGTACGATACGATCCACGAAAAACTTCTCCGCCTCGACGACCGCGTGCTCGTCTATCCGGCGCACGGTGCCGGTTCGCTCTGTGGTCGCAACATTTCACAAGAGACCTGGTCGACGATCGGCGCGCAACGTCGCGAGAACTATGCGCTCAAACCGATGCGAAAAGATGAATTCGTAGCGATGATGACGCTCGGGCTCCCCGAAGCGCCGGCGTATTTTTCTAAAGATGCGGCAATGAATCGCGAGGGCGCGCTTCCGCTTTCCAAGCATCCCGTGCCGGCCCTCGATGCAGCCGAGACGGCGACGCTGATCCAGAGTGGCTCGCTC
>JAJYRI010000012.1 GCA_021794175.1 bacterium
GGGTAAGATTTCTTCACGGCGTAGTCTCCTTTGGATGTTGATAATCCGGAGCTACGCCGCTCCTGGTTCCATGCCCCGCTTACGCGAGGGCGCCGGCCAATTTACCCGAAACTCGGTCCGACCTCCGGAAAGTTCCACATCGAAATAAGCTGATCGTGGAGCACGAGGCTCGCCGCGCCGAGCGTCATCCCGGACGCTCCGAAGAGAAAACGACCCATCTTCATTCAGCTCACCCCGTGCCGATACGCTGCAATTCTCCTCACGAGCGGAGAAAGTGCTTGACGAAAGGATGGCCCTTGTGGCATGCTGGGTGAAATTATTCCCGCGCTGAGCTTTCGACATATCGTGCGATCGTTTTGTGCACGCTCGAAAGTATTCGTATTCATGCAGACCTTTCACGAACTCGGCTTGCCCCCGGAGTTGCTCCGCGCCGTCGCCGACCTGAAATTTACCGAACCGACGCCGATTCAAGTGCAGGCGATTCCGCCCGCGCTCGCTGGGCGCGATGTCCTCGCTAGCGCGCAGACCGGAAGCGGAAAATCGGCGGCCTTCGGCCTCCCGATGATCGCTCGATTGCTCGGCCGTCCGCGCGGTGCGACGCGCGCGCTCGTTCTCGCACCGACGCGAGAACTCGCCGATCAGATCGCCGTCCATCTCGCTGCGCTGGTGCGCCATACCACGCTGCGCGTCGCCGCAATCTATGGCGGCGTCGCTTTTGGCCGACAGCTCGCAGCGCTCGCTTCCGGCACCGAAATCATCGTCGCGACTCCGGGGCGCCTCCTCGACCATCTCAGCAATGGCAATCTGCGGCTCGATGCGATCGAAGTGTTCGTGCTCGACGAGGCCGATCGCATGCTCGACATGGGTTTTCTCCCGTCGGTCCGCCGCCTGCTCCGCACGCTTCCCGCTAAACGGCAGACGCTCTTTTTCTCGGCGACGCTGCCTTCGGCGATCTCGGTCCTGGTTGGAGAGATCCTCCACGATCCGGTGCGCATCGAGCTCGCTGCCGAACATCCGCCGATCGAATTGCTGACGCAGCGAATCTATTCGGTGCCGCAGGAAAAAAAGACCGAACTCTTGCTGGAGCTCTTTAAAGACAACAACATTTACAGCGCGATCGCGTTCACTCGCACGAAGTCGCGCGCCAATCGCCTCGCCGCAGCGCTCAGCAAACAGCGCATCCCCACCGATCTTATTCACGGCGATCGTTCTCAAGCGCAGCGCACGCGCGCTCTCGATAATCTCAAGAACGGGAGAATTCGCGTTCTCGTCGCGACCGATATTGCGGCGCGCGGCATCGATATCGTCGAGCTCGGCCACGTGGTGAATTACGACGTGCCGTTAGTCGCCGAAGATTACGTGCATCGCATCGGGCGCACCGCTCGCGCGAAAGCGAGCGGCGACGCGATCACCTTCGTCTCCGCCGATGAAGAGCCGCTTATTTTGAAGATCGAATACACGCTCGGCCGCCGGCTCGAACGCGAGATCAACCCGCTCTTTCCCGATGTCGCCGCCGTCGCCCCCAAACCCCGTAAGGTCTATAGCAGCTCGCGGCGCCGACGATAACCCTAGAGGTCGAAGCGGTCGAGGTTCATCACCTTATCCCATGCCGCAACGAAGTCGGTAACGAACTTTCGCCGGGCGTCGGCGCAGGCGTATACTTCGGCGAGTGCCCGGAGTTCGGAGTTCGATCCGAAAATTAAATCGACGCGCGTTCCCGTCCACCGGAGCGCGCCGCTCCGACGGTCGTGCCCCTCGAAAGTATCGCGGCGTTCCGATGTCGGCGTCCACTGCGTGCCCATGTCGAGAAGATTCACGAAGAAATCGTTCGTCAATACTCCCGGCCGATCGGTGAAGACGCCATGCGGCGACGTCCCAACATTCGCGCCGAGCACGCGCAGGCCGCCGACCAGCACCGTCATCTCCGGCGGCGTCAAGGTCAGCAACTGCGCTCGGTCGATCAGCCGAACCTCGGCGGGAATGCCGTTCTCGGCCTGCAGATAGTTGCGGAAGCCATCGGCACGCGGCTCCAAGACGGCGAACGATTCCACATCGGTCATCGCTTGCGTGGCGTCGGCGCGTCCCGGCGTGAATGGCACGTTCACATCGATGCCGGCATCGCGAGCCGCACGCTCTACCGCAGCGCAGCCGGCGAGTACGATGAGATCGGCGAGCGAGAGGTGCTTGCTGCCTTTCTGCGCGCCGTTGAAGCGTTCTTGAATCCCCTGCAGCGTTTGCAGCGTCGCCGCTAACGCAGCCGGCTCGTTGATCGTCCAATCTTTTTGGGGCGCGAGGCGTATGCGCGCACCGTTCGCGCCGCCGCGTTTATCGGAGCCGCGAAACGTCGATGCGGCAGCCCATGCGGTGGCGACCGCTCGCGCGACGGTAATGCCCGATGCCAGTATCTCGGCCTTGAGCGCCGCGACGTCCTTGGCGTCGATCGGATCGCCCTCTGCGGGCGGAAGCGGATCTTGCCAGATCAACGCCTCGGCGGGCACCTCCGGTCCGAGATAGCGCGCACGCGGCCCCATGTCGCGGTGCGTCAGTTTGAACCACGCGCGTGCGAAGGCGTCGGCAAACTCGTCGGGGTGTTCGTAGAATCGGCGCGATATTTTTTCGTAGATGGGATCGAAACGAAGCGCGAGATCGGTGGTGAGCATCGTCGGCGCGTGGCGCTTCGTCGGGTCGGCGGCATCGGGAACCGTGCCGGCGCCCGCGCCGCCTTTCGCAACCCACTGCTTCGCGCCGGCGGGGCTCTGCGTGAGCTCCCATTCGTAGCCGAAGAGCGTCGCGAAGAAATCATTATCCCATTGCGTCGGTGTTTTCGTCCACGTCACTTCGGGGCCGCCGCCGATGGTGTCGGCGCCTTTCCCAGAACGAAAACTGCTCTTCCATCCGAGCCCCTGCTCTTCAATCGGTGCGGCCTCGGGCTCGGGGCCGACGTTGCTCGCCGGGCCGGCTCCGTGCGTTTTCCCAAACGTATGGCCGCCGGCGATGAGGGCGACCGTCTCTTCGTCGTTCATCGCCATGCGTTTGAAGGTCTCGCGTATATCGACCGCCGCCGCCAGCGGGTCGGGGTTGCCGTTCGGCCCCTCCGGGTTGACGTAAATCAGCCCCATCTGTACCGCTGCGAGCGGATTGGCGAGATCGCGGTCGCCGCTGTAGCGTTGGTCGGCGAGCCATTGGTTCTCCGGGCCCCAGTAGACCGAATCGTCGGGCTCCCACACGTCGGCACGTCCGCCGCCGAAACCGAAGGTTTTGAATCCCATCGATTCGAGCGCGACGTTGCCGGCGAGAATCATGAGATCGGCCCACGAGATCGTGCGGCCGTATTTTTGCTTGATCGGCCAGAGCAAACGGCGCGCTTTATCGAGGTTGACGTTATCGGGCCAGCTATTGAGCGGTGAGAAACGCTGTTGCCCGGCGCCCGCGCCGCCGCGCCCGTCGCCGATGCGGTAGGTGCCCGCTCCATGCCAGGCCATGCGAATGAAGAGCGGCCCGTAATGCCCGAAGTCCGCGGGCCACCAATCTTGGGAATCGGTCATCAACGCCTGCAGGTCGCGCTTCACCGCGGCGAGATCGAGCTGCTGGAATTCTTTTGCGTAATCGAAATCCGCGCCCATCGGATCGGATTTGCTGGAGTTTCGGCGCAGCACGTCGATCGGCAATCGATTCGGCCACCAGTCGGCGTTCGAAGGCCCGGCGCCGCCGGGTTGGTGGAACGGGCATTTTGCGTCGGACATCGTCGCACTCTCCTCAAAAAACTCGCGTTCGTTCCTCGCTATGAACCGATGCGGTCCGGCAGAAGTTTCTTCGCGCGGAACGCTTCCGCCGCGGGGAGGGGGTGAGGTGCGGCACCGCACCTCACGGCTCGAGCGGAATCACCGGTAGCGAACGGGCGCCAGCCGCGCGCAGGCGTGCGTTGATTCCCGGCAACGAACGAACGTAGACGTTATACGCAGCGCGAGCGGCGCGGTATTCGGCGTCGATCCGAGCGTAGAACTGCGCGGCAGCTTGCGTGATGATGCCCTGCACCGGGAACGATTGCAGCGAGGTGAGCGCCCCGTCGAGATTTTCGCGGAGCGACCCGGGGCGAGAGACGGAATCTTCACCGTTGGTATAGTTCGCGGTAAGGCGTGCCACGACGTCGGTACGACCGCGCGTTGCGGCCGCGAGCGCTGCGGCGGCAGCGCTGCCGCGGGGAGCCGAGGCTCCGGCGAGCGCCTTGCCGATCCGGTCGAGGTGGTTCAGCATGGTATCGACGCTGGAGTAGAGCCGATTCAGTTTTGCAAATGCATCGTAACTACGTTTCATTTGGGCGAACGTCTCGGTCGCATCGGGGTCGGGCTTCACGGCGAAGTGCCGCACGAAGGTGCGTCCGTTCAGCGATAGACGCGCGCTGTAGGTTCCCGGAAGAACCATCGCCCCGTCGCTGGGCCCCGCGAACGCGGGATTGGCGGCGCCGTGCCATTTCACCGGAGGCGTGGTCGTGAAGTCCCAAACGATGCGGTTTAGGCCTGCGAGGTTCGTGCCCGTTATCGTGCGCACCGTGTGCCCGGCGGCATCGAGGATGGTAATGCTCGGCGCGCTCGCCTGCGGATGCGCTTGATAGTAGGTGATGGGAACGCCGTAGGGCGGGTTCTTCGCCGCGAAGTTTGTGTAGGTGCCCTCCGTATTATTCGTCAGGTTGTATTCGTAGGACGTCCGCGGGGCGAAAAGCATCGCACCCGCCCGAACCGCGGCCGGAAGCTGTTGGAGCGGGCGAATATCGTCCATCACCCAGATCGAACGACCGTGCGTCGCGATGACGAGGTCGTCGAACTGCGGCTGAATGCGAATATCGCGCACCGAGACCGGCGGCATATTGTTGCGCAAGCTCTGCCAGTGCGCGCCGCGGTCGTAGGAGACCCAAACGCCCTCTTCGGTACCGAGATAGACGAGGTTGGGGGTGTGAATATCGGGGCGTATCGAACGCGTCCAGAGATCGTGCGGTAAGCCGTTGGAAATGGAGCGCCAGTGCGCGCCGTAATCGGCGGTCACCCAAACCTCCGGTGCGTTGTCGCCCATCAAATGCGAATCTTCGACGGCATAGGCAGTGCCGCGCTGCAGCGGCGAGGGGGCGACGGTTTCGAAACGGCCGTTCGGATTCGCGCCCGGCGGCGTGACGTTCTTCCAATGCTTGCCGCCGTCGCGCGTGAGTTGCACGATGCCGTCGTCGGTGCCGACCCAGATCTCGCCGCGCGAGAGCGGCGACCCTTCGATATCGAGAATGGTGTCGGTGTACTCTGCGCCGGTAACGTCGTGCGTGATCGGGCCGCCCGAGGGCCCCTGGTGCGCCTTATCGTTGCGCGTCAGGTCGGGACTGATCGGCTGCCAGTGATGCCCGCCGTCGGTCGTTTGGAAGACGACGTTGCCGCCGAACCACACGATATGCGAGTTCCAGGGTGCAAAACCGATCGGCGATTCCCAGTTGAAGCGATAAGGGCTCGTCGCGATATCGTAATCTTGCTGCACGCTCGTGAAGTACGGTTCCACGAACGTGTACTCGCGCGATTTTCGTTTGAACGTGAAGAGCGCACCGTCTTGCCCATCGGACCAAATGACGTTGGGGTCGCTGGGATCGGGGATCGCCCACTGGCCGTCGTCGTCGTAAACGACCGCGTACCACGAGGCGTTCGTGTTCCCGGCCATGTCGAGAGAATTGGAGGGGCCGCAATAGGAATTGTTGTCTTGCAATCCTCCGCAGATCGTGTACGGGTTGTCGTTTCCGAGTCCGACGCGGTAGAACTGGCCGATCGGGAGGTTCGCCCAGAACGCCCAGCTCTGCCCGCCGTTGACGGTGAGCGCGTAGCCGCCGTCTTCGCCGACGATCATACGCCGGGGATCGTTCGGTGCGATCCAGATCGCGTGAAAATCACCGTGCACGTTTTGAGCGATCGCTTTAAAATGCCGCCCGCCATCGGTGCTCTCGGCGAGTTCGGTCGAGGCGGTGAACACGTGATTCGGATTGCTTGGATCGACTTCGATATGCGAGAAATAGAACGGACGCTGATCGACGAGCGTGTTCGAACTCACGAGTTTCCACGTCGTTCCATTGTTGTCGGAGCGCCAGAGGATACCGTGGTGCGCTTCGATGAGCGCGTAGACGCGATTGGGATCGCTCGGTGCGACGGCGAGGCCGATGCGCCCCGTGATTCCGGTAGGAAGCCCGCCGCCGCTGAGCCGATGCCAGGTGCGCCCGCCGTCGGTCGATCGATAGATCCCGTCGCGTTTGCCGCCGCTGCGAAAGGTCCACGGGCGCCGCTGAAACTCCCAGACGCCGGCATAGACGACGTTCGGCGTACGCGGGCTCATCGCGAGATCGGAGACGCCGCTGCTCGGGCCGACATCGAGCGTTTTGCTCCACGTCTTTCCGCCGTTGAAGGTGACGTACGCGCCGCGCGCCGACGAGTTGGCGAAAACATCGCCGAGCGCGCCGACGATGACGTGCTGCGGGTCGCTCGGATCGATGAGAATGCGCGAGATGTATTGCGTCTTGCGTAAACCGACGTTCGTCCAGGTCTTGCCGCCGTCGGTCGATTTGTAGAGTCCGTCGCCGTAACTGACGTCGTTGCGCGGGTTCGATTCGCCGGTGCCGACCCATACGGTGTTATCGTTGCTCGGATCGATGGCGACCGCGCCGATCGATCCCACGCTCTCGCGGTCGAAAACGGGTTTCCAGGATGAACCGCCGTCGTTGCTTTTCCAGACGCCGCCGCCCGCCGCTCCGAGATAATAGAGATTCGGATTCCGGCTCGAACCGGCGACGGAGGTGACGCGCCCTCCGGCGATCGCCGGCCCCGTTTCGCGCCAGTGGAGGTTCGCGGTGGGAAGGCTCGCTGCCGCGCCGATCGCCGGGGCGATCAGCAACGCAGCGAACGCAAGCAACGGACGGATCATCGTTAGTCTCTCTCTTCCTCGTCTTCGGCGCCGTGGTGTAAGTCTTTTTGGTCCTCGCGGTTCGGGTCCATATCGGTATCACCGTAGACCGCCATCGCGTCCTCGATCTCTTTTTGAAGTTTTTCAGAGGGGGAGGCGTTTGGTTGCTCGTGTTTTTTCTCGTGGCTCATGAAGGGCCTCGCTTTCTTCTCGCTTTTTGCGTTCGGCGAAGGGAATCGGGCGTCCCGCGCCTCGATTCGTGGGGAGCGCCGGCCCGGGGAGATGTTTGGGGCCCGAGCCGTACGGGTATTGATACGGAAGATGCACGACGCTTCGCGCACCTTCGTCAGGCGCTTCGCGCCGAAAGGACGGCGATATGCTGTCATCGATAGTCTTCCTCCCGGTCTATTTCATCGTGCTGTTGATACTTTTCTCCAGTATCAAAATTCTTCGCGAATACGAACGAGCCGTTGTCTTCCAACTCGGCCGCTTCCAGGCCGTACGCGGGCCGGGGCTCATCCTCATCGTGCCGTTCGTCCAACAGATCGTGCGGGTCGATCTGCGGACGGTGGTGATGGAGGTCCCCGCCCAAGACGTCATTTCGCGCGATAACGTCTCGATGAAGGTCGATGCGATTCTCTATTTTCGGGTCGTCGACGCGGAGAAGGCAATCATTCAGGTTGAAAACTATATCGGCGCGACGAACATGCTTGCCCAAACAACCTTGCGCTCGGTCCTCGGGCAGCACGAACTCGACGAAATGCTCGCAAAGCGGACCGAACTGAATGCCGACGTACAGAATACGCTCGACGTCCAAACCGAATCGTGGGGTATCAAAGTCATCAGCGTCGAGATTCGTGAGGTGCAACTCACGGAGAACATGGTTCGCTCGATCGCCAAACAGGCCGAAGCCGAGCGCGACCGTCGCGCCAAGGTCATTCACGCCAACGCGGAGTTTCAAGCGGCGCAGACCTTACTCGATGCGGCGCGTATCCTCGCCTCTGATCCGGCGGCGATGCAATTGCGCTACCTGCAGACCCTCACCGAGGTCGGCGGCGAACACAATTCGACGATCGTCTTTCCAATGCCGATCGATCTGATTAAGCCTTTTCTCCAAATCGCGCAGAAGCACGCCGAGGCGTTGACCGCGAAACCGAACGGCGCTCCGGCGTAGCGGCGCTCGCTCGGCCATTGCCGAAGAAGGGGAGCATGGAGCAGCATCTCTCCGAGAATCCTCACGGCGGCGATCGTATCGCCGAAACGCTCGTCGCGCACGGCGTACGCCGGTTGTATACGCTCTGCGGCGGGCACATTTCACCGATCCTCACTGCCGCGAAGGCGCGCGGCATTCGCGTTCTCGACGTCCGCGATGAAGCGAGCGCGCTCTTTGCCGCAGATGCCGAGGGGCGCCTCACCGGCATACCCGGCGTCGCTGCGGTGACGGCGGGGCCGGGACTCACTAACGCTATTACTGCGGTAGAGAATGCGCGGCTCGCGCAATCGCCGCTCGTCCTTCTCTGCGGCGGCGTTCCGACCGCATTGCGCGGTCGCGGCGCGCTGCAAGATATCGATCAGCGCGCGACGATTCTTCCGCACGTGAAGCGAGCGATGCAGGTACGGCGCGTCGCCGATTTGCATCCGGCGCTTGAAGAAGCCTTTGCGGCGGCGAGCTCCGGCGTTCTCGGCCCGGTATTCGTGGAAGCTCCCGTCGATCTGCTCTACGACGAAGCGACGATTCGCGGCTGGTATGCCGACGCATCGAGCAAGGGAAGCTCGCTGCCCGAGCGCGCGCAACGCTGGTACCTGCACCGTCATGTAGAGCGGCTCTTCGCCGGCTCGCATCGCGCGCGTCGCGGCGAGATCGCGCCTCCGGAACCGCCGCGTGCCTCGCATGCGAGCCTCGCGGCGGCGATCGCCGCGTTACGGCGTGCGGAGCGGCCGCTCGCCGTCGTCGGTAGTCAGGCGCTCTGCGTGCCCGCAAACGCGCAGCGCCTCGTTGACGCGATCGATGCGATGGGAATCCCGCTCTATCTTTCGGGGATGGCGCGCGGCTTGCTGGGGCGCGAACATCGCCTGCAAATGCGTCACAAGCGGCGCGAGGCGTTGCGCGAAGCGGATTGCGTGCTGCTCGCCGGCGTTCCCTGCGATTTTCGGCTCGGCTACGGCGGTGATATTCGGCGACGCAGCACGCTGATCGCGGCGAACCGCAGCCGTGCCGACGCTATCCTCAATCGAAAGCCGACGGTCGCCGCGATCGGCGACGCGGGAAGCTTTCTCGAGGAACTCGCTGCGGCGGGCGGGTGGGGCGAGGGGAGGCACGCCGATTGGATCGCGCGGTTGCGCGCGCGCGATGACGAACGCGAACGCGAGATTCTCGCTACCGCGCAAGCACGCGGCGAGTACGTAAACGTCGTCTCGCTCCTGAGATCGATCGACCGCATTGCGGGCGAGCGCGCGCTCTTCGTCGCCGACGGCGGGGATTTCGTTGCGACGGCTTCCTACGTGTTGCATCCGCGCGCGCCGCTGAGCTGGCTCGATCCCGGCGTATTCGGAACGCTCGGCGTCGGAGCGGGCTTCTCGCTCGCGTCGGCGCTCGCTCGGCCGGAGAACGAGATCTGGGCGATCTTCGGCGACGGCGCCGTCGGCTATGCGCTCGCGGAGTTCGACACCTTCGTGCGGCATCGCATTGGGCTCGTCGCCGTCGTCGGCAACGATGCGTGCTGGTCGCAGATCGCACGCGAGCAGGTGAAGATGCTCGGCGACGATGTCGGCACGGTGCTCGCACGAACGGCGTACCACGAGGTCGCAGCCGGGTTCGGCGCGCTCGGTATCCTCGTGCGCGACGAAAGCGAGATCGAGCCCGCACTGCTCCGGGCACGCGATGCAGCACGGAACGGCATTCCGGTACTCGTAAATGTCTGGCTCGAACGAAGCGCGTTTCGCGAGGGCTCGATCTCGATGTAAGCCAGCCCTTGTTTGTTGCTCGCGAGGGTGTTATAACCAAAGCAAGCAGCCGCGTGACGGCAGTTGGAGGCCCCGTGAGCAAGAGCGATGTCCGGCGCTTGGCCGCGTCCGTTGCCGCCGCGGCGACGATCGTGTTCCTAGCGGGGAGCGTGCCGCGTTCGAACGCGTTCGTTCCCACGACGATCTCTATCGTGCAGGCGATGGCCGGCGCGCTCGGCGGAAATGCGCGAGTCGCGCAGATCCGGACGCTTTTCTTCGAATGGCACGTCCTCAACGGTCAGCAGACGCAGCAAGACGCCCGAGAATGGATGACCGCAGACGGTTACGATCGTTTGGAGGTGCTGACGACCGGTATGCAAGGCGCGCCGGTTTTGCGCGTCTTTACTCCGGGCGCGACCCGAGAGAGCGTATCGGTCACGGTGACGAAATCGAATCGCTACGTGCCGGGATCGCGTGCGCGTGTCTGTTCGTCGCAGGCGACCGGTGCGCTCTGCGTTTTCCCGAACGAGCTCTTTTTCGATACCGTCACTCCCGGTGGCGCGCACCCCAGCGAACGCATTGCCGTGAGCGAGAGCGGCTATAACGGTGGGTTCGTCGAGAGCGATACCTGTGAGGGCATCGCGACGATCTCTGCAAGCGCTTCGGCGATCTCGCCGGGGTCGTATACGGTGACGCCTCGGCACAGCGGTACCTGTTCGATAACGTTCGCATCGTCATCGCCGCAGGGATGGGTGCTCGAAGGCGACCAGGGCTGGCCGAGTGGGAATAGTACGGGCGCGATGCAAGGCCCCGATCTCTCGCGCGAGATTTCCTATGTGTACTGGATGACCTTTGCCTATCTCCATGCGGGAGGTTTGCCGGGTTCGGTTCGCTACGTTCCCGTTCACGGCTCCGATGAATACGAACTCGAGATGCAACCGCAGGGCGGCGAGCCGATCGTTGCCGAGGTCGACGAAAAGACGTTTCTCCCCGACAAATTCGAGATCGGGAGCGATCCGATGAAAATGATCGTAACTCCAAGCGCTTGGAAGGCGACGGACGGGGTGCTCTTCCCAACGAAAATGGACGTGCAACTCGATAATCTCGGGCTGCATATGGACTACGCACTCGTTCGCGCCCGTCTCAACGACCGATTCAAAGCGTCGCTCTTCGCGCAACCGGTACCGGCTCTCTGACCACTGCTACTATGAAAGGCTCGACGATGAAACGTTTTTTCGCACTCTGCGCACTCGCACTCGCGCCCTCACTCGTCCAAGCTCAGTCGCTCGGCGGTTCCTTTCGTCCCGCTTTCGTCGAAGGCAACATTCGCTCGGGAGAGACCGGGAAACCGTTGGTCGGAGCGAAGATCGACGTCGTTGGGGCGAAGCTTTCGAAAAAGGGAATCAAGGAGCAGGCCGGCTGCGGCGCCGGCTTTGCGATGAGCGCCGCGAACGGGAGCTTCGCGGTCGGCGTCGGAGAAAATAATCTCTGCGTTACCAAGAAACATCCCGTCAATGGTAGCTACTACGTCACGGTAGCAAAACGCGGCTACCTGCCGCAGACACGGCTCATCGATTTTGGAAAAATCCGCGGAAACGAGGTCGGACCGCTGCAATTCATGCTGACGCCGACCCACGCGGCGATCGTCGGTCAGGTCTTCGTGGGCGGGAAGCCGTTGCCGTACGCCTACGTCTTCGTGGTGAAGAATCCTTACGCGTTCGTGCTGCACCCTCCCAAGGGACATCTTCCGGTGCTCGCGAGCGAGACCCCGATGATCCGCGCCGATGGTTATGGGAAATTTACTATTCCCATCTCGCCGGGCGACTATTACGTTTTGGCGAATAAGGCCGGGTATCAGCTCGCGACGAAAACGGTCAATCCGCTTGCAGTTCAAATGTACGCCCGACTGACCGCGAATCCGTACGCCGGCGCAATGATGAAATCGCGGCTCGCCGCGCTCGAGCAGCCGCAGCTCGGTGTCGCCGTGCACGTTCCCGACTTCGGGAATGCGGTGGCGAGCTTAAATATGATGGCTGCATCGGGTTCGGCAGCTTCCCGACATCTGGTGTCGGTCAGGCAATTGGCCTTTCGACCGATCGAATTTCGGGTGAGCGGTGCGGCGCGCTCATCGCCGAATAACGTGTTGTTTTTCACCGCGCTTGGGGCGTATAACGCCGACACCGGCCGATACGAGCTCTCCGTCGTACGCTCTCGCGTTCAACTCGGTGCGCGGAAAAGCGATCCGTTCGTTTCGCATATTAAGACCTTCAATATGTTGCTGTACGGAATTCCGTCGCGTGCCGGATGCCGTCATAAGCCCGGGTATATCGACGTCTACCACTGCGGAAACGCCATTTTCTCGTTTACCGACGAAACGGCTACTCCGGGGCGGCTCTATTACTATTACATTGAAGAAGCATCGCCCAACGTGGTGGGAACGAACGGACGCGTGAACGCCGTGCAGGCGGGCACGCCCTACTCGAACGGTGTGCCGATAGAGACTCACTAGAAAAGCGCGTCGAATCTTCCTGCCGTTTTCACGCGTGGTGCCCAAAATAAACCCATGGATACGCGAACGAGGCGTCTAGCGACGGTAGCGGCAGGGTTTCTGCTGGCCGTTGCCGTGGCGTGGCTTCTGCGCCCGGCGCTGCTCGCTATCGTCCCGTCGGTGCTCTACGCGATTTTTACGTGGCCGTTGGTGCGGCGCTTGCGCAGGTTTTTCCCGAAGATCGTCGCCGTCGTCATTGCAAACGCCGCGCTCGCCGTGCTCGTCGGGAGCGCGTTGTTCTTTTTCGGGCCGATGCTCTACACCCAGGCAGTCGCGCTTATCGCGACGATCCCCGATGCGGCTCGTGCGACAATATTGCAGGTTCCGCCGATGGTGCGCGAACAAATCGGCGCGCTCTCCGGAGCCGCCCTCGCCGTGCTGCGTTCGACCTCGGCGATTCTTGGTGCCGTCGTGTTGGCGCCGGTCTTCGCATCGTATCTTCAACTCGACGCATGGCGCTATCGTCGAGCAATGCTTTCGATCGTTCCGAGCGAGGAACGCGAGAGCCTGCGCGCGATGTTCGCGCAGATGTACGATGTCGTCGATGGATACGTTCGCGTGCAGTTATTGATTAGCGCGATCGTCGGCTTGCTCGTATTTGTCGTCCTGCAAATTCTTGGAGTCCGTTTCGCGCTGGCGATCGGCATCGTTACCGCAGCGTTCGATCTCGTCCCCTATCTCGGCGGAATCGCCGCCTTCGTTCCATCGATTTTGCTCGCACTCGCTGCCGGCGGGGCGGCGAAGGCACTACTCGTCGCCGCTCTCCTCGCCATCGTCTTTGCATTCGAAGCGTACGTATTGTCCCCGACGCTCGTCGGCTCGCGTACGCGCCTGCCGAGCTCCGCAGTGATTCTCGCGCTTCTAATCGGCGGAGAACTCTTCGGACCGCTCGGGCTCTATCTCGCCGTTCCCGTGGTCGCGATGCTGCGTATCGCGCTCGCCTATGCGCGAGGATAGCCCTCCGCTCGAAGCGGAGGGCGCGACGGTGCACGGCCTGAGCTCCGTCGAGGCGGCGGAACGGCTCGGTCGCGAGGGACCCAACGAATTGCCGTCCGCGCGCCGGCGCTCGTGGCTCTGGATCGCCCTCGAGGCCGCGCGCGAGCCGATGTTTCTGCTGCTCGTCGCCTGCGGCGTCGTCTACGTGGTTCTCGGCGACCGTGCCGAGGCGGCGATGTTGTTGGCGTTCGTTGCCGTCGTCGTCGGCATCAGCATCTCGCAAGCCCAGAAGGCAGAGCGTACGCTCGACACCCTGCGCGAACTCTCCGCGTTCCAAGCGATCGTCATTCGCGACGGCGTCCAACAACGCGTCGCCGCGAAAACGTTGGTTCGGGGCGATGCGATCGTGCTGCTCGAAGGCGATCGCATTCCCGCCGATGCCGTGCTGCTCGCCGGCAACAACGTGAGCGTCGATGAATCGCTGCTGACCGGCGAGTCGGTCGCCGTTCGAAAAGCGGTCGCTTCGCCGATTTCGGAGCGGATGGCGCGGCCGGGCGGCGAGGATCTCCCGTTCGTCTACTCTGGAACGATGGTCGTCCAGGGCAAGGGCGTCGCGCGCGTCTTGGCGACCGGTCCGGCGACCGAGATCGGTTCGATCGGTAGCGCGCTTGCCGGAGTCGACGTCGAACCGACGCGCATCCAGCGCGAAACCGCGACGGTCGTGCGCCGCCTCGCCGTCGCGGCGCTGCTGTTGAGCGTGCTCGTCGCCGTCGCCTACGGCCTCCACCGAGGCGACTGGCTGCGCGCGGTGCTGGTTGGTATCGCGCTGGCGATGGCGATTCTGCCCGAAGAACTTCCCGTCGTGCTCTCGGTTTTTTTGGGGCTCGGAGCGTGGCGCATCGCACAAAAAAATGTCTTGACGCGCCGCCTGCCGGCGATCGAAATGCTCGGCTCGGCGACGGTCTTGTGCGTCGATAAAACCGGGACGATCACCGAAAATCGTATGTCGGTGGTAACGCTCTCCGCCGCCGACGGCTCGCTCTGTCGCTGCGACGACACGACGAGCATCCCCAGCGCGTATCACGACATTCTCGAATATGGCGTCCTCGCGAGCCATCGCGATCCCTTCGACCCAACCGAGCGCGCGATCGCCGATGCCTTGGAACATCGGCTACCGGGGAGCGATCGCATTCACCGCGATTGGGTGCTCGCCGGCGAGTATCCGCTCTCGCGCTCCATGTTGGCGATGTCGCGCGTCTGGCTCCGCCCGGAGACGCGGCAGTGGGTCGTCGCGGCGAAGGGAGCGCCCGAAGCGATCGCCGATCTCTGCCATCTCTCACCCGAGCGCACGCGCGCGCTCGAAGAACGCGTCTCAGAGATTGCCTCCGACGGACTCCGCGTTTTAGGAGTCGCGCGGGCGCTCTATCTCGGCGACCGCTTGCCCGAGGGGCAGCACGATTTCGAATTTGAATTCGTCGGATTGATCGGTCTCGCCGATCCGGTGCGGCCGCGCGTGCCGGCGGCGGTCGCCGAAGCGTATTCGGCGGGAATACGCATCGTCGTCATCACTGGGGATTATCCGGCGACCGCGGTGAGCGTCGCGAAAAGCATCGGCTTGCGTGCGCCCGAGCGATACCACACCGGCGTGCAACTCGATGCGATGGACGACGCGGCGCTCGCCGCCGCCGTCGCCGCTACGAATATTTTCTGCCGCGTCGTTCCCGAGCAAAAGCTGCGCTTAGTCGAGGCCCTGAAAAGAAACCGGGAGATCGTCGCTATGACCGGAGATGGCGTGAACGACGCCCCGGCACTCAAAGCCGCCCACGTCGGTATCGCGATGGGGGCTCGGGGCACCGATGTCGCTCGCGAGGCTGCCGCGCTCGTCCTACTCGACGACGATTTTGGTTCCATCATCGACGCAATCAAACTCGGGCGACGTATCTTCGACAACCTCAATAAAGCGATCGCGTTCGTCGTCGCCGCTCATATTCCAATCGTCGGCATGAGCCTGATCCCGGTGCTCTTCGGCATGCCGTTACTCTTGTTGCCGGTGCACATTCTCTTCTTACAACTCATCATCGATCCGGCATGCTCGATCGCTTTCGAGGCCGAGCCGGCGGAAGAAGATAGCATGCGCCGTCCGCCAAGACCGGTCGGAGCCTCGTTGTTCGACCGCGCGCTCCTCGTCAACGCCGGGCTGCAAGGCGGCATCGCGCTTGCGGCGACGCTCTCGGTCTTCGTGCTCGCGCTCGCGCTCGGGCGCGACGAACGCGTCGCGCGGGCGCTCGCGTTCACCACGATGGTGCTGATAAGTGTCGCGCTGCTCTTCATCAATCGGTCGACCGGCGGCAGCGTGACCCGCGTCATTCGCGCACGCAATCCCGCGGTGACGATCATCGGCGTGGGAGCGCTGCTCTTTCTCGCGGCGGCCCTGACCGTCGCGCCGATTCGCGCGCTGTTCTCGTTCCAGGCGCTTCACGGGCGCGATTTCGCGCTCTTGGGGGGCGCGTGGGCGGCGTCGATTATCGGGTTGCTCGCCCTGCGACTCCTCGTTGCTCTGCAGGGCGGGCGCCGTCGCTTTTCGTCCTAACGGTGCCCGCCGTGGGGATGTGGGTGCACGCCGACGTTATCTCGCCCGCCGGTTCCGCTCTGCGCTTTGCCGTGATGCAGTGGACGGTGGCTATACTGTAGGTGCGCGGAGTCGATGCAGTACCCCGCCTCCGAAAGAATGACCGACTCGAGTTGCATCGAGGTTAACTCCAACTCCGCATCGACCTCGCTCAGGCGCGCGAGCAGACGCTCGAGGGTGTGGCGAAGGCGCTCGTTCGCTACGAGCAACCCGCGTGCGATGAGTTCGTCGACCATCGTCGTCGCCTCGAATGGGGTGAGCGGCACTAAGCGCCGCGCCTCGCCTTCGCCGATACCGATAACGATCGATCGGCCGGCGGGGGCTTTCGGGTCGATCGTGATGCGGGCCTTGGTGCGGTGCCGCCGCCCTAATTCGTCGTGGGTGCCGTCGACAGGGTGGACGCGTAGCCCAAAGCGCGCAAGCTCGTCGAGGGCATCGCTACCATGTTGCACGTTCATGGAAAAATCCTAAATGCCGCCGAAGAAGAGGCGATGAAGGTCTTACGCCGACTCGATAAAGCGGCAGAGAAGGTCGATCGTGGCCATCTGCTCGACGGTCGTGCAGCGGATATCGAGCAAGGCGGGGTTTGCGACGAGGACGCTCATGCACTGCGCCCGTGAAATCGCGACGTTAAAACGGTTCTTCTCGAAGAGAAAATCGATGCCCCGAGGGGCCTCTTCGATGCTCGACGTCGCCATGGTGTAAAAGACGATCGGTGCCTCTTGTCCTTGGAACTTGTCGACCGTTCCGACGCGAACGCCCGAAAAGCCGGCCTCCTCGAGCAGGCTCTGGAGGAGCAATCGTTGGGCGTTATACGGTGTGACGATAAGAATATCGCCGTCGGCGATCGCGCGCATTTTGCCCTTTCCCACGCGCACCCTGCCCTTTCGTAGGCGGCGGATCTCGGCGATGATGCGCTCCGCCTCCTCGACGGATTCGCGCGCGTTATCGGCATGCTCGACCGGTAAGAATCGAAGCCCCGCTCCTGCGAGTCCCGAACTCTCGACGAGCGATTTCGCGGTCTCGGGCGCCGCTTTCAGGCGCCCGGCATAGACGTGTGCCGAAATAAACGAACAGATATCGGGGTGCATTCGAAACGACGTATCGAGAAAGATGCCGCGCTCCGGCGGAACCGTCGCATCGTCGCCGAGCAAATAGCTCAGCACGGAGCGCCCCATCCCCGCCGGGTGAACGCCTTGCGAGACTTGTGCGAGTTGGAGCGGGTCGCCGAAGAATACGAGGTTCTTCGCCGCCGGTGCGACCGCGACGGCATTGGCGAGCGCGATCTGTCCGGCTTCATCGACGAACAGGTAGTCGAGTTCGACTCCGAAATCCTCGCGCGAGAAGAGCCAACCGGTCCCCGCCGCGAGTTCGCAGGCGCCGGCAACGAAGTCGCCGTTGTTCGCGGTGTTTTTGATAAACGGGGTCGCGAGCGGCGATTCGTAGCCCCCGTCGGAACCGGTTTTGTAGAGCCCGCGGAATTCGACGCGTTGCTTCGCTGCCGCTCGCTCGACTTTGCCGAGAAGATGTTGGATCGCCTTGTGCGAGGTCGACATGACGCCGATCCGTTTCCCCTCGCCGAGAAGCGTGGCGATCGTCTCCGAGGCGATCGTCGATTTCCCGGATCCCGGCGGGCCTTGAATGAATAGATAACTCTCGTCGAGCCGGTGAAGGAGCGGGAGAATGCTCTCGGCATCGGGTCTCTCCGGCTGGATCGTCCCCCGCTCGCCGATTCCCTTGATGCGGGGGCGTCGCAAGAGCACGTCGATCGCCGCGCGCGGCCGGGCTCGGTGAAGCGTGCTGTTCGGGAGCGCCTCGGCGATCCGCACGAGCGACCTGCGAAGCGGCCCGGTGTCGATCGGTGGTGCCGGAATGAGCGCGGTGAGCGTACGCGCGCGTTCGATATCTCCACTGCGGCGGATGCAAATGCGGCGGCGCTTTTCATCGATGTCGACGATCGTTCCCGCGAATTTAATCGTGAGAGGATCGAGCATACCGTTCTGGGCGGTGTACTCTTGCTCTGGGAATCCGTAGGTATAGGCGCGATTGCGCGCCTTTCCCTTGATATCCGGCTCCCGCTTGTCGAGCAACGTGAGCCCACCGAGGCACGACCCGTCCTCGATGTGCTCGGTAAGCGACATCTCCGCCGCATCGAAAATTTTCCACCAGAGCGGTTTCTCTTCCCGACGGTGGTAGGAGAGGAGTTGCGCGAAGATCCATCGGATCCGCGCCGCATCCTCGAGGTGCTGAAGATCCGCCGCATCCGTTACCGGAGGGAGCCCCTCGATGAGCTTGCGCTGGAGGTCGGTGAGTGCCGCAAGCGCGGCGGCGCGCTCCCCTTCGAGGGTCTGCGGTTCGCGTTTCGGACGCCACGGGATCGTGCGGCTGAAGTGTTGCTCGGCTTCGTTGCGGCGTTGAAGCAGCCACTCGCGGAGATGGAACGTCGAGCGGCAATCCTCTTCGTTGTAACGTTCGATCGTCTCGAGCAAACCGCCGTTCGTCGGGTCGAGAAGCCAGCGCTCGAACATCACGACCGAATCGTCGCCGCTGCGGAGGTCGGCGACGCGCCGGAAGTTGTAGTAGAGTTCGAGTTTTTTAATCGAGTATCTCGGCGAGCCGACGCAGAGCGCTTGACGAACGACCGTTAAGAGATCGACCAACAACTCCGAACGAAGAATATCGTCGATCTCTGCCTCGCGCGTGCCGTGCCTCGTACTGAGCTTACGGAGCGCGTTTTTTTCGTATGAGGCGTAATGGTAGACGTGAAGGTTGGGATAGCGTTGCCGACGTTCGACGAGAAAATCGACGAAGCGTTCGAACGCATCCCGTTCTTCCGTGCGACTCGTTCCCCAAAATGGGATGAAGCGATCATCGTTGGAGAGATAGAGACCGAAGAGATACTCCAAGCCGCGCCCCGGCTCGTAGAGCGGGTCGCCCTCCATGTCGAAAAAGAGATCCCCGACATCGGGTTCGGGGAGCAATCCGAAACCGCGGTTCTCCTCGGGTTCGAGGAGCTCGACCTGAGGCGTCTCGCTATCGTTCTGTCGCACCTGGAGGCGCGCTTGACGCCGGAGCGTGACGAACGTCTCGTGCGACATGTTCGGCGGCGCGGAGCGATCGCGGGCCGCCGCAAGCTGGTGCATCGTAAGAATTGGTGGTTCGGCTTCGGCGAGACGCCGGATCTGATCGGCGCGAATGCGGGCGACGAGGCTCAAATGATCGCGCTCTTCGCGAAGCCGAGCGCAGCGCTCGCTCCAGGTGCAGAGCTCGCAATGCGCGACCGGCATTGGGGTTTCGTCGAGTCGCTCGGCGAGGGCGCCGCCCTGCAACGTTGCGATCTCGGCGAGAAACGAGGCTTTCAAATGGCGAAAATACGCTGAATATTCGTCGAGGCGGAACGAACGTCGTTCGCCGTTTCCTAAAAGAACGTGCGCGAATTCCGGCGCAACGCCTAGAAGACGTTCGAGTTGTTCGCTGTAAAAACAGAGCTGGATGAGAAAGTATGGCTTTTCGGCGAGCGCGAGCTTCGCGTCTTCGACTTCGTAGCTCCAGGCGCGCCCGGCCGCCGGGCGTTCGACGCGGTGGAGAAAATCGGCGCGGCCGAACCACGTACCGTCGAAGAACGTCGCCTGATAGATCGTCTGGGCACCGCTCTCCATGGCCTCGAACGTCGCAGCCTCGCCGGCTTGAAAGGCGGCGATCGAGTGGCGCGCGTACTCCGGTATCCGAACGACGCGCTCGCCGCTCGCTTCGAGTGAAGCGAGATAGCGGCGTTCGTGTGCGATGCCTTTTCCCGCGAGAATCTCCAGCTGCGGATCGCTCTCGCCGGGTTCGGTGGCTTTCCCGACGACCGAAAAATCGAGCGCGGTGAGCGTCCGACATCCGAGAAAACGGTTGAGATCGGAGCCCGAATAAATCGTGCGTCCATCGACGATCTGCACGAGCTGCCCTCCACCATCGTTTCGATGGGTTCCTGCAAGGATCGACCGCGTCGCGGGCGGGAACGATGAAGGGATGTCGCTTCGAAATCCGTTGCTGCCGCTCTATGCCGGGCGCGTGCTGCGCAGCGTCTCGCAGGGATACCTCGCTATCGCCGTGCCGCTCTACCTGCTCTCGCTGGGGTATAGCGCGACGGCGGTCGGCCTCTTGATCGCCATCGGTTCGGGCTCCGGAGCGCTTCTCACGCTCGCGGTCGGTGCGCTCGCCGATCGCGTCGGTCGCAAACCGATTCTTGCCGCCTTCGGCCTTCTCACGGCGCTGGCAGGCGTCGTTTTTGCGGTTCAGGGAAACTTCATCGTCCTCGCAATTGCCGGGGCGCTCGGGACGATCGGTCAGGGCGGCGGCGTCGGCAGCGGCGGCGCATTCGGTCCCTATTTTGTCGCCGAGCAAGCGCTCACTGCCGAGCTCGCGGGAGACGAACGGCGCACCGCGGTCTTCGCGCGCCTCTCCCTCGTCGGAACGGTTGGCAGCGTTTTCGGTGCGGGGCTCGCGGTCTTTCCAGCGCGCCCGCTCTTCTGGCTTACCGCGGCGATCGGTATCGCGCTCGCGCTCGTCGTGCTGCCGATCAAAGAGCAACGGACGCGGGCGATCCGCGCGCGCTCGAAGGCCTCGCTCGCACCCTCGACCTGGAAATTAATTCGCCGCTTCATGTTGACCAATGCGACAAACGGGCTGGCAATCGGGTTCCTCGGCCCGATTTTGGTGCTCTGGTTTCACGAACGATTCCACGTGAATGCCGACCAAATCGCGGTGCTCTATACCACGATCAATCTGCTCTCGATCCTTTCGTATCTGGGGGTGACGCGTATCGTTGCGGCGATCGGCGGGGCGGTGCGAACCGTCGTCGCGCTGCGCGTGTTTTCGTGCGTGTTGCTCGCCGCGATGCCCTTCGCTCCAGGGTTCGCGTTTGCGGGGGCGATCTACGCGCTGCGCATGCTCGTCAATATCGTCACCTTCCCGGTCCGCCAATCCTATGCGATGGGGATTATCCCCGCCTCGGAGCGCTCGCGGGCATCGGCGCTCTCGAACCTGCCCGCGCGCGTCGGCTCGATGGGTGGCCCGCTCGTCGCCGGTGCGCTGATCGAACATGCCTGGATCGGGCTCCCGCTGGAATTCGCCTCGGCGCTCCAGTTGCTCAACGCGGGGCTCTATTGGCTCTTTTTCCGCAACTTGCCGCCCCCTGAGGAAGTTGAGGCAGAGGTATGATGAATAAAGTATTTGCGGTTCAATCGGCGACGGCCGGTCGCGTCGAGCGCGACGAGCGAGAGGTTCCGGCGCCGCCGGCGGGCAGCGTTCGCATCCGCGTCGAGGCATGCGGTATCTGTCACAGCGATGCGCTGACGGTCTATAACGTCTGGCCGGGAATCGTCTTTCCGCGCGTGCCGGGGCATGAAATTGCCGGGAAGATCGATGCGATTGGCGAGATGGTCACCGGTTGGCAGGTCGGCGACCGCGTCGGTCTCGGCTGGCACGGCGGACATTGCGGAATCTGCGACCGCTGCCGACGCGGTGATTTTTTAACCTGTCGTTCGTTGCAGGTCCCGGGAATATCGTACGACGGCGGTTACGCGCAGTATGCAATCGCTCCGGCGGACGCGCTGGCGCGCATTCCCGACGCTCTCTCGGCGAGCGAAGCGGCGCCGTTGATGTGTGCGGGCGTTACGACGTTCAACGCGCTACGCCATAGCGGAGCGCGTCCGGGAGATCTCGTCGCGATCCTCGGCGTTGGAGGCTTGGGGCATCTCGGCGTACAGTACGCGGCGAAGATGGGCTTCGAAACCGTCGCAATCGCGCGCGGAGATTCGAAGCGGGAACTTTCGCTCGAACTCGGTGCGCGGCATTATATCGACAGCGAGCGCGGCGATTACGGCGCCGCGTTGCAAAAACTCGGCGGGGCGAAGGTGGTGCTCGCCACCGCAACTTCGACGAAGGCCATGGAGCCCGCGATGGGAGGGCTCGCGGTCGACGGCTCGTTGCTGATCGTGGGGGCGTCGATGGAGCCGCTCTCGCTCAATACGGCAGCGATGATCGGCGGGCGGCAGAGCGTGAAGTCGTGGCCCTCGGGTACCTGCGTCGATTCCGAGGATGCGATGGCGTTCAGCGCGCGCAACGGCGTGCGCGCGCGCATCGAAGAGCGTCCGCTCGACGAAGCTCCGGCGGCCTTCGATCGGATGATGAGCGGTGCCGCTCGTTTCCGCGTCGTCCTTACCATGTAGGGTCGATGCGTCGCGTTCGGCGCTACGCCTCCGCCGCGGCGATCACCGCGCGCACGATCGTGCTGCGGATGCGACCATCCTCGAGCTGCATCAGCCCTTCGATCGTGCATCCCGCCGGTGTGGTGACCGCGGTCTTTAGCGCAGCGGGGTGCTCCTCGCTCGCTAAGACCGAGGCGGCCGCGCCGAGTAACGTTTGGGCGACGAGCGTTCGCGAGGTTTCGTAGGAGAACCCTAATTTTATTCCGGCGTCGATCCACGCTTCGACGATGACGTACGCATACGCCGGGCCGCAACCGTTCATCGCCGTTGCCGCATCCATCAGCCGCTCTTCCACGCGGAGCGTTCGGCCCAGGAGCGAGAAAATTTCCTCGGCGCGTTCGAGATCCTTCGGATCGCTCTCACATGCGAACGCCGTCATCCCGACGAGTTCGCTCACCGGAAGGTTCGGCATCGCACGAACGACGCCGACGCGTGCGGGAAGCAATGCGCGAAGTTCGGCGAGCGTCGTTCTCGCGGCGACGCTGATGAGGACGTTTCCAGGCTTCAACGTCGCAGCGAGCGGTTCGAGCGCCGCGGATATCTGCTGAGGTTTGATGCAGAGCAACACCACGTCGCCCTCACGCGCGGCGGTGGGATCGTCGCCGCGTCCGAGCGTGCGAACGGGCCACGACGGGCGCGCGCGGCGAATTCCCCCGGCGATCGCGCGACCGATCCTCCCATTCCCGACGATGACGATATTCATAGATTGCACGCTCCTGAAAGCTCTGGTGATAAAAAAGAAAAAACGCCGCTCCGACTGGAGAGCGACGTTCTGCGAGAGATCCTCTCTGCGCGCGCTATCCGGCCGGCACCTGCGAGGGCGGCGTAGGAGGGCACGGAGGCAGCGAACGGACGATCACGGTCCGGGGATCATACTCGGCTCGGCGTGCGGCGTCAAGGCTTGGCCGACGGCGAGAAGAGGGGGAGATCGCGCGCGGACTCCATCTCCATCGGCGGCGCGAGTACCTCGGCGCCGTCGTTTCGGATATCGTTTACCAAACGCCGAACTTCGCGTACCGAGAAATGCGCGGAAGCCTCCGCGCGCGGCGCGATGAGTTCCCCTCGCTCGTGCGGCGAGATCGAAACGTCGAGCCAACGCAATGCGTCGTCGCGACCGATGACGACGGGCTCGCGGTGATGGATCGCTGCGAGTTCGAAACGCGATGCTCGCGTGAGTATGGAAAAGCAGGGCATGCGTTCGCGCATCTCCCAGAGCCCGGCGAGGAAGATCGGTGTCTCGCCGAGCGCGGTGATATAGAACGGCCGCTTTCCGCTCGGCGTCGGTTCCCATTCGAACCACCCGTTTGCCGGTACGAGAGCCGGGCGCTCGACGAACGAGCGACGATAGAGCGGCCGCTCCGCGATCGTCTCCGCGCGCGCGTTGAAGGTATGCGGAATGCCGAAGCCCCATGTGGCGAGGCTCGCGTGCAGATCGCTCCCTACGATCGGCGTTCGTTGCGTCGGCGCGATGTTGTAACGCGGCGGGATGGAAGCGTCGAAATCCGATGCGAGAAGAACGAACGGAAAGGCCGCGGCGATATCGGCGCGCCGCGCGAAGAACGAAAACCTACCGCACATCGCGGAGCGCGCCGTTTCGAGCAGCCAGGACGAGCGCGCCGTGCGGGCGTACCGTCGCTCGATGAGCGAAGAACCACAGACGCTCGCCCTCCGGAGCGGGGAGATCGAGTACGTCTATCATCGAGGGGCGAGCACCGATGCTCCCGTCATCGCGTTCTTGCACGAAGGGTTGGGTACGCTGAGGCTCTGGCGCGACCTTCCTGCGCGCCTTTGCGAGGGAACCCCGAACGGTTGGTTGCTCTATTCGCGCTTCGGGAACGGCTTCTCGAGCGAACTCCGCGCGGCGCGTACGCCCTCCTACATGCACGATGAGGCGCTCGAAGTGCTTCCGGAGATTCTCGACCGTTTGGGAATCGCCCGCGCCTTGCTCCTCGGGCACAGCGACGGTGGATCGATCGCGGCGATTTTCGCCGGCGCCTTCCCGGAGCGTTGCTCGGGGCTCGTTCTCGAAGCCCCGCACGCGTTCGTCGAACGGCAATCGATCGATGCCATAGCGGCAATCGGCGCGCGCTATCGCAGCGATGCGGCGCTGCGCGAACGGATCGGGCGCCACCACCGCAACGGCGATGCGACGTTCTTCGGCTGGAACGACATCTGGCTCCATCCTGATTTTCGAGATTGGAATATCGAGGAGCATATCGCGCGGATCGCCGCCCCGATCCTCGCAGTTCAAGGGAGCGACGACGAATACGGGACATTCGAACAACTCGATCGCATCGCGGCGTCGGCGAGAGGAGAGGTAGATCGTCTCTTGCTCGCACGCTGCGGTCACGCTCCGCATCGCGACCGCGCCGAGATCTTCGTCTCGATCGTGCGGGCGTGGATCGCCGAACGCGGTTAGTTCGATCGGGAACGCTGGCAGCGTTCGACGCTCGGGCTATCGCTCGGAAACACGACGAACATGGTGCCGCTCTTCACGACGATATTATTTCCATGGTGGAAAAAATTGAACGCGCCGATAGCGACGCTGACGCCGGGAATCGGTATCGCTCCCAGGTAGCCGGGAAGATTCCCGGATTTTCCGTTGCGGACGAGGTCGTTTGCGCGATGGTCGAGGACGACGCCGTAATGTCTGCCGTGCAAGACGAAATAGCGTGGCTCGAGGACGAGCGTTCCCGAGACGCCGTTACGACCGGCGGGCGAGGCGACGGAGACGACGCCGTAACCCACCGTATGCGTCGGAATGACGATGCCGGCGCCGGCGGTCACCGCATTGATGCTTTGGAAGCGAAAAAAGTCTCCCGGGCGGGCGTTGCCGGAGTCGATCGTATCGATCATTTCGACGGCGACCGGAGTGCAAGGATTGAGCCCGGCAAATGTAGCGGCCGGGGTGATTCGCGGCGCTGCGACGAGCGCTGTGACTAGCGCCAGAGTCGATAAACGAAGAAAAACGCGCATGCGATTGCCCTTCTCGCCATAGGGTCGCCGTTCCCTTGCCCTCGGCTACCCGTAACGATGTGCCTTCGGTTCTACGTTGTTTGGGGGTAGGTATGACCTACCGAAGGAAACGCAATAATGAAAATTTTCAGATCGACGCTCGGGGTGCTTCTCGCCGCCGGGATGCTCGTAGCCGGGAGCGCCGGATCCGCTCTTGCCGACGGCCACGGGCATGGCGATCGCGGACGTAGCGGACAGAACAACTCGCAGAATTCCTCCAATCAGTACAACCAGTACGGTCGGAATGCAAATTCGAATGACGGCAACGGCAGCGACGACAACAACGGCAACAACGGCAACAACGACAATACGAACGGCGGCCCGCACGGGTGCATCAATCCCGCCGGCCACCAGCGCGGTTGGTGCAACCGTCAAAACAACCAGAATCAAAATGGCCAAAACGGGCAAAACGCGCAGCTCCACGGCATCGTCACCGGCATCAATAACGACCGCATCACGATCCTGCAAGGGCTTATCCCCATCACGTTCGATGCGACATCCGCCATACCGAACAACAACACCAACGGCGCGATCTACCCCTCGCGATCGATCACCGCATACGGATACTACGACAACCAGAATCTCTTCCACGCCAACTCTATCCGTTAGCAAGGGCGTTCCCAGCAAGCGACGTCGAAACGTGCATACGCTTCGACGTCGTTGCTCTGCCCCCGCATCTGCATATCGCGTGGGCTCATCGCAGCGCGTCTCGTTCGTTTAGGGCCGCGCGAACTCGATGCGGTCGTGCGCGTAATCGAACGTCACGATGAAGTTCGCCATCAACCCGCTGCCGATATGCCCGTCGCCTACGCTATGCAGATGCTCGGTCGCGCCGATCTCCAGGTTCGGAAGATGGAGCGATCCGAATGCGACGCCGGAAATGCGGCCGAGCCGTTCGACGCTGCTTCCTCCGACGCCGCGGACCGAACGCCTCTGCGTTATCCGAAAGAGCGATGGATGGCGATGAAAGAAGCCCGCTCCGAGATCGATCGTCGATTCATCGCCGGTATCTATCAGCAAGCGCGAATGCGTCGTTGCGAGCATGACGGGGATCGTCGGCACCATCGAAAGAAAACGGAGCGGAATGCCGCGCGCCGCCGAAATTGGAGAAGAGGGCTCGATGATAACTTTGCGTTTGGGTCCGTCGACGACCACGCGAGCCGCCGCCAAAAAATCGGTGCCCAAAACCACGTCGTATCGCGTGCCTTCGAGATCGGGAAGGACGACGTAGGAGGCCGTCGGTAGCGTTGCCGCCCCAAGGTGCAACGGCGGTGCCGAGACCACCTCGGTCACATAACGTCCGATTCCTTGGACTTCGAAGGTGCCGATCGGTTGCAGGTGCAGCCGTTCGGCGAGCGCGAGCGTCATCGAGAGCCCGGAATTGCCGCTATCGATGAGGCAGCGCAGCGGCCTGCCGTCGATGCTGCAGTCGACGACGGGTGTGCGGGCGCGTGGACGCCAGGGCAAGACGATCGGTGCGGCGGCGAATGCGAGCGAGAGCGGACGCGGTTCGGCAAATGGAGTTTCGAGAATGCGGAGGTGGCGAAACGAGAGATAGGGCTCGCCGTCGCGTACGATGCGCGCGGGAAGTCGCATCGTCGCAACGTGTCGGTAATCGAAAAAATCGTAGGTGGTGGAGCCGATCTTTGCGCTCGCAATTAGTCCGTTTCGTCGCACGCGAATCGTAAAGGGCGCGATGCCGGGCGAACGCACCTCGATCGAAGCGCGGCTCCCGCGTGCGGAGGGCAGGAGCGAGAGGCCACCGCGAAAGGCCGGACGGAGAAAGGCATGCGAGAGCGCGAGCAAGAGGGCGGGTTCGCTCGAGGTGACGTGCGGGGCGTCGATGGGTGTGCCGTTGAGCGTCAGATCGTCGGCAGCGGCGCCGTGGTAGTAACGTCCGAGACAGAGATCGTCGAGGCAGCGATGAAGCGCGAGCCGGTCTCCGCTCGCCTCGATATGCGCCCGCGTCACGATCTCGCCGTCGGTGATATCGACGACCGCATCGATATGAGCCGACCAGATGGGGCCTGCGGCGGAGCGCATCTGCGCGAGAAGGGGCTCGATGCGTGCCGCGCGTGCCGGGGCCGGCACCGAGAAGGCGAAAAGAAGGGCCAAGGTCGCGACGGCGAACCGCATGCGGTGATGTTCGAGCTTCTCGATAGCTACCTTCTTGAGAATTCGCCGGCGAAAGGGAGCGTCATCGCTTCCCTCCTGGCCTCGCAGCCGAGCGGCGAGCACCTACGCCCCTTCATGGAAGGGATCGCTCGTTTGGGCGACCGGACCCCCGACCTGGCGTTGCTCGCGCTTCGCCTGGCGGCGGCGAACCTTCGCGCCGACGACGCAATGGTCTTAGCGCTCCGCGATGCATCTCAGCGTGCGCGCTCCGGCGACGCCGCTGCGCGCGCGAGTTATTTTGAAATTCTCCGCGGCGATGGAACGTCGTCGACACCGTGATGCGTTCATAGAGCACCAAACGTGAAACGCTCCGCACTCCTCATATCGTTCCTGCTCGCACTCGCACCGAGTGCGCTTTGGGCACAACCCTCGCACACGCTCTCGTTCTCGGGGCGGGTGGTCGGGATTCACTACCAGCGCCCGCGGATCGAGGTGCGCGTGGGCGCGAAGACGCTCGAAGTAACGGTGACCCCCAATACCTCGATCCAGCGTGCCGGCAATTTCGCCACCCTGGCAAGCCTGCGACTCGGCGATCGTGTCGAGGTACTGGCGGCTCGCTCCGGGAAGATGATCGTAGCGCAATCGATCGCCGCGCACTGACGTCACGTTCCTCCCTTCCGAGAAGGAGCCGTTCTGAGCGAGTTCGTCGACCTGGCAGAGGGTGTTCTCGCAGTTGGATTTCCGGGTTCAGAGCTCGACGCAACGCACCTCGGTGAGTTTTCGTCGCGTGCGTACGGCGGCTACGTCCTCTTCGCTCGGAACCTTCCCTCCCTGGAGCGCGCTCGGGCCTTAACCGACGCGCTTCGTGCCCTGCGTCCCGACGATCCGACGCCGCTGATAGCGATCGACCAGGAAGGCGGCCGCGTCGCGCGCCTCCGCGAAGGGCTCGCCCCGATGCCGTCGATGATGGCCGTAGGAGCCGCCGACGATCTCGACTTGGCGCGACGGCTCGGCGAACAGATGGCGCACGATCTGCGCCGCATCGGCGCGAATCTCGATTTTGCGCCGGTGCTCGACCTCGCCATCGATCGCGGCAGCACCGTGATCGGCACGCGCTCGTTCGGCGACAACCCCGAACGCGTCGCCGATCTTGCGGGCGCTTTCGCAACCGGCATGGGGCGGCGCGGTATCGTTCCGACGTTCAAGCATTTTCCGGGTCACGGAAGCACTGCCGTCGATTCTCACTTTTCGTTGCCGACGATCTCGCTGCCGACCGAGGTGCTGCACGAGCGCGACCTCGCTCCCTTTCGCGATCTCCTACCGCACGCGCGCGCCGCGATGCTCGCCCACGTCGTCGTGGAATCCGTCGACGCCGAGCGCCCCGCAACGCTCTCGGAAGCGGTGACGAAAACGCTATTGCGCGAGAGTTGTTCGTTCAACGGCGTCGCATTTACCGACGATTTGGAGATGGGTGCGCTCGAACGTTACGGGACGATTCCGCAGCGCGCCGCTGCGGCGATTCGCGCCGGCGCCGACTGCGCGCTCATCTGCGAACGGCTCGAGGACGCGCTACCGTCGGCGCGCGAGATCGCCGCGACGATCGCCCGTGGTGAGATGCGCGAATGGCGTCTGCGCGAAGCCGGCATGCGGGTACGCATGTTGCGCGCGACGTTGAGCGCGCCGATCCCGCTCGAAGCTCCGGGTCCGTTTCCCGATGTCGGCACCGCCATCGCGGCGCGCGCCGTGACTCGCATTCGCGGCACGCCGCGCGTGTCGGCCAGCGAGAGTATGCTCGTGCGGTTCGGCGTCACCGGAGATCTCGGCTCGGCCGCGCTCGGCGCACTCGAGGCCCCCGCGCTGCATCCGGAAGACCCGGGTTCGGTGGAGCGCGTGCTCGCCGCGCTGGCGAGTTCGGGGCGGCGCCCCGTGCTGCTCTCCTATCGCACGCACCTCGACGCCGCCGCGCAGAACGCGATCCGGCTCATCGTCGAGCGCTTTCCCGAAAGCATTTTCGTTTCGACGATGGAGCCGTTCGATATCGAGGCGGTACCGTTCGTCGAACACGCCATCTGCTGTTTCGGCAACGACGCACTGCACCTACACGCTTGTGCGGCCGCAATTTTTGCCGGCGCGCCGACGCACGGAAAACTCCCGGTCGCCCTCACGCGTGGGTAATCGTTTCGACGAAAGCGATGCGGTGCTTCGCGATGCTCTGGGGCGGCGTTTTACCGCCGCTGCGGCGCGCGTCGAACTCCACGGGCGCGTCATTTTCGAACGCGCGTACGGCCGTACGCGCGACGACGAGCTCGCTCGACCGATCGCGCTCGACACGCGGTTCGATTTGGCCTCGCTCACCAAACTCTTCGTCGCCACGGCCGCGCTCGACGCAATCGCGCGCGGCAGCTTCACGCTCGACGGCGCTCTCGTCGAGACGATACCGGAGTGGAGCGATCTTCCGCATCGGGCGATTACGATGCGTCATCTCCTCGCGCATACGTCGGGAATGCAATCGGGAGCGCACTATCGTGCGTTGCGCGATTTTTCCGTCGAGGCATTCGCGCTGACCGCCGATCTTCGCGGCGAGGTCGGATCCGAGGTACTCTACAGCGATCTCGGATTTATCGCGCTCGGCGTCGCCATCGCGCGCCGCGAATCGCGATCGTTGCAATCGGTGCTCGAGGGATTGGTCGGACGCGCCACGTTGGCGTATCGACCGCGCGCGCGGCAGTGGGGAGCGATTCCCGCAACGGAATGCGATGCTTGGCGCGGACGGGTGCAAGGACGCGTTCACGACGAGAAGGCGTTTTTGTGCGGGGGAGTCGCGGGGCACGCCGGGCTCTTCGGGAGCGCTGCCGATGCGGCATGGGTCGGCGAGCAATATCTCGCGGCGCTTCACGGACGGCGATCGCTGCTGGAGAAAGCGTTCGCAGCGGAAGCGATTCGCGAACAGGCTTTCGATCCGACGCTGCGTCGCGGGCTTGGGTGGGCGCTGAAGACGCGCGACGATAACTCGTGCGGAGCGGGCTTCTCGCGCGATTCCTTCGGACATACCGGCTTTACCGGGACCTGTATCTGGGTCGATCCGCAGCGCGATCTGACCGCGGTGTTGCTCGCGAATACGGTCTATTTCGGGCGCGAGGACAGCACCGATCTCCGGCGCGCGTTCTTTACCGGCGTAACCAAAGCGGTGGATGCCGGCTCGTGATCGCACTCGGGATGATGAGCGGCACCTCGCTCGACGGTATCGACTGCGCGCTCGTCGACCTGCGCTCTCGGGGCGATGCCGTGACGCCGGCAGTGCTCGACGCGCGAACGTTTGCCTTCGACGACGCAACGGCGGAGTTGCTCGCAGCGGTCGTACGCCATGGCCGGAGCGATCTTGCTTCTATCGCCCACCTCCATCACCGGCTCGGGCTCGCGCATGCCGATGCGGCGGAGCGCTTTCTCGACGGGCGTTCGGTCGATTTCGCGGCGATGCACGGGCAGACGGTTTTCCACGACGGCGCCGCCTCGGTAACATTGCAAATCGGCGACCCGTTTGCGCTGCGCGAACGCATCGGCGCCAGCGTCTGCTTCGATTTTCGGAGTGCCGACTGCGCCCTCGGAGGATCGGGAGCGCCGCTGGTCCCGTACGTCGATGCGCTGCTCCTCGCCGATCCGCAGGAAAAGCGCGTCGCATTAAATTGCGGCGGAATCGCCAACGTCACGTTGCTCGCGCCGGGAGTGAAGCCCGACGACGACCGGATCCTCGCGTTCGATACGGGCCCGGGAAATATGCTGCTCGATGCGTGGATGCTCGAGAGCAGCGCGGGGCGTCACGGATACGACGAGAACGGCGACCGCGCCGCGCGCGGTGCGACGGATGCGCGCTTGCTCGCCTCGATGCTCGAGGATCCGTACTTCGCGATGGCGGCGCCGAAGTCGACGGGGCGCGAACGCTTCGGGGAAGCCTTCTTGGGGCGTTTTCGCAGCGCGCTGCGCGCGCTCGATCTCGATGACGCGTTGGCAACGTTGCTCGAGCTCACCGTCGAGAGCATCGCCCGGGCGCTCGAACTCCATCGCTTTGCCGACGCTCGCATTCTTTGCTCGGGGGGCGGGGCGCGCAACGGGGCGTTCCTGCGCGCGCTCGGGGGACGGCTTTCGCAGGCGCGCGTCGAAACCAGCGACGCTGTGGGACTGCCGATCGATGCAAAAGAGGCGATAGCCTTCGCCGTTCTCGGATACGAAACGCTGCGCGGGCGCAGTGCGAACCTTCCGTCGGTGACGGGAGCGCGAAGGCGGAGCGTTCTCGGCGCCGTCGCGCCGCACGATCTCTCGGCGCTGCTCGCGAGAATCGCGATGGAGCGTCCCTGATGATCGTCGGAATCGATCTTGGCGGCAGTAAGAGCGTCGCGCTGCTTCGTGACGGCGGGCGAACGGCGAGCGCCGAAGGAGGCCCGGCGAATCCCTCGGTGCTCGGGCTCGACAGCGTGCAAGAGGTGTTGCGCGTCCTCATCGGCGATCTCGATATCGAGCGGGAACCCGACGCGGTCGTCCTCGGCGCCGCAGGCATTTCGAAGCCCGGTCTCGCCGATGCGCTCGAAGCGACGTTGCGTGCGGCATTTCCGCATGCGCGCATTCGCTGTACGAGCGATGTCGAGATCGCGCTGCGTGCGGCGATCCCCGATGGCGACGGCGCGGTGCTGGTGGTTGGAACGGGAAGCGCGGCGTACGGCGAGTGCGGCGAGCAACGGCGTACGATCGGTGGCGGCGGCTATCTGCTCGGCGACGAAGGTGCCGGATTTGCGCTCGGTGCGGCGGCGGCGCGCCTCCTCCTGCGTTGCTACGACGGGCGCGCTCCGCGCGATCGCTGGTTTGCCGATCTCGAACGCGCGTTGGAGTGCGACGACCGTGCCTCGCTCTTCGCGAAAATCTACCGCACGCCGGTCCCCGTCTCGAGGATCGCGGCGCTCGCGGCGATCGTTCTCGCCGCAGCCGATACCGGCGAACGCTCGGCAGTGAAAATCGTTCAGGGAGCGGCGTTAGAACTCGCCGATCTCGTGCGCACGCTCTTGCGTCAGCTCGATGCGTTGCAACGCCCCATGACGCTCGCGCTCTGCGGTGGACTCGTACGCGAGAACTCGCTGCTCACGTTTTTATTCGAGACGCGTCTTTCCAACGAAGCCCCGTTGCTGATCGTTCGAAAGTTCTCGGGGGAGCCCGTCGATGGAGCGCTCGTGCTGGCGGAGCGTGCGAGCGCCGCGCGATGAGCGACGCGCTTCCCACAACCGAAACGATCGCGCAACGGAGGCCGCTCGATACCCTCGAGATCGACGAGTGCGTCGGCGAGCTCATCGCCGTGCAGCGGCGCGCGGTCGAAGCCGTCGAAGCGGCGCGCGATGCCATCGCCGCCGCCGCACGTGCCGCAGCCGCTGCGATGGCGCGTGGCGCTACGTGGCACACGATCGGCGCCGGCAGTAGCGGACGGATCGCCGCACTCGATGCCGTCGAATTGCATCCGACGTTCGGCCTCGAACGCGCTCGGCTCTGCATACATCTCGCCGGTGGCGAGGCGGCCTTTCTCGCGGCGGTCGAAGGCGCGGAAGATGACGCCGAAGCGGGCGCGCGCGATCTCGGCTGCGTCGCTCCGGGCGACGTCGCGCTCGCACTCTCGGCGAGTGGGCGCGCCCCGTACGTGCGGGCCGCGCTGCGCAGCGCGCGCGAACGCGGAGCGTTGACGATCGCGCTCGCGAACGACCGAACGGCACCGCTCTTTGCCGACGCCGCGTTCGCGATCTTTCTCGATACGGGGGCGGAGCCGCTCGCCGGATCGACGCGGGTCCTCGCCGGAACGGCGCAAAAAATCGCGTTGAACGCCCTCTCGACCGCGGTGATGGTCGCGTTGGGAACGACGTACGACAACTTGATGGTCGACGTCGTCGTGACGAACGAGAAATTGCGCGATCGCGCCGAGCGCATCGTGATGCGCGCGGTGCCCTGCGAGCGCGAACGCGCGCGGGCACTCCTCGTCGATGCGGAGGGCGCCGTCAAGATCGCGATTGCGATGGCGTGGCTCGGGAGCGACGCGCGCGGCGCGCGCGAGGCGTTGGCGCGCAACGGCGAACGGTTGCGCGGCCTGCGGTGAGGTCGCCGCGCCGGGCGCTCGTCGTAACGCTCGCCCTTTCATTGCTCTGCGCTGCGGTCGCGCGCGCCGCCGGCGCGCCGGTGCTTTTCGTCCCGCTCGACGACCGTCCGGTAACGCGCCAACTTCCCGCCATGCTCGGCGCGATCTCCGGCGTCCCGGTTCTCGAACCGCGTCGCGCGCTCTTGGGCAACTACCTCCGCGCCGGCGATCCGGCGGCGATCGGGCGATGGCTCGATCGGGAGAGTGCGGAGCGAGGCTTCGGTAGCGCGGTGATCTCGACCGATATGCTCGCCTATGGCGGGTTGGTCGCATCGCGAATTCCCGGCCCCGATTACGCGACCGCATTCTTTCGCTTGGCACCGATCGCGCGTCTGCACCGGCGCGATCCGCAGGCGTGGGTTGCGGCGTTCGCAACCGTCGTGCGGCTCGCGCCGACCGGGGTTCCGCCGATCGGCGCCGCATCGCATTTCTTCGCGGCGTACCCGGTGTGGAAATACATTCAACGCTACGCGAACCTTCCCGATCCGCTGCCAAAACGCGATGAAGCGTACGCCGAGCGGCTGCGGAGGCTCGCGGGGCCGGCGACGCTCGACGCGTACCTCGCCGTGCGCGCGCGCAATCTCGCTCTCGACCGCTCGCTTCTGCTCGCGACCGGAGAGGGAACGATCGATCGGCTCGTGATCGGACAAGACGATGCGGGACGCGTGGGGCTGCACGTTCCGGAGATCGCGCAGTTGCGAGCGATGGAACGGCTCGACGTGCCGCCGAGACGATCCTCGATCGAACCGGGCGCCGATGAGTTAGGAATGGTGTTGGTCGCGCATGCGATGGCGCGCGACGCAGGGTGGCGGCCGCGTATCGTCGTCCGCTATTCGACACCCTCCGGTGCGCTGGTTCAGGACCCGCTGGAATTCGAACCGATCGGCTCGACGATCGCCTCGCTCGTTCGGCTCGTCGGTGGCCGCGAGGTGCGGCGACGGGCGGATATCGTGCTCGACGTGCGCGTTCCGTGGACGACCGCGCGTGAGGACGATCGTCTCGTCGCGTCGATGCGCCGTTCGCTCGCGCGCGATGGCCGTATCGCGTTGGTCGATCTCACGTTCCTCGATGGGAATGACGACGCGGAGCTTGCGTTCATGCAACGCCTCTTACGCGACGGGCTCGCTGCGCGGCTCGACGCCTACGCTTCCTGGAACACCGATGCGAACAGCGTGGGAACCGCACTCGCCGAAGCGGTCGCCGCCGGTGCCGGGCGGCGTCTCGGCAGTTACGATCGGCGCGCGCACCTCACGTTCACCTTCGATCGCATTCTCGACGACGTCTATTTTCACGCGTTAGTGCGCCCCGAGTTGGAGCGCACCCTTGCGGCCGAGGGCATTCTCGACCACACTTATCTCCTACGCGCTATTGCCGCGCGAACGCAGCGCCTTGCGAGCGCCGCGCTCTGGCAGTATGCGCCGGGGCTCCTCGCCGCACTCGCGCCGCGCGACCATATCGCGGCGCTGCGCATCACGCTCCCCTGGGATCGCACCTTCGAAACCGAGATCGATCCGGCGATCGCGCCGGATATCGTGTCTACGCGCTCTGCGCGATCTCCTCGTCGCTGAGATAGCAGCCCGGATCGGAGCCCCAGAGGTCGCCGGTCATGCCGAGCGAGCGGGCACGAAAGCCGCCGCCGCAGAGATCGAAGAAATTGCAGCTCGCACACCGGCCGTGAATTTGCTTCGAACGGTCGCGGAGTTCGGCGAGCGTTGCGATGCCGTCGTCCTCCCAAATCTCGCTGAATTTGCGGTCGCGCACGTTGCCGAGCGTGATCTGCTGCATGAATTGATCGGGATGCACGTTGCCGTAGAAGTCGATATTTCCGATTCCGCGACCGGTCGAATGGCTCGCACCACCGTTCCAAAGCAGCATCTCGCGCGCTTTTGCGGCGCGCTGCGGTGAGGCGGCGGCGAGGGTGAGATAGGCGAACGGTGCATCGGCGTGATTGTCGACGGTGAGAATTTCGCGCGGGTCGCCGCGTTGGGCGAGATCGAGGGTTCGTTCGAAGATGCGACTGACCGCGCCGCGCGCCGCCTCGAGATCGAGCGTCGTCGCGGCGCGCCCGCGCCCGGCGGGAACGAGGTGGTAGAAGCAGGCCCGTTCGATGCCTTCGCGTTCGATGAAGTCGAAGATCTCATCGAGATCGGCGATCGTCTGTGGCGTTAACGTGAGGCGAAGACCGACCTTTTGCCCGACGGTGCGCAGTTCGCGAATCGCCTGGCGCGCGCGGTCGAAGGCGCCGGGGCGTCCGCGGAAGAGATCGTTGGTCGCGCCCATGCCGTCGAACGAGATGCCGACGTAGGTGAAACCGGTCTCTTTGATCATCTCGGCGCGTTTGCGGTCGATGAGGGTGCCGTTGGTCGAGAGCGTGAGTTTGAGCCCTCTGCTGCGTGCGTGGCGCGCGATCTCGAAGAGATCGGGGCGGGCGAGCGGCTCGCCGCCGGAGAGCAAGAGCGCCGGGATACCGTAATCGGCGAGGTCGTCGACGAGTTTGAGCGCCTCCTCGTGGTTGAGTTCTCCCTCGTAGTGCTTCGCCTCGGAGTCGCTATAGCAGTGGACGCAGCGAAGATTACAAGTGCGCGTCACGTTCCAGACGACGACGGGGCGCCGCCCCCGGGCGCTCTTCTCGGCGTCGTGGCCGCGGCCGTAGCGGTGGCCGTCCATCGGTTGTTCGAGGTCGCACAGAATCCGGGTGACGTTAAACATGGGCTCTCCCTACAGCGGCGGTGTTGAAACGATGGTAGCGCCGTAATTGGGAGAGCGTAAGAAGAACCTGAGAAGTGCAGGAGCCTTACGCGCGGTGCTCCTGCTGGCAGAGCTCGACGAGCACCCCGGCGGTCGAGGAGGGATGGATGAAGGCGATGAGGTTGCCGTGCGCGCCCTTGCGCGGCCGTTCGTCGATCATGCGGACGCCTCGTGCCCGGAGGGCGGCGATCTCAGCGACGAGGTCGTCGACGCGGTAGGCCGTGTGATGGAGTTTGCTCGCCGCCTCGCCGCGGAAGCGCGCGATCGGCGAGGTTTCGTCGAGCGGGCGGAGCAGCTCGATCGACGATTCGCCGGCGCGCAGGCCGACCGCTTCGACTCCCTGCTCGGCGATCGTCTCGCGATAGATCTGTTCGAAACCGAGGCGCTCGGTGTAGATCGCGAGGGTCGCCTCGAGGTCGGCGACGACGATAGCGATGTGGTCGATCGTCATGCGAGGCTCTCCCGGGCGCGATAGGTACCGAAGATCTCGCGGAGGAGGTTGCAGATCTCGCCGAGCGTCGCCCCCGCGTCGACGGCTTCGACGAAATGCGGCATCACGTTCTCGTTCCCCGCGGCGGCGGCGCGAATCGCGGCGAGGCGCTCCGCGACGGCGGCGCCGTTCCGAGCGGCGCGGAATTTTTGGAGACGCTCCACTTGTTCGCGCTCCACGCGTTCGTCGATGCGTTGGAGCGCCGGAACCTCGGCGTGAATCCCATCGTCGACGAACGCGTTCACGCCGACGACGATCGCTTCTTTGCGCTCGATCGCCTGCTGGGCGAGATATGCCGAATCGCCGATGCGGCTCTGCATCCATCCGCTCTCGATCGCGGCGATGCTGCCGCCGAGCGCGTCGATCTCGGCGATCGTCGCGCGTGCCGCTTCGATGAGTTCGTTCGTGAGCGTCTCCACGTAGTAGGAGCCGGCGAGCGGATCGACCACATCGGCGACACCGCTTTCGTAGCCGATGATCTGTTGGGTGCGCAGCGCCAATTTCGCACTCTGTGCGGTCGGAAGTGCGAGCGCTTCGTCCTGCCCGTTGGTATGCAACGATTGCGTGCCGCCGAGGACCGCGGCGAGCGCTTGGAGCGTCACGCGCACGACGTTGTTCTCCGGCTCTTGCGCGGTGAGCGTCGAGCCGGCGGTCTGCGTGTGAAAGCGCAGCATCTGCGAGCGCGGATCGCGGCAACCGAATTCGTCGCGCGTAATGTGCGCCCAGAGGTAGCGTGCCGCCCGGAACTTGGCGATCTCCTCAAAAAAGTCGTTGTGGGCGTTCCAGAAGAAGGAGAGCCGCGGTGCGATGCTATCGAGTTCGATCCCCGCGTCGCGCGCCGCCTGCAAATACGCCTTCGCGTTTGCGAGCGTGAAGGCGATCTCTTCGACCGCGGTCGAGCCCGCTTCGCGTATGTGGTATCCGCTGATCGAGATCGTATTCCACTGCGGAACCTCGCGCGCGCAATACGACATGACGTCGGTCACCAGTCGCATCGAAGCCTTCGGTGGATAGATATAGGTGCCGCGCGCCGCATATTCTTTCAACACGTCGTTTTGGATCGTTCCGCCGAGCCGGTCGAATGGAATTCCGCGCCGCCGAGCGACCGCGAGCAACATCGCGAGCAGGATCGAGGCCGGCGCGTTGATCGTCATCGAAATCGTGACTTCGTCGAGCGGAATATCGCGCAGTAAGGTCTCCATATCTTCGATCGAATCGATCGCGACGCCGACCTTCCCAACCTCGCCGCGAGCGACGCCGGCATCGGAGTCGTGGCCGAGCTGGGTCGGTAGATCGAAGGCGACCGAGAGCCCGGTCTGTCCGCGCGCGAGCAAATAGCGGTAGCGCTCGTTCGATTCGGCGGCGGTTGCAAATCCGGCATACTGACGCATCGTCCAGAGCCGCGTGCGGTACTGATCGGCGCGAGTCGCGCGGCCGAAGGGAAAGGTTCCCGGTTCACCGAGATCGTGCGCGACGCCTCGCGCTGCGTCGTAGTATGGCTGGAGCGGAATCCCACTAGCGTTGGTCGAGCGTGCCATGGCGTTCTTTCATTCTGCGAACGTCAGAATGGGACGGTCGGCTTCGATCGTTCCTCCGACCTCGACGTGGATCTCTCCGATACGCCCGGAGCGGTGCGCGCGAATTTCGTTCATCATCTTCATCGCTTCGATGACCGCGACGACATCGCCCTCGGCGACCTCATCCCCGCGCGCCGCGCGCAGCTCGATCACGACGCCGTGCATCGGTGCGAGAATGTCGGCGCCGCCGTGCGCGGCGGTGCTCCGCGCCCGGGTTCGCGGTGCGGGCGCGCGACGGCTCGCCGTGCGCCCGTTCGGGAGTCCGTCGACGAGACGGACGCGGAAGAGCTTTCCGTTCACTTCCACGCGAATATCCTCGCCCTCGGTCGCCGCGGGAGAGGCGCTCGGAGTTGGGACGGCCGCCGCGGCGTTCTCGGCCCAGCGCTCGGTGAACGGTTCGAGGCTCGCGGTGCCGTAACTCGCGTCGAAGACCATCGGGGCGTCGCAGAGCGCGTGCAGCAACGGAAGCGTGGTCGGCACGCCGCCGACCACATACTCGGAGGTCGCGCGTTTCATGCGTGCCAGCGCTTGCTCGCGCGTCGGCGCCCACACGATGAGCTTCGCAACCATGGAATCGTAATCCGGAGAGATCGTCATGCCGACGTGCGCCGCCGAATCGATGCGAATGCCGAGTCCGCCGGGTTCGCGATAGCGATCGATCGTGCCGGGCGTCGGGCGAAAATGTTGTGCCGGATCCTCGGCGTTGACGCGTCCTTCGATCGCCGCTCCGCGAAAGTGAATCTGCTCTTGCGCGTATCCGAGCGGCTCGCCCGCCGCAACGCGAATCATCTCGCGCACGAGATCGATGCCGGCGATCTCCTCGCTCACGGTGTGCTCGACCTGAATGCGCGTATTCATCTCGAGAAAGTAAAAGTCATCGCCGACGACGAGGCACTCGATCGTGCCGACGGAGTCGTAGCCGATCGCTCGGGCCGCACGCATGCCGGCGGCGCGCATCGCTTCGCGCGCGCGGTTGGAGATCTGCGCGGGCGCCTCTTCCCAGAGCTTCTGATGGCGACGCTGGAGCGAACAATCGCGATCGCCGACGTGCAGGACGGTGCCGTGCTTATCGGCGAGAATCTGCAGTTCGACGTGCTTGGGGTTATCGAGGTAGCGCTCGGCGTAGACGACGGGATTTTTGAAGTACGCCTCCGCTTCGCGCACCGCGGTCGCAAAGGCACTCTCGATATCCTCGAGCGTCCGGACGATCTTCAAGCCTTTTCCGCCGCCGCCGCCGGAGGCTTTGAGGGCGAGTGGGAGACCGTAACGTTCGACGGCTTCGCGAACCGCTGCGACGTCGGCGAGCGGCTCGGTGCCGCCGGGAACGAAGGGCACTTTCGCCTTCGCCATCGCGGCGCGCGCTCGAAGTTTATCGCCCATGGCGTCGATCGCGTCGGGGTGCGGACCGATCCAAGTAAGTCCCGCGGAGATCGCACGACGCGCGAAGCCCGCGTTTTCTGCGAAAAAGCCGTAGCCGGGATGGATGGCATCGGCGCCGCTGCGGCGCGCGATATCGAGCAACGCATCGGCGTTGAGGTAGCTCTGCGAAGGCGATGCGCCGCCGAGAAAATACGCTTCGTCGGCGATGCCGACGTGTAAGGCAGAGCGATCCGGCTCGGAGTAGACGGCGACGCTGCGAATTCCCATCTCGCGCAGCGTGCGCAGGATGCGAATCGCGATCTCACCACGATTGGCGACGAGAACTTTAGAGAACACGGGCGCCGCTGCGGCTCGCGCGAAGATCGTCGAAACTGCGGTCGGGTTCGCGCGCGGCGCGACGCCATGGGGCGAGGGCCGGCTCGGAGCGTTCGGTTCGTTCGACGCCTCCGAGCAGGACGGCGAAGATCGCCGCCGCTTCTTCCTGCGTAGGGGAGGGCGCGATCACGCCGGGCGCTCCGGCGGCGGATACATGCCCATCGCATGGAAACCGGCGTCGACGAAATGGATGTCGCCGGTGATCGCTGCGGCGAGCGGCGACGCCAGGTAGACTGCGGTATTGCCGACATCGTCGATGGTAACGTTGCGCCGCAACGGTGCGGTCGCCTCGACGACGTCGAGCATCTTCGTGAAGCCGCCGACCTGTCGCGCGCTCGCGGTCTTGATCGGGCCCGCCGAGATGCCGTTGACGCGAATGCTGCGGTCGCCGAGATCGAAGGCGAGATAGCGAATCGAAGCTTCCAGCGCCGCCTTCGCGATCCCCATCAGGTTGTAGTTCGGAACGATCTGTGTCGCGCCGAGGTAGGTCATCGCCATAATCGATGCGCCGTCGTTGAGGTGCTCGCGTAACGCTTGGACGAGCGCGATCAACGAGTACGCCGAGACGTCGAGCGAGAGTGCGAAGCCGTCGCGCGTGGTATCGTAGACTTTTCCAACCAGGTCTTCTTTATTCGCGTAGGCGATCGAATGCACGAGAATGTCGAGCGAACCGAAATCGCGCGCGAGCGCCTCGCTCATCGCGACGATCGACGCGTGGTCGCCGACATCGCAGGGAAGCACCGGGCCGCCGCCGAGTTCGGCGGCGAGTTTCTCAACTTCGTCGCGCACGCGTTCGCCTTGGTAGCAAAATGCGAGCCGCGCTCCGTGTTCGTGCATCTTGCGCGCGATGCCGGTAGCGATGGACCAACGATTCGCGACACCCGTAATGAGGGCGCGCTTGCCTTCAAGAAGTTTCACGAATCGATAGATAGCAGGGAGCCGCCGTTTCTCCCTGCCGCACGTGCCGTCGGGGAGGCTAGAGCGAGGTTTGCAGGAGCGTGAAGCCGCGTTCCTGCACCGCGTGAACCGCCCAAACCCCCGCCGGCACGACGGTCGCACGCGGAACGAGACCTTGGGTTAGGCGCGCGTAGGTCGTCCCCGGCGATTCATCGATGAGTCCCGCGAGATTCATCGAGAAGCCGTAGAGTGCGTTGTTGCACACGTAGAGTTGCAGGCGGGTCTGCGCGAGCAGTGCGTCGATCGAGGTAAGATCGTCGGGGCGTGCGCCCGCTGCGGCGTGCAGCGCAGGGTTCCCGGAGCCCGGCTGGAGCACCGATGGTAGGCTCGCGCGAATCCAGGCTGGAAGCCGCGTCGCCGACGGAATGAAGATCTCGTTCCAAATTGCATCGTTGAATGCCAGTGCGATAGCGACGTGGTAGAGCACGGCAACCGGAAAGATCGTTGCCAGGGGAGTCCCGATCGTCTGATAGGCGCTCATCGTATTTCCGACGGCATCGAAGACGTCGCCATGTTCGACGAGCTTCGATGCGAAGAGGTGACGGTGCGTCGCCGGGGTGCCGAGCGTCCTCTCGAACGAGGAGAGATCGAACTGTAACGGCGGCATTGTGGCGCCCGTCGGTGCCGCGGAGGCGGCGTGCGGCGATTCGAACAACGGCGCGAGTGCCGCCAACGCAGCGCTAACCGCGATAAAATCCTTACGCGAACTCATCATGGGAGGCGGCGTTCGCGCCATCGCCGCGCGAGCCTGTTGGGATGGCCGTCGGAGCCGCGCGGCGAAGGGAACGGCCATGTACTTGTTGTTATCGCGCTATACCAAGCCGCTCGCGGAGGTCGATCGGCACGTCGTCGCTCATCGCGCATTTCTCGACCGCTATTACGCGTCGGGAGATCTGATCGTGTCGGGACCGATGGAGCCGCGCGAGGGTGGCGTGATCGTCGCCAATACGATGTCGCGCGTGAAGCTCGATGCGATCCTCGCCGAAGATCCGTTCGTGCGAGAGGGCGTGAGCGAGTATCGCGTCATCGAATTCCACGCAGCCCGCCGGCACGCGGCGCTCGCAGAAATCGTCGCGCTGCAGTAACGCCGGAGCGCTACGGGAGGGGCTCGGCCTCCGCGATCGTCGTCGATTCGATCGCTTCGATCGCTTCTTGGGGATCCATGCGTTCGCGCAACTCGCGCACCTCGGGGTCGTAATGCGTCGGAATCGAGGGCAGATCGCGGCGCAGCTCGTCGAGCATCTCGATGAGCTTTGCGACTTTGCGCTCGGTGAGGAGATTGATCTGCAGGTCGAGCCGGTTGCGGAGCACCGCGATCTGCGTGAGGCGATGCTCGGTCGTGAGGATCAAGACCGTCATGAGCAGGGCGGTGAGCGTGACCAGCCCTTGCAGCCAGAAAAACGGCGGCGGATCGGGCGCCGGCCCGCGCGCGAGGTGAAGCAACGTATTGCCTCCCACCCAGAGGACGACGAACCCAACGATCCCGTAGACCGTGCGCGGCTGACCGATGCGCCTCGTGACGCCTTCGATCCAGCGTTGGTGCCCGGAGAGATCGTTTTCGGCTCGTCGTTCGAGATCGGCGATCGATTCGATCGCTTCGTCGATCGGCCGCTGCGTCGGTTTGGTCAAGAGGCTCCCATGATACCCAGGAGCGGTCGCGACGAAACAACCGTTAATTATTGCCTCTCAACCGCTCGCGGAGGGGCGCGACGATACGACTGTGTCCGAAAAAGTGTGTAACTGCGGTCGAAAGGTGATGTAGTCGTGTTCACGATTGTAAACCGAGCTCTAAGCTCTCCGGCGACATGTATCGTCGATCCGTCGCAACGGGTTGCGCATGAGTATCCCCTCCATATCGTTGGATCCGAGTTGGATGCAGTGGCGCTACTCAGCACGCATGATGCAGGTTGTATTATGGGCCTTTCCCAGCGCGTTCGCGCAGCTCAAAAAGAACCGCAAGGGCGAAGGGAATCAGAGAAGCGAGCGAAGCCATCGTCGATATCGCGGACGGGACATGCTGCGGTGATTCGCTAAGCATGTAGCCCGTATAAAAGAGCCAGGCCGTTGCCATAAAAGCAATTCGAGCTCCTTTGCTTTTGAGACCATGAGAGCCGAATGCCCAAGCGCCATTTAACAAAAAAACAAATGGTAGATAAAACCAGAGAGGCGAATGGTTCGTCATGCGAATTGATCGACTCCATTGATCATTTGTGCAGTCAGATTGCAAAAATGGCGCGACGCTGCGCCTAAGATTTCTCGGCGAAGATGCGTCGTGTTGATCTCATCGACATTTTTCGTGATATGGCGACAAAGGTCGTGAAGTAGCTTCAATGCATTATCTCCTGAGAGGCTTTGGGCGGAGGTCGGACCGAGTTTCGGGTAAATTGGCCGGCGCCCTCGCGTAAGCGGGGCATGGAACCAGGAGCGGCGTAGCTCCGGATTATCAACATCCAAAGGAGACTACGCCGTGAAGAAATCTTACCC
>JAJYRI010000083.1 GCA_021794175.1 bacterium
CGGCACAGGCGCTCGACCTCGCGCGTTCCGGGCGCGGCGAAAGTATCTGTCTTCACGGCGATACGCCGCATGCGCTGCTCCATGCGAGACGTATCAGCGACGGACTGGAGCGCGCGGGTTTTCTTCTTCGCAGTGCCGCATCGCTCGACGACTGAACCTAACGGCGAGCAGCGTTTTCATCGTTGCGAGGTGTATCGTCGTAGCAAGCGCGCCCAAGCCGCGCGTTCGCGAGCCGGCCGAACGAGTGGAGCGAGCGCTGCGATGCGTGCGCGCAACGCCGCGCGGAACGCTCGATCTTCGATAAAACGAAGGAGCAGGGCGCGCAGCGAGTCGGTCGATCCGGTGGTGAAGTATCCCGGATAATTCTTTCCGAGCAGGCCGATATTGCCGTCGATACGCGATGCGAGGACCGGAACGCGCAGGGCGATCGCCTCGCCGAGGACGTTCGCTCCACCCTCCATACGCGACGAAAGCACGAGTGCATCGCTGCGCGATAATAACGTGATTGCTGCGCGCGCGCCGATCTCGCCGCGATAGCGGAATCGCGAATTGCGTGCAGCCTCGTCGTTCGTCCGCTTTCGGTAGCGATCGTCGAGTATGCCGCCGGCGAGCGTTACGAGGGCGGGAATTCGGCGTGGCAGCTTGCCGACGGCGTACGCGGCCCGCAGCGGATCTTTTTCGTCGCGAAGGTGCCCGAGTACGGCAAATGCGCAGCGCTTCGGCAGACGCTTGGGAGGTGTCGGTAAGGATGGTAGGGAGACCGATTGGAAAATGGTGACGGCTTTCGCTCGCAGCGACGGCGTTAGGCGGGCGAGTGCGAGCGGTTGCAGTACGACGACTGCATCGGCAACGGCGAGCGCGCGTTGCGCGAGGCGGCTTCGCGGGAGATCGCGATAGATATCGGTGCCGGTGAGGACGACGATGAGCCGTCCGTGCGGCGCGTCTTTCCGGAAACGAAGCGCGGCCGCAGCGCTCTTCTTTGCGTGCAGCGCGACGACGATATCCGCGTCGACTGCTTGGATAGCCGACGGATAGATACAAACGCGATATCCCAACGCGCGAAAGAGCCGCGCGTAACGGCGTGCGGTGACGGCGTTGCCCGCCCGCGAGGGTCCGTGGGCCGGGGAGAGAATGGCGATTCGGGTGCCCCTCCTACGCGCCGACGAACTAAGGGATGCCCGCGAACGCAGTTTGGCGCTCGTCGCCGACCTGCGCGATGAAGAATTGCTCGTGCCGCTCCTGCCGACCATCAACCCGTTGTTGTGGGAGCTCGGTCACGTTGCCTTCTTCGCCGAGCACTGGACGTTGCGAACGATGCTCGCGCGGCCATCGCTGTTGCCGGGAAGCGAGCGGCTCTACGATTCGGCGAAGATCGCCCACGACGAGCGCTGGTCGTTGCCGCTTCCTTCGCGTGCGGAGACGCTGCGGTACCTGCAGCGTCAACTCGCGGCGACACTGGAAGCCCCCTACGTTGACGAACGGAGCGCGTATTTTCAGTCGCTCGTGCTCTTTCACGAAGATATGCACGGCGAAGCGACGATCTATACACGCCAGACCCTCGCCTATGCCGCGCCTGCGTTACCGACGTCGGCCCCGCCGAGCGCCGAGGTCGAGATCGACGGCGATGCTTCGATACCGGCGGGGAGGTATCGTATCGGTGCGCGCCGGGACGATGCATTCGTCTTCGATAACGAAAAATGGGAGCACGAAGTCGAACTCGATTCCTTCCGCATCGCAAAGCGCTGCGTTACGTGCGCCGAATTCCGCGCCTTCGTCGAAGACGGCGGTTATCGCCGTGAATCGTTGTGGACCCCGCAGGGCTGGAGTTGGCGCAATGAAGTCGGGGCCGAACATCCCCTCCACTGGCGTCGCTCGAACGACGGCTGGGAACGGCGACATTTTCAGCGCTGGATCCCGTTGCGCGAGCGAGATCCGATCGTGCAAGTCAATGCATACGAAGCTGAGGCTTTTGCTCGTTGGGCGGGGCGCCGCTTGCCTTGTGAAGCGGAGTGGGAGATCGCAGCGACCGGCGGCGACCGCCGTCGCTATCCGTGGGGCGAGAGCGCTGCCGACCCGACGCATGCGAATCTCGACGGCCGCTTCGGCGATGTCGTCAGCGTCGATGCGTTCGCGACGCATGCATCGCCGTGGGGTTGCGTGCAGATGATCGGCAACGTCTGGGAGTGGACCGCTTCGCCGTTCTTGCCCTATCCGGGCTTTTCGCCCGACCCCTATGCGGAGTATTCGCAACCATGGTTCGGCGTGCAGCGGTCTCTACGTGGAGGCGCGTGGAGCACTCGCGCGCGGTTGATCTCCACGCGTTGGAGAAATTTTTATCTCCCACATCGGCGGGATATTTTCACCGGGTTCCGTACCTGCGCGCTCTAAGGCGTCAGCAGGAACGTCTGGAGGAGGAGAGATCGCATGTCCGTATCCGCACCGACAGCCGGCCGACCGAACGCGCGCGCCTTCGTCCTCGGCACGCTGCTCTTTATCGCGATGGCCGTTATCGGTCTCTACATCGTGAAATGGGCGCCGTACTGGGGCAAGGCGCACCTCGCTGCGGCGACGCACTCCATCGGTCCGTCGATGGTCAGCGGCAAGAGCGCCGCTCCACCCACCGTGGGTTGGGCCGCCGCTTGGCAGTACGCATTTGCGTACTTTAATGCCGTGTGGACCGCGGTCGTGCTCGCACTGCTCCTCGGGGCGACGATTCAGGTTTTCGTACCGCGGAAATGGTTACTCCGGCTCCTCGGGGCTGCCAACGCTCGCTCGGCGGCGATCGCCGGTGCGATCTCGTTGGCCGGAATGATGTGTACCTGCTGCACCGCACCGATCGTCGTCGGCATGCGCAAGCAACGCACCAGCATGGAAGGCGCGCTAGCGTTCTTCCTCGGGAATCCGCTGCTCAATCCGGCGGTCTTGATCTTTATGGGCTTCGTTCTGGGTTGGCAATTTGCGGCGATTCGGCTGATCTCTGCGGTGCTGTTGATCGCCGTCGTCGTTGCCGTCGCGCATCGTTTCGGTGCGGCGCTACCGAACGCGGAGGTCGAGGCACCGAGTTTCGATCTCGCACCGATCGAACGCCCGGATGCGAACGCACGAACGCTATCGCTCGCCTGGCTCAAGGAGATGTGGAATGAGATCGTCGCCATTCTCCCGGGATATATCGCGATCGTTTTTCTGCTCGGCGCGTTGCGCGCGTTTCTCTTTCCGCCCGGACTGACGCTCCATACGGCCGGCATTCTTCCGACCGCGCTGGTCGCGCTTGCCGGGACATTCTTCGTCGTCCCCACCGCCGGCGAAGTGCCGATCGTGCAGACCTTGCTCGCGCACGGGATGAGTACGAGCGCGGCGATCGCGCTGATCGTCACCCTACCCGCGATTAGCCTGCCGTCGCTCTTTATCGTGCGAAAGGTGTTCCCGCGAAAGGTACTCGTGGCGACCTTCGGGATCATCTTTGTCGGCGGCGTCGTTATCGGAAGCGTCGCTTCCCTGTTCGTCCGCTAACGAGCGTCGAGGTGACCAAAACCGATATCACGCGGCTAACCCATCTCTCGAGCTGCGCGGGTTGAGCGTCGAAACTCGACGCACGTGCGCTCGCGCAGGTTCTGCGCGACCTCCCTCCGATTCTCGACCCGCGCGTTCTGGTCGGCACGGCGAGCGCCGATGATGCCGGCGTCTACCGTCTCGACGACGAACGCGCGATCGTCTCGACGTTGGATTTCTTTACGCCGATCGTCGACGATCCGTACGACTATGGCCGGATCGCCGCGGCGAATGCGCTCTCGGATATCTATGCGATGGGTGCAACGCCGCTCTTTGCGTTAGCGATCGCGGCATTTCCTGAGGATATGTCGCCGGCGATCGTCGGTGCGATTCTCCGCGGCGGGGTCGATAGTGCCGCCGATGCGGGAATCGCGATCATCGGTGGGCACACGATTAAAGACGACGAGCCGAAATATGGGCTCGCGGTGACCGGAATCGTCCACCCGCAGCGCATCTTGAGAAATAACTCCGGGCGTGAAGGCGATGCATTGGTACTGACCAAAGCGATCGGCACGGGAATTCTCACAACCGCCCGTCGTTCGGATATCATCGGCGCGGAGGAGCTCGCACCGGCTGTGAGATCGATGGCGACCTTAAATCGCCGCGCTGCAGAGTGTGCGTTGCGCTTCGGTGTTACGGCAATGACCGATATCACGGGTTTTGGGCTGTTGGGACATCTCCGCGAAATGCTTGGAGGCGAGCTCGGTGCGGAGATCGACGCGAAGAGCGTTCCGTTGCTTCCCGGCGTACTCGCTCTCGCCCGCGAAGAGATCGTTCCCGGCGGAACGAGAAGTAATCTCGACGCAGCCATCGAGGCCGGCGCGCGTTTTAGCGACGCGGTCCCGCAAGAGATGCGTCTGGCGCTCGCCGATGCGCAGACCTCGGGCGGGCTTTTGATTGCCCTCCCGCAGGGCGAACTCGAAGCGTTTCTCGCGGCGTTGAAGAGCGATGGCGTCGCCGAAGCAAGACGGATCGGCTCGATCGTTCGCGGAGTCGGCATCGCGATTGCGTGACGCCGACGTTCTCGTTAGCGGAAGGTGAACCCGAAGCCGAGGTAGTGCGGCTTGCTGCCGGCGCTGGCATTAAACGCCGTGCCGATCTCGAGTGAGAAGAGCAAGCGTGGATTGATGACGCGTTGAATGCCGATCGTTCCCGCGCTCTGTGCGCTGCCGCCGTACGCGGCGACCGACTGCGTTGAAAGTTCGGCGGTGAGGCCGTAACGGGCGTTGAGGTCGTGACTGATGGAAAACGCCGCGGTCGGCGTCACGACGTGCGCGTAACCGATGTTGCTCTGCGTGTACGAATAACTGCCGAGCGAGGCTCCGAGGAGCCACGAGCGGGCCGGCGACCAATTCGCATAAAGGTTGTACAGTGAATCGGGAACGATCGCCGTATTGGCGAGCGCCGCGAGCGGCGGGTGCTCTTCTCCGGAGATCGAGAAATACGCGTGGTGGAATTCGCCGAGGCCGACTTTCGCTCCGACGCCCGCGCCGGTCATAAAATAGACCCCGGTACCGCGCTCCCCGGATTTCGCAATCTCCGATGGATAATCGATGAAGGCTTCGATGCGGGGGGCGAGGCCATAGCGGATCCGTGCCTCGGGAAAGGCGGCAAGTGCGGTGCCGCCGAGGCGCGATGCATTCTGATAGTAGGTCGTTTCGAGAATAAAGCGATGCAAGGTGGCGATGCAGGCGTTGACCTTTCCGTGGGTGCGGCTCGCGACCGCACGTAGCGTCCGCCCTTTGCAGGCAGCCGTGGGCCGGCTCGCTCCCGCGGCGGCAGCGGAGCGTCCGGCGAGAGGTAGGAGCATTGAGAGAAGGAGGGCGACGGAAAAAACGCGACGCATCGCTAAAACAGACCTTTCGAGGGTGGGTAAACCCGCGCAGTATAGCATGTCACCGGCGCTCTGCCTAGCACATGAGAGCGGCCAAGCGCCGGTCGGGCGGGCGGGGGAGCGAGGATGCCGCTGCGAAGCACCGTCGATAGACCCATATCGTTCGCTCGTATCCCCATCGGGATACTTATGTAGGAGGTTTCGTGCGTCGTTTTGCGATGGCAGGTGCGGCAGCGCTTGCAGTATTCGCCGTTACGTCCGGGGGAGTAGCCCGCGCGCAGATGGCGCCGGGCGCCGGGCCGCAGCCCGCCCCGTACGCGGTTTTTATCAAAGGCGCGAAGGTGCAGCCGGGACTCATTCCGCTGGTGCGAAAGGCAGGGATGTATTACTTCGTCCTTTCGCCGAAGCAGATAGGGAAATCGTTCGTCGAGACCTCGGTTCCTTCGACCGGGCTCGGGGGCTTCGGCCCGGCCGCCGGCGAGCCGTACGTGGCACCCGCGCGCATCTTCGAGTTCGATAAGGCCGACGGCAAAATCGCGCTGCGGTGGCCCAACCGCATCGCCCAGACCGATCCCGGCACGCCGCAGGCGCTCGCTGCGAAGCAGTCGATGCCGGCCTCCGTTATCGCCCTGGTTCCCATTGTCGCGCGCGATGCAAAAACCGGGAACATCGTCATTCCCGCAGCTCCGTTTCTCGGCGATATCGCGAACTACAACGCGGTCTTCTCGCAGACGATCCGCAATCCGATGCATGGGTATCACCTCGATCCCTCGCGGAGTTTTTTTAGCGGCGGGAAAGCGTTTCCGAAGAACGACGTCCTGCACGTGCGGCAGACGTGGGCGAGCTTCGATCCCAATACGATCGACAACGCGCCCGATCCACGAAGCATCGAAGTTGGGATGACCTATAATATTCTCCAGGAGCCGCACGACGGTTTTATCCCGCGTATCTATGACGCGCGGGTCGGCTTTTTCAGTATTCCTCGCCTCGATTTCGCCAACGACACGCATGAAACGCGCAACGTCAATTACATCCTTCGTTGGAACTTTAAGCCGAAGACGCCGGGAAAACCGTCGGTGGCAACGCATCCGCTGGTGTTTTCGATCGGTAACGACGTTCCGGTCGCCTACCGCGCGACCATTCGCGACGCGCTGCTCACCTGGAACGACGCGTTCCAAAAGATCGGTATTCTCGATGCGGTACAGGTGCAGCAGCTCCCGGCGAACGCCGACCCGGAGAATCTTTCGTACAACGTCGTGCGCTGGGTCGATACGACGCAGCCGCAGTATGGTGCCGAGGCCCTCATCATCGGCGATCCGCGCACCGGTGAAGAGCTCAACGTTGGAATCAACGTCGACGCGGTCGAAGGGACGGCCGGGCGTGCCTACCGTTTCCTGATCGCGCCGGCGCGCGGTCTCCCCGATTCTCCCGCCGCCGAGCAAAAATTCGTTCTCGAAGCGATACGCTCGACGGTCCTCCATGAATCCGGCCACGACTTCGGACTGCAGCACAACTTCATCAGTGCGATGGCCTACACGGCGAAAGATCTGCAGAGCAAGGCTTTCACTTCGAAATACGGCGTCTCGACCTCGGTAATGGCCTACAATCCCATTAATCTTTGGCCCAAAGGTACGCCGCAAGGCGATTACGAGCAGCTTGTCCTCGGGCCATACGACTACCATGCCATAAAGTACGGGTACGGCTATATCGGCGCGACGACGCCGCGAGCGGAACTGCCGACGCTCGAACGCTGGGCGTCGAAATGGACGAATCCGTACTATCGCTTCGCATCCGATGAAGATGTCGATTTCGCCGGCGGTCACGCCATCGATCCGCGCGTCTTCCAGTTCATGCTCACCGACCACCCGTTGCATTGGTGCGAGGGGCAGATCGGAATGATGCGTGGGCTTATGAACGCGGTTCTCGCACGCTTCCCTTCGCCGGGGCACGCCTACGACGAAGCGCGGCTCGCCTTTACCTACCCGTTCACCGACGATTTGCGCTGCTCGCTGATGGCCGCGCATACGATCGGCGGCGAATATCTCTCGCGCGCATGGCGTACCGATCCGCACGCGCCGTTACCGCTGACGGCCGTGCCGCGCAAACAAGAAGTTCGTGCGTGGAATCTTCTCGCGAGCGAACTCTTCGATAACAACGCGTGGAATTTCAATGCCCACGTCCTGCGCAGCCTCACCTATTCCGAAGTGAGCTCGTTTACCAACGGAACCTGGGCCTACAATCCGACGCCGCGACACGATGTCCCGGTCGTCGAAACGATCAATGCCGCGCAAAATGCAGCGCTCGACGAGCTCTTTGCTCCGTTGACGTTACAGCGGATCGCCGACATTCACACGAAGTATCGCGCCAACTCGACGATGAGTTTGACCGATCTCTTCACGTGGGCACAGGCGACGATGTTCGGGGATCTCGCCAACGGCGTCGTCGAGCACGACGGCGTCATCAAACGCAATCTCCAGATGGCCTATGCAAAACGCCTCGCGATGCTGTGGCTCCATCCGATGCCGGGTGCGCCAAGCGACGCGCAGGCGTTGGCACGAGCCGAGCTCGTCAGTCTGCGGAGCGAAAGCAGCAACGGCTTAGGGCGTAAAGGGCTCGACGAGCTCACGCGCGCTCATCTCGAGGCGCTGCGAGCAATTGCAAATGCGGCGTTGAGCGAGCATCTGCCGCTCGGCGGCCTACCGACGATGCTTCGGTAGGCGCGACCGGTCGGGAGCTGTGCTTAGCGGCGCAGCTCCTGACCGAGCGGAGCGAATCCGGTCGTGGTCATCGCGGGGGTTCCGTGGAGAACGCTCAAACGTAAACGCCGCGCTCGCATATCGAGCGAACGAATCGTCACTTCGACTTTCTCGCCGATGGTATAGTCGGCGGGATCCGCTTCGCGGTCGGAGATATTCCCAACGATACCGGGCGCGACTTCGACGGTGAGCCGCGGTTCGAGGGCGACGACCGTCCCTTCGACGGTTGCGCCGTTGCGAAGCAGCGCAGCGTTGTCGCGCCACGGATCGGCGAGCAGCGCCTTCCGCGAGGCGGCGATCTTTTTCCCGTTTCCCTCGACGCGGAGAATACGGACGCGGAGTTTCTCTCCGACGCTGACGACATCGGCGGCCTTGGCCACCCGTTCGAAATCGAGTTCGCTCATCGGCACCAACGCGTCGACGCCGCCGCCGAGATCGACGAATGCGCCAAAATCAGTAAGGCGCACGACCGTTGCTTCGCACTCTTTGCCGACCTCCAGCGAGGCAATCGTGGCGGCGCGACTCTCGCGCCGTTCCTGCGTCAGCGCGCGGCGGCGGGAGACGACGAGGCGTTTGCGCGCTTCGTCGACGTCGATAATTTTCACCTGGACTTTCGTGCCGACCAACGGGTCGAGAGCGGCGCCGCGTTGCTCCCCGCTCTGACTCGCGGGCAGGAAGGCACGATAACCATCGATATCGAGCAGAAGCCCGCCTTTGACGAGCGACTTGACGCGGGCTTCGCGGCTCTCACCGCTTGCATGCGCCGCAACGAGCTTCTCCCAACGCTCCTGGGCGCGCTGTCGCGCGGCGAGTTGTTCGGGGGTCGGCCCCTTCGGCGCAGCGGGCGCTTCGGCGACCGGCTCGACGGTCGATTCAGCCACGGGCTCGGCGGCAGGCTCGGCGGCAGGCTCGGC
>JAJYRI010000084.1 GCA_021794175.1 bacterium
GCCAAGATCACCCAGATCTACGAAGGGACCCAGCAGATCCAGCGCCTGGTCATTTCGCGCAATCTGGTCGGGAAGGGGCGCTAGCTCGCCTTTGCGAACTAACCGCCCTTCTCAAACGTTGTTAAGGCACGTTAAGAGACGAATTTTCGCACAAAGGGGGTGAAAGAATGCGCAAACTCCTCGCTGCACTGATCGCGGCGTCCTTCCTTGCCACCGGCACGGCCATGGCCGCCTCGACGACCAAGACCGCAACGAAGGCAACGGCCAAGAAAGCCGCTGCCAAGAAGACGATGGCTAAGAAAGCCGCCGCCAAGAAGCCGATGGCCAAGAAAGCCGCTGCTAAGAAGACGATGGCTAAGAAAGCCGCCGCCAAGAAGCCGATGGCTAAAAAAGCCGCTGCTAAGAAGCCGATGGCCAAGAAAGCCGCTGCTAAGAAAGCCGCTGCCAAGAAGGGCCACAAACCGCCGGTTCGCTAACCGATCGTTATCATCCTAAGGTAAACCCGGGGGAGACCCCAAAGGGCATCGGCGGAAACGCCGATGCCCCCCTTTTTTTGTCGCGCGCCATCCCCGCGCGCTACGGGTGCAAGATCGAGCGCCAGTAGATCAGCATCCGCTCCCAGAGCGTGCGGCGCTGTAGGAGGCCGGCGATCGAGTGGGTCTTGCGCGGAAAGAGCATGACGTTCACGTCGGTGAGCCCCGCCAAAATCGTCTTCTGCAAGAAGGCGACGGTGTTCGCCATGTGGACGTTGTCGTCGCTGGTTCCGTGCATGATCTGCAACGGACCGTTGAGATGCGCCGCGTCGAGCAGGTTCGAACTGCGATCGTACGCGTGCGGATGTTTCTGCGGCAATCCCATATAGCGCTCGGTATAAATCGTATCGTAGAGATGCCAGTCGGTTACCGGCGCGACCGCGAGGCCGGCGACGAAGCGCTTGGAGTGTTCGAGCGCGTAGATCGTCTCGTAGCCGCCGAAACTCCAGCCCCAAATGCCGATCCGTTTCGCATCGACGTACGGGAGCGAAGCGAGGTAGCGAGCGCCGATTCGCTGCCCCAACAGCGAGCCCGGACCGAAATTATGCAGCAGCAGCCGAACGTGTCGGTCGTTATCGATCTGCGAGGCCGGTCCATCGATCGAGAACACGATGATTCCTTCCTGCGCTAAGAGATCGTGCATCAATTCCATCGTATAGCCGAAACTATCGGTCGTGGTCGGCGCGGCCGGGCCACCGTACACGTACACGACGACCGGATACTTTCGGTGCGGATCGAAGTGCGGCGGGCGAATCATCCAGGCATCGAGCGGCCCGTACTCCGATGGAACCTCGAAGCGTTTCACCGGCAAGAGCATCGATTGCAAGGATGCATCGGCCGCCGCGAGGACCTGCGGAGCCTGCGAGGGGAGATAGAGCGTTACCTCCGGCACGCGATTCATCGAGGAGTAGGTGTCGACGTACGCGTGGGTCGCCGGAGCGAAGGCGATGCGATGCACGCCGCGCGCTTCGGTAAGGTCTTTCAGCGCGCCGTTCCGGAGATCGACCCGCAGCAGCGCGCGATTGCGGCGGGTCGGATAGTCGGCGTAGACCCACGCATGGAGTCCCCGTTTGCCGGCGGCAACGAGCCCGTTGGTTGCGTACTCGCTTCCGAGGTTGTAATCGCCGGTTATGCGCCGCAAGCTTCCATCGACGCTCCGTAGGTAGAGCGAGCGCAGGTTATCGCGATCGAGTACCCAGAGCGACGATCCGTTCGGAAGCCAGGTCGGTAACGCGATCACGTCGACCCACGATGGCGAACTCTGACGATAGAGAAGCGTCGGCGCCGTACCGTCGCCGGGAAACGATTCGACGCGGAGCCACCGCTCTCGACGATTCAAAATCTCCGTTACGAGATCGTCACTCTTCGGGCGCCAGGCAAACGCCGCGATATACCGATCATTCGGCGCCGCGTCGTAGAGCAGGCGATCGGTTTTCGTCGCAAGGTCGACCACGTGGAGGCTCGCGGCCGGGTTCTTCTCCCCGGCAAGCGGATATCGCTGATAATTGACGCGCCCGTTCTTCGGAAGAAAATCCGTTAGCGGGAAGCGCGTAACGTTTCGCTCGTCCAAGCGAAGGTACGCAATTTTCGAACCATCGGGCGACCAACGAAAGCCATGGTTTATGCCGAGCTCTTCGGGATAGACCCAATCGAGTTGACCGTCGAGAACGGCATTCCCGGAGCCACCGTTCGTCAACCGGTCGAGCGCTATTTTCGGACCGAGGGTCGCGACGTATAGATTCGCTTTCTTCGCGAAGGCGATCGCGCGCCCATTCGGCGACCACTGCGGATCGGAGACGCCGCTCGCAATTTTTTGCAGCGCCTGGGTTGCGAAGGTGTAGACGTAGAGCGAACCGCCGGCACTGACGGCGATTCGCCGATCGTGCGGCGACCAGCCGGCGTTATACGGCGTCGCCCCGTGCTTACCGAACCGGTCGGGCGCGAGCAACACCCGTGCGCTTCCGTCGCGCGCATGCAGCATCAGCGGGAGATGCTCCGAAGGGTCCTGCGACGGGAGAATGTAGGTGAAGCGCCGTCCGTCATGAGACCACGAGATCGCCGCGGGTTGGCGTCCCCATGGAGGTTCCTTCCCAAACGCCCAGGACGCCGTTAGCGCGCCCTGGGCCGGAGCGGCGGCGATACCCGCCATCAGCAACATTGCGAGAACGGAGGTACTCTGCAGCAGCTTCATTCGCGGGACTTTCGCGTATCCGCGTGGCAATACTTTCTCTATGGCAGATCCCATGAATCCCGATTTCACGGCTCGAAACCCTATCGTCGCCGCAGCCGAACAGATTCGCGCGCGACGCGCCCTCGGCGAACTCATCGATACGACCGACGAGATCCGCCTCGAGCGCGGAGAAGGCGGAGCGGAAGCTTCGTTGCGCGCCTTCGGCGATGCGCTCGCGATGGGAATTAAACGTTTGAATTCAATTCTCGGCGAGCGAAACGGCGTTCGGTTGGTTCGGCTCGAGCGTCCGTTGCGATTGCGCCTACGTTTCGGCGAGTATCGCATCGCTCTCGAACTCGACGCGAGTACCGAGTTGGTTCGCATGCGCGGCCTCGAGTTCGACGGCGAGTATCAGTTCGTGCCCGACCTCGCGATCCCGAGTTTGATCGACGTCTCGAAAGTTTCGACCGAGAGCGGTTACGGCGAGGCGATCACGCCTTCGATGCTTTTGAAATCGATCGCACGCGACGCCGAGCTCCCACGCCCGCCGCACCTCGACTCGCCCGGGCCGCTTTCGTTCTAGCAACGATCGGCGCGCTCGGACAGAGCGCGCGAACCGGACAACGCTCGCAGAGCGGCGTCGGCGCCTTGCAGATGGCGCGACCGTGCAAGATCAACCAATGATGCGCGTGTTTCCACTGCGCTTTCGGCAGGAGTGCGGTGACGTCGCGCTCCACCGCGAGCGGCGTGGTTCCGGTCGTCAGCCCCAGCCGATGGGCGACGCGAAAGACGTGCGTGTCGACCGCAAACGCCGCTTCGCCGAAGGCGACCGAGAGCACGACGCTCGCGGTCTTGCGCCCGACTCCGGGGAGCGCTTCGAGCTCCTCGCGCGTTTCGGGTACGCGCCCACCGTGGCGGTCGACGAGCGCACGCGCCGCGGCGATGATATTTTTCGCCTTCGTTCGAAAAAAACCGCACGATTGAATCGAACGCTCGACATCCGATAGCCTCGCCGCTGCCAACTCCTTCGGCGTCGGATAGGCGGCGAAGAGCGCGGGCGTCGTGAGATTCACGCGCGCGTCGGTACACTGCGCGGACAGGATCACCGCAACAAGTAATTCGAACGGATTCCGATAAACGAGCGCGGTGACCGCGTGCGGATACGCGGCCTCCAACAGGGCGAGCTCTTCGCGCGCGATCGCCCGCGAAACTTTACGCTTGGGAAACGGAATTTCGGCCACGCGGGATACTCTGCGCTCAATCGCGGTAACGAACCTGCCGATGAACCACCTACGATGAGGGGCGAGCGAGAGGCCGACGACGTCGCAATAATCGGCGGGGGCCTCGCGGGGGCGGCAACGACGATCGCGTGCGCGCGCTACGCCCGGCACGCGCGCGTCCGCCTCTTCTCTCCCGAATCCCCCGGACGCGGCGCGGCGTACGGTGCGGGATCGCCGATCTGGTTCATGAACGGTCCCGCGAGTGCGATGAGCGTCGTCGCCGACGACGCCGGGCACCTCGCGCGCTCGCTGCGCTGCGCTCCCGGAACGTTTATTACGCGAGAGCGCTTCGGCGAGTACGTCGGCGAGACGTTGCGCGCGGCCGCATTCGGGCGCGCGAACGTCGCCATCGAGCGATCTTCGGTCGTCGATATCGAGCGAACGCGCGGCGGCTTTCTGCTCTGCGACGATCGCGGCGTTCGATATCGCGCGCGAAGCGTCGTCCTCGCGATGGGGAACGCGCGCCCCGCCGATGAGTTTTTGCCGAGCGAACTCCGTTCCAGCGCGCGATACGTCGGCGATCCCTGGCGCGTTCCGATCGCCGAGATCCCCGACGGGGATATGCTCTGCATCGGGAACGGCCTCACCGCGATCGACCACGTCGCCGCGCGCGCCCTCGCGAACCGAAGCGGAACCACCTTCACCATCGCCCGGCACGGTTTTCTCCCCGCCCGCGAACGCTCCGAAATTCGCGCGCTTCGCTACGAGGAACTCGGCCTCGACGAACGTACGCCGCTCGGAATGTTCCGTTCGCTCCGCGAGGCGATGCAACGTTGCGTCGCGATGGGCGGCGACTGGCGAGAGGTGGCCGAGGCGATCCGGCGCCCCTCGCAGCGAATCTGGATCGGCTGGACGATCGCGCAGCGCCGGCAATTCCTCGATCACCTCGCCCCGCTCTGGGGATCGTTACGCTATCGCGTTCCGCCGGCGACCGACGACGCCGTCGCCGCACTTCGCGCCGCCGGACGCTACGTGCCCCTCCGGGGCGAAATCGTTGCGGCGAGCGAAGAGCGCGACGCACTCATCGTCGATTATCGCGTCGACGGAGAGATCCACCGCCTGCGCGTGGCGATGGTCCTGAATTGCACCGGACCTAACGGAGAGCTGCGCTCGAATCCCGACCCCCTACTTCGTTCGATGCTCGAACGCGGCCTGATACGCCCCGACGCGACGCGCTTGGGACTCGACGCAACGATGCAGGGCGAAGCGATCGATCGCGAGGGACTCGCCGACGAACGCCTGCTCGCCATCGGGCCGCTCCTGCGCGGCGTTCTCTACGAAACGACCGCCGTGCCGGAGATCGCCGAGCAGGCTCGCGCCATCGCCCAGCGCATCGCCTGCGATCTCGAGGCATGCGTCGCGTGATCGCCGAGATCGAGATCGATCGCATCGTCGCCGAGCACGTCGAGCGCCGCCTTCAATGGGAACCGTTGCTTCCGCGGCGCAGAACCGGCTACACGCGGACGCGCCTCACCGCTTGCGATACCTACGAAGTTTTAGCGCTCCTGTGGTTTCCGGAAGCGCTCACGCCGATTCACGACCACGGCGACTCCTACTGTGCCACGCGCGTCCTCGCCGGCGAGCTCCACGTCGCGCGCTACGAGCGTACCGAGGAGGCAGGCGCTATCGCTATGCGGCTCGTCGAGCGCGGCGTTCAACGAGCCGGCGACGGCGACGCGCTGCAAAGCGCGCGGCAGCTTCATAGCGTGGCGAATCCCGGTTCGCGCGAAGCGCTCTCGCTTCACGTGTACGCGCCCCGTTTTACGGCCTTCGGAATCTACGATGAGTCGGGCGCGCGCCGCTCGCTCGCATCTTCGCGTTACGACGCCGTTCTAGGCTAACGAGATCTCGTCGCCGTCGCGCGCGACGATCCCCTCCTTTTCGAGCGCCGCGACCAATTCGTCGAAACGCTCTCCAACCTCCGGGGCGACGACGCCGACGATCTCTCGCTCTAAATCGAGCAACGAGATCTTCTCCCCAGCCGGCAGATCGCGCAGACGATCGACGATACGCCCGCGCGCGAAACGCGCCGTCAGTTCGAAGGGCACCGGCTCTTTCGCCGAGGCGGGCTTGGCGAATTCCTCGCGCAACCGCTCGAGGCGCGCTGCATCGACCGGAGCGGCGACGCAGAGCGTTTGCAGGGGGCATGCCGGACATCGCGGGGCGCGCGCCGTGCAGACGAGCGCGCCGAGGTCCATCATCGCCGAGCTCCAATCGTGCGCCTTGCCCTTGGGCACGAGTTGGCGCGCGAGCAAATCGAGCTCTTTGGTCGTCGCCTTGGCGGGATACTCGATGCCGAAGTTGAGCCGATGCACGATGCGGCGCACGTTCGTATCGACCGGCGCCGCATCGTAATTAAAAGCAAATGCGCGTATCGCCGCTACGGTATAGGGGCCGACTCCCGGTAATTCGAGCAGCAGCTTCTCGTCGCTCGGCATCTCGCCGCCGAACTTCGCGACGACTGCGTCGGCGAGCGCCTTCAAACGCACGGCTCGCGTGTTATAGCCGAGCCCTTTCCAATAACGCACGACCTCCGCTTGCGGCCCTTTCGCCAACGCCGTGAACGTAGGGAAGCGCGACAGAAAGGTTCCGAAGATCGGCACGACGCGATCGACCTGCGTCTGCTGTAACATGAATTCGCTCACGACCGTGTAGTACGGGTCGCGCACGACGCGCCATGGTAAATTCGCCCGCCCGTATTTTTCGTACCAAGCGAGAAGGCGCTTCTGGAGTGCGGTCATCCGCGCAGGCTTCGCATCGCTTCGCCGATGCGGCGGATGCCCTCGGCGATCTCGTCGCGCCGGACCGCCGTGAGTGCCAAGCGAAAATTGTGATCGCCGCCGGAATTGGCAAAGAACGCCTCGCCGAAGAGAAACGAGGCACCGAGGCGTTCGGCCGCATCGAGCAAGGGACGAGCGCGCATCTCCCGCGGCGTCCCAACCCAGAGATAAAAGCCGCCGCTCGGACCGATCCCTCGCACGCCGTTCGGCCAATATTTTGCGATCGCTTCATCGGCGATTTTTCGACGGAGATGCAACTCTTCTCGAAGTTGCTCGATATGCGCGTCGTAGCCGCGTTCGAGATAATCGACGATCGCCGCCTGGACGTAGAGGCTCGTCGCCATATCGTACGCTTGTTTGCGCATCAACAGTCGATCGACGATCGTGCGCGGCGCGACCATCCACCCGACCCGCAGACTCGGAGCGACGGTCTTACTAAAGGTCGAAAGGTAGACGACGTGATCGGGAGCGAGCGCGACCAACGGCGTCTCGTGGTGCGAGGCGAGCGGCCCGTACGGATCGTCTTCGATAATGGGAACGCCCGCGCGCCGGGCGATCGTTGCGAGCCGCTCGCGACGATCGGCGTTCATCGTCACGTTGGTCGGATTGTGCATCGACGGCATCGTGTAGATGAAGCGCGGGCGGCGCGTGCGCAAGATCGCCTCGACGTGGTCGACGCGCATGCCCTCGTCGTCGACGGGAATGGGAATCGCGCGCAATCCGCCGATTTGAAAGATCTGGAGCGCGCCGGGATAGGAGGGCGACTCGACGATGATCTCGTCCCCCGCCTCGGCGAGGCTCTGCGCGACGATCGCGATGCCCTGCGTGGACCCGGTGAGCACGATGACGTTCTTCGCTACGACGCTACGCGCTCCACGAGCGCGCATGCGCGCCGCGATCGCCTCGCGCAGAGGTTCGTAGCCCTCGGAATCACCGTACGAGAGAATGAACCGCGGATCGCTCGCCACGCGCGCGAAGGAGCCGGCGAGTTCGGCGAGCGGCGAGGGCTCGTCGGGGGCGACCCCTTGAACGAACGAGATACGCCCCGGCTCTTGTTTTGCCGCAAGCTCGCCGAGCACCATCGGAAATTCGCCGACCCGCCACGGAGGGAGCGTCACCCACCATGGCACGCTCGCGCCACGCTCGCCGGCCGAAACGGCGCGCTTGCGCGATGCCACGCGCGAGCCCGAGCCGACGCGTTGATCGAGGAGGCCGTCGGCGACGAGTTCGCGGTAGGCCCGGACGACCGTGCTGCGGTTGATCTCGAGGCGCTCGGCCATCGCCCGCTCGGGAGGGAGGCGCGTCGACTCCGGTAGCGAGCCGGAGAGGATCGCCTCGCGAAGCCCCTCGTAGAGCTGCCGATAGAGCGGCACGATCGAATCCCGATCGAGCTGGAGGGGAAGGTTGGGCGCACCAATCTTGCTCATGGATGGATCCAATTGGACCACGGAGGCCCGCCGCCTTCCGCGGCGGAATAATCGCCGGGTACCAACCTCTCATCCACGCCTGCGCGTAAGGAGTCTTTTCGTGGCCGAACATCAGGTCGATGCCGTCGTCATCGGTGCGGGCCCCGGCGGTTATCATGCCGCCATCCGGCTCGGCCAACTCGGGAAAACCGTCATCTGCGTCGATCGCGATGAGGTCGGCGGGGTCTGTCTGAACTGGGGCTGCATCCCCACCAAAGCGCTCTTGCACGTCGGCGAAGTGATCCGTCATATCGACCACGCCGAAGCGATCGGCTTAAAGGTGCCCAAGGCGAGCGTCGATCGCGCCGGCGTCGAAAAGTTTAAAAACGAGGTCGTCAGCGCGAACGTCGGCGGCGTGAAGACGCTCTTTAAGGCGAACAACGTGCAGTTCATGTACGGTGAAGCTTCGTTCGTCTCTCCGAACGAGATCGCGCTTAAAGGCAAAGACGGCAGCAACGACCGCATCCGCGCCGCAAACGTCGTGATCGCCACCGGTTCGGCGCCGATCGACGTGAAGGCGTGGCCGCGCGACGGCAAGCGCATCATCAACTCCGACGATGCGGTCGCCATCAAGCAGATCCCAAAAACGATGCTGGTCATCGGCGGCGGCGTGATCGGTTTGGAATTCGCGACGGTCTACACGCGCATGGGCGCGCAGGTGCTCGTCGTCGAGGCGTTACCGCAGATTCTCACCGGGAGCGATATCGAGATCTCGAAAACGCTCGGGCGCATTCTCAAAAAGCAGGGC
>JAJYRI010000013.1 GCA_021794175.1 bacterium
CGGCTATCTTCCCGCCCGTGAAGTTCCCGCGATACGCGCCTGCAACTATCGCGAACTGAACATCGACGAGCGCTCTCCGCTCTCGCTGCTGCGCTCGGTGCGCGCGGCGATGCGCGACCGCATCGCCGTCGGCGGCGATTGGCGCGAGATCGCCGAGGCGCTTCGGCAACCATCGCGGCGCATTTGGCTGGGATGGACGAACGCGCAACGTCGACAATTTCTCGAGCGACTCGCCCCGCTCTGGGGATCGCTGCGCTATCGCGTACCGCCGGCGACCGAGGAAGCGGTCACCGCGCTTCGCCGGGCCGGGCGATACGTGCCGCTCCAGGGCGAGATCGTCGGGGCTGCCGACGAAGCCGACGGAATACGCATCGATTACTCCAGTCACGGCGAGCGACGTCGCCTCCGAGTAGCCTCGGTCGTCAACTGCACCGGCCCCAACGGCGATCTCGCCTTCAACACCGATCCGTTGGTACGCGCCCTGCTACGCCGCAACCTGATACGCCGCGATCCGCTCGGATTGGGAATCGATGCGACACCGTACGGCGAAGCGATCGACGGCGAGGGTTTTATCGACGAACGCTTGCTCGCGTTGGGCCCGCTGCTGCGCGGCGCGCTCTACGAGAGCACCGCCGTTCCCGAGATCGTCGAGCAGGCGCGCGCGATCGCGCAACGAGTCGCGCGCAACCGCGAGGAGTGGGTCGCATGATCGCCGCTCTCGACGTCGATCGCATCATCGTCGAGCGACTCGCCGAGCGCGAGCGCTGGGAGCCCCTGCTGCCCCGCAAAAAGATCGGCTACACGCGCTCTCGCCTCTTCGCTTGCGACGCTTTCGAAGTCTTGGCACTACTATGGTTTCCCGGCGCGACCACCCCGATTCACGACCACGGCAATTCCTACTGTGCGACGCGCGTGCTTGCAGGCGAGCTGCACGTCGCGCGCTACCTACGGAGCGACGAAGCGAGAGCCGCCGATAGCCCCGGCTTACGGCTGGTCGGACGCAGCGTGCAGCACGTCGGGGAGGGCGATGCGCTCGACGGTGCGCGCGATCTTCACAGCGTCGCAAATCGCTCGCACCACGAAGCGCTTTCGATCCATCTCTATGCGCCCCGCTACGCCGAGTTCGGCATTTACGATGAGTCGGGTGCTCGCCTCGCAACGGCGACGGCCCGTTACGACGCCGTCGTCGATTTTTAGCTTCAGGCCAAAGATATCCCATCGCCGTCGCGCGCAACGACGCCGTCTTTTTCTAGCGCGGCCACTAACTCGTCGAAGCGTTCGCCGATATTCGGCGGCACGATGCCGATGATCTCGCGCTCTAAATCGAGTAGCGAAATGCGTTCCCCGGGCGGTAGTTCGCGCAGACGATCGACGATGCGGCCGCGTGCAAAACGCGCCGTCGATTCGAACGGAACCGGGTCCTTAGCGCTTGTCGGTTTGGCGAACTCTTCGCGCAGGCGCTCGAGGCGCGCCGCATCGATCGGCGCGGCGACGCAAAGCGTTTGCAACGGACACGCCGCACAACGGGGAGCGCGAGCGCTGCACACGAGCGCACCGAGATCCATCATCGCCGAATTCCAATCGTGCGCCTCGCCTTTGGGTACGAGATCGCGCGCGATCCGTTCGAGCTCTTTGGTGCTCGCCTTGACGGGATATTCGATGCCGAAATGAACTCGATGGACGATACGCCGAACGTTCGTGTCGTTCGCTGCCGCGTCGTAATTAAAGGCGAACGCGCGAATCGCGGCGACGGTATAGGGACCGACACCAGGCAGTTCGAGGAGCGCCTTGTCGTCACTCGGCATCTCACCGTCGAACTTTGCAACCACGGCGTCGGCGAGCGCTTTCAAGCGAACTGCCCGCGTGTTATAGCCGAGCCCTTTCCAATAGCGCAGCACCTCGGCGCGCGGCCCCTTTGCCAACGCGGCAAATGTCGGAAAACGCGATATAAACGTTCCGAAGATCGGCACGACGCGATCCACCTGCGTTTGCTGCAGCATGAATTCGCTCACGACCGTGTAGTACGGGTTTCGCACGACGCGCCACGGTAAATTCGCCCGCCCGTATTTTGCATACCAGGCAAGCAGACGTTTCTGAAGCCCGGTCATCCGCGCAGACTACGCATCGCTTCGCCGATACGACGGATACCTTCGGATATCTCATCGCGCCGGACCGCAGTGAGGGCCAAGCGGAAATTATGATCGCCGCCGGAGTTCGCGAAGAACGCCTCTCCGAAGAGAAAAGATGCACCCAGGCGCTCGGCGGCATCGAGGAGCGGGCGAGCGCGCATCTCGCGCGGGGTCGCGACCCAGAGATAGAAACCGCCGCTGGGACCGATCGCACGAACGCCGTTGGGCCAATATTTCGCGATCGCTTCGTCGGCGATTCTCCGGCGCAGGTGGAGTTCTTCGCGAAGTTGTTCGATGTGCGCATCGTAGCCGCGCTCGAGGTAGTCGACGATCGCGGCCTGTACGTAGAGGCTCGTCGCCATGTCGTATGCCTGTTTGCGCATGAGCAGGCGATCGACGATCGTGCGCGGAGCGACCATCCAACCGACCCGCAAGCTCGGTGCGACGGTTTTACTGAACGTCGAGAGGTAGACGACGTGATCCGGAGCGAGCGCGAGCAGCGGGCTCTCGTTATGCGAGGCGAGCGGTCCGTAGGGATCGTCTTCGATGATCGGGACGCCGGCGCGCCGCGCTATCGTCGCGAGACGCTCGCGCCGATCCGCGTTCATCGTAACGTTCGTCGGATTATGCATCGACGGCATCGTGTAGATGAATCGGGGGCGACGCGTACGCAGAATCGCCTCGACATGATCGACGCGCATGCCTTCGTCGTCGACGGGAATGGGAATCGCGCGCAGGCCGCCGATCTGAAAGATCTGCAGCGCTCCGGGATACGAGGGAGATTCGACGATGATTTCATCGCCGGCTTCGGCAAGGCTCTGGGCGACGATGGCGATGCCTTGCGTCGATCCGGTGAGCACGATGACGTTCTTCGCAACGACGCTGCGCGCGCCGCGAGCGCGCATGCGCGCCGCGATCGCCTCGCGTAACGGCTCGTAGCCCTCCGAATCCCCGTACGACAGAATGAAGCGTGGATCGCTTGCGACCCGTGCGAAGGATCCCGCAAGCTCGACGAGCGGCGAGGGTTCGTCGGGGGCGACGCCCTGCACGAACGATATCCGCCCGGGCTCCTGTTTTGCCGCGAGCTCACCGAGCACCATCGGGAACTCGCCGACGCGCCATGGCGGCAGCGTCACCCACCATGGGACGCTCGCCCCGCGCTCTCCCGCCGAGACGGCGCGCTTGCGTGACGCAACCCGCGAACCGGAGCCGACGCGCTGGTCGAGCAGGCCGTCGGCGACGAGCTCGCGATAGGCGCGCACGACCGTACTGCGGTTGATCTCGAGGCGGTCGGCCATCGCACGCTCGGGGGGCAAGCGCGTCGATTCGGGCAGCGAACCGGAGAGAATCGCCTCGCGCAGCCCTTCGTAAAGCTGCCGGTAGAGCGGCACGATCGAATCGCGGTCGAGTTGGAGGGGCAGGTTGGGCGCACCAATCTTACTCATGGATGGAGCCAATTGTACCACGGAGGCCCGCCGCCTTCCGCGGCGGAATAATCGAGGGGTACCTACCCATCATCCACGCCTGCGCGTAAGGAGTCTTTTCGTGGCCGAACATCAGGTCGATGCCGTCGTCATCGGTGCGGGCCCCGGCGGTTATCATGCCGCCATCCGGCTCGGCCAACTTGGGAAATCCGTTATCTGCGTCGATCGCGACGAAGTCGGCGGAGTCTGCCTGAACTGGGGCTGTATCCCCACGAAAGCGCTGTTGCATGTCGGGGAAGTGATTCGCCACATCGACCACGCTGAAGCGATCGGGTTGAAGGTTCCCAAGGCGACGGTCGATCGGGCCGGAGTCGAAAAATTCAAGAACGATGTCGTCGCCTCGAACGTCGGCGGCGTCAAGACGCTCTTCAAAGCGAACAACGTGCAGTTCATGTACGGCGAAGCATCGTTCGTCTCGCCGAACGAGATCGCGCTCAAAGGCAAAGATGGAAGCAACGAGCGGATCCGAGCCGCCCACGTCGTGATCGCAACCGGCTCGGCACCGATCGATATCAAGGCATGGCCGCGCGACGGCAAACGCATCATCAACTCCGACGATGCGGTCGGCATCAAGCAGATCCCGAAGACGATGCTCGTCATCGGCGGCGGCGTGATCGGTCTGGAGTTTGCGACGGTTTACACCCGCATGGGCGCGCAGGTACTCGTCGTCGAAGCGCTGCCGCAGATTCTCACCGGCAGCGACCTCGAGATTTCGAAGACGCTCGGACGGATTCTCAAAAAGCAGGGCGTCGAGATCATGCTCGACACGAAAGTCGCCGCACTCGAAACCACCGCCAAAGGCGTTAAGGCAACGATCGCCGGCGCGGGAACCGGCGGCAAAGAAGAGACGCGCGAGTTCGAGATGGCGCTGGTCGCCGTCGGGCGTCGCCCCGTCACCGACGCACTCAATCTCGCCGCGGCGGGGCTCGCCGTCGATGAGAAAGGCTTCCTCGCAGTCGATGCGCGCATGCGCACGAAGGTCGCGCATATCTACGCGATCGGCGATGTTACCGGGCAGCCCTTACTCGCGCACCGTGCGATGAAACAGGGCGTCGTTGCCGCAGAGGTTATCGGCGGCGATACGAGCGCGGCGTTCGATCCGATCGCAATCCCGAATTGCGTCTACACCGATCCCGAGGTTGCGACCGTTGGGCTCTCCGAGGAAGATGCAAAGGCGAAGGGCTACGAAGTGCGGATCGGCAAGTTCCCGCTCGCAGCGAGCGGACGCGCGCGCACGATGAACGAAAGCGATGGGCTCATCAAACTCGTCGGCGACGCGAAGACCGATTTACTGCTCGGCATGCACATCGTCGCTCCGCAGGCCGAATCGTTAATCGGCGAAGGCGTGATCGCGCTGGAGATGGGCGCAACGTTGGAGGATATCGGGCTCTCGATCCACCCGCATCCTACGCTCACCGAAGGCATCATGGATGCCGCGGAGGCCGCGCACGGTAAGGCGATTCATATCGTCAATCCCAAACCGAAGGCGCCGGTCGGAGCCGCAAAATAGAAAGCTCGTTGGGAACGGCGCGGATCCTCGATTTGGGTCTGCGCCCGTACCGCGAGGTCTGGGAGATCCAGCACCGCTTACACGAAGCGGTGCGCGCGGGTGAGGAGCCCGAGACCTGGATCTTCGTGGAGCATACGCCGACCATTACACTGGGGCGAAATGCAAAGCGCGAAAACGTCCTGCTCTCGCCCGAACTTCTCGCCGCACGCGGCGTCGATATCGTCGAAATCGAACGCGGCGGCGACGTCACCTATCACGGGCCGGGGCAACTCGTCGTCTATCCGATCCGCAAGCTCGAGCGCTTTCGCGAAGTCGTGCCGCTGGTTCGTTCGCTCGAAGCGGCGGTCATCGCAACCTGCGCTGACTTCGGCATCGTTGCCGAGCGTTGGAGCGAACATGCAGGGGTCTGGGTCGGGCGCAACCAGATCTGTGCGATCGGACTCGCGGTGCAAAAGATGGTCTCGCTACACGGCATCGCGCTCAACGTCAGCACCGCGCTCGATTACGACCGCCTCATCAACCCGTGCGGTCTTCTCGACCGCGGCATCACCTCGATCTCGCACGAACTCGGGCACGAGGTCTCGCTCGCGCAAGCCCGCGATGCCTTGCTCCCGCACCTCGCGGCGGAATTCGGATTCTAAGCGAGAACGAACGAGTGGTGCCATTCCAGCTCGTCATCTTGTTCTTCTTGAACGCAATGTTTGCGACTGCTATACTCGCATTCCGTTCGCGCGTCGGGAAAATTGTCGGCGTCTTCGCCGTTGCTTTTGAATTAACGAATCTCGATTTTAACCATTTGCCGTACCACGCACCCGGTTATGCCGACGTCGCCCTGCCCGCAGCGGCCGTTACACTTCTCCTAATGGCGCTCATCGGTGAGGCCGTGCATCGCCACGGGCTTACTCGCTAGCGCACGAACTCGCGCATATCTGCTGCGACCCTCTGTGTCAATAGTTCGTCGAGCCACTTGCCAGGGCAATTCGCCCGTCCCAGGTGCCGAGGTGCTCGAAATCACACAAGAATCCGGACACAGTCAGACCACGAGTCATAACCGAGAAAGAACTCCGGTCTACTTCATTTCGCCGATCTAAGTACGAGCGAGATGTTGTCGGCCGAACCGTCGTTGTAGGATCCTTCGAAGCGCGTAAAGACGATCGTTACCTGCGCCTGCGTTGCGGCCTTCGGCACGCGTCCCGTCGTCGACCGATACCAGAGACCGGTGACGTCGTGGCGCTGCTCGGGCGTCACCGGTCCAAGCGTCGCACTCCCAACCGATGCGCCTGATGTATTACGGAAGGTGATCGTTGCCGTTCCATGGTCATCTTGGTTCGACCAACCACCAAGCCAGGCAGAAAATGTGTATCGCACGCTCCCGGTTTTGATTTCGGCGAGCGACGGCCCAAGAGAGATCGTTTGGGTCGCGGTCGATTTCGCTGCATTGCCGCCCTCGAAATCATTCTTGCCGCGGTGCCTAGGGCCGGGTGAATTCTCGTCGGGGAAGCCGCCGGGTATGCCATACTGTACGACCGTGAACTGCCCCGTCGTCGTCCAGGCGGACGGCTTTACAATCTGTGTGCTGTTTGCTGCGCCGACATTGGCTTCCGCGCCGCCGTTCGTGACGAGATTTCGCCCGAACTGGCTTGTCGCGGGCGCTGCAGAAACTGCGAGCAGCGTTCCCAATACGAGAGTCGTAACCACCGTAACATGCCGATCGGAATGCATCATCCTCTCCTCCGTTTTTATAAGCCGTAGTAATTAGATCTGCCTTGGACGATATGCGCACACCCGTTCGAAAGGTGACGCAGCAACTCTCCTTTGGGTAGTCGACCCTCTGGGAAGAAGGCCCAGGAGCCGGTCAACTGCCTGCTACCTCCCGTGCGGCCGCCCGTTCTCACGTCTACTGTACCGCACAGTTCGAGGGATGACGGAAGCGGGACAAAACGCGCTTCTGCAAATCCACCGATCGATCGATGTTTCGCCGGCTTCGTACCGCACCGATCGCGGTTGCCGGCTTGTCTTACCCGGTAGCCCATAAGGTGCCATTCGTAAGACGAGCGGCTGATATACAGCTCCGTAGCCTGCGTTGCCGTTCCATGGGCCCACTCCCGTCGGGATCCGCACCTGGGGCTTACGATAGTCCCCTTGAACGACGAAAGCTCTTGCGTGGTTGTCCCCCTATATTCAGCCCCCGGGGGTGAGGGAGCGAAGAACGTGAACGTCGCCTCCCCACTCTCGGTCTCCGTTTCCGTCCCCCACAGCCTCCCGTTCGAATCTCTTTCCTGTTGCGTGTATGTGAACGAATATGGCCCGACCCATTCTTGGACTGCGGCCAAGGTCGCGGCAGAGGTAGGTTCCACCCTAGCGCGTGCGCTCGCGGTCAAATTCAACGATGCGAAAGCCACCAGAATGAATGTTGTAATGTATCGTTTCACGGTATTTTCACTCAGGCCGTTCGTACCGATCTCGAGCGTCTTTTCACGAAAGTCGGCGAGCGACCACTCGCGGATCGACGAGCAACCAATCCCCTTTAGGGAGGTGCGTTCATTTATCGTTTATTTTGTTGCGTGTGGGATGCTACGTCCGTGCGGCGATCGTTTCACCGGCACGGGTGGAACGAGCACGGCGGACGTTTCGACGGGGATAGCGGCGGGTTGCACGATCGTCATGATGGATGCTCTCCTTGCGACTGCTCGGCTGACCTCCCGATGGCGCCGTAGACGGCATGCGCGGTTCGGAAGGTCGCGGCCAGATCGATTTTTTCCGGAGGGCATGGGCGCGCTCCTTCCACGATGCGCGTGAAGGTGCAGAACGCGCCCATGCAGCTGGGTACGTAGAAGCACGTGCCGCACACCGCGTCGGATCGGTAATCCGATTGCGAGGTCCAACGGGCGAACTTCACCGGGTCGATTACGGCTTCTCCGTCGCGTTGTAACTCCCCAATAACATTACGCGGATCATCGAAGGCGAGCGTGCACTTATAAAGGGTCCCGTCCGAACCGATCACCAATGAATTCGACCGTCCGGAGTAACAGTACCGCGAGCCCGGGCCGAAAGCATTGAAGCCGACACAATCGCGAGCGTGTTTCTCGAGTGCGTAGGCACGCAGTGTTTGCAACGACGCCTCGCGATCCGGAAGCTGTTGGATCCCCGTGTCCGACGATCGTCCTCCGTCCCAAATCGTATGGAAGTCGAGTGTAAATCGTCGATCTTGGCCGAATGCGCCGTTAAACTGCTCGGTGAGTTGTCGCACAGCATCTTCGTTATCCGCGTGGACGTTTACGCGAACTAATACGTCGTGTTGAACGGGCGATGCTTTGAGGAGTAACAAGCTCGCCCAGACGGCGGCAAACGTCCCTGACCCATCTTTTGATGGTCGCGTTCTGTCGTGCGCCTCTTGCGTTCCGTCGAGAGTAATTTGGTAATGATTGCACTGCGTTCGATGGAAAAATGTTAGTTTTTCCGCGTCGAGGAGCGACCCGTTGGTGGTAATGCTCGATGCAAATCGCACTTGAAGGGTCTCGCAGAGAGCGCGCGCGTACTCCCCGATCTCGACCATGACGGGATAAGCCAGCAGCGGTTCGCCGCCAAACCACGCGATTCGAAGATAATCGAGTCGCGGGGCGTTCCGCTTGAGAAAGGCTTTAACGCGGTCGCGCGTCATTGGCAGCATGGTGCCTTTCGAAAACGTTTCGTAACAATAGGTGCAACGAAAATTACAGTCTTCGGTCGGCATAATGATGAGTTCCAAAGACCGCGTGTCGTTGAGCGCACGGTGTAGCGCGTCAATTGCAGCGGGCTCGTCACGATCCTCGGGAACGAGAAAACCCTGTTCGAGGAGCAGGCTTGTGGCGGTCGACATCGGTTCACCGCATGCGACGTACCGCAGCGCGCGTTTAACGAGCAATGATTCTTCGGGATCACATGCGACCGTTGCGCCGGTGAAGCTATTACTCAGTAGTAACATGCCGTCGATCGTGCGCATGGCGTTAAAGCGCGAGGGTTTATAGCCCATCGTAGCTATTTTTTCAGGAAGAGCTTCGTGGTCGGTCATTGGCCCTTTTCCCGATAGAGGTCGACGATCCTCACTGCAGCACCGACCTCGCGTTCCGGCGCGTGGGATACTGCGGCTCCGTCGGCATTCGTCCGCACTCCAGCGCAGACGACGCGAGAGAAGCAGGCGACGTCGCGATCGATTGCGGCACTCTCGATCCCTTCGCCGCTAAGCAGCAAGGCGCCCACGCGGGCGAGCTGACTCCAGCCGGTCAAGGTCCGACTCGGTTCCATGTCGCCATTCGACCAACGGTCCAGGAGGTGTCCTCGGAACGGTCAATATCCATCGTGAGCGTCGATTTGCTGCATGTGTAGTAAAAGGCACCGAAGAAATCCTTGACCTGATACGTTCGGGTACTAGGAGGGTAATCTACAGTTCGCGTGTCGATGATGCTCGTGTGGATCGGCGAGAGTATGTCCGAAGCGCCATAGTCTGTATGGAAACGATCGGGAAGTAATTCGTCACCGAATCCGACATCCGGATGCCTTTTCCTTGCATCGATAAAAAAAGTCTCGGTGCCGACCAGCCGCTGGCTGATATCGTGCCCTATGTACGGCGCCGATCCCGTTAAAACAACCGTCGTATATCCGTTCTTGCGGATCGTCATCGTCGCTCCGGAAAGGCCAGCGATAGCCAGCGCCTTCTTTTCTGTTGTCGAAAGACCCGGCCCGTGCGCGCGGTACCACATCCTCTTCAACACCCAGCGCCCTACGAGGCACGTATCGATCTTGCTCGCAGGTTTTGCTGAAACGCTCGGCGGGGAGACCGAGATCAAGAGCCCGGACGTGCAGACAAGTGCCGTAAGTCCCTTCATGATCTGTCCGCTACTGCTTTCCAAGACCGTGATCCTCGTGTGACGTGATACCTCGGAGCATGTTGCGATTAAACCGATCCCACCGTCGTTTCCTCATTTCGGTATGGTAGCGACTTCTTGGCGCCGGCATTTTACAGGACGATACCAACACCACACTTGTTGCCGACAAATTGATGCAAATTACCCGGTTTGCGTGAGACAAACGTACCGGTTCTCAACGCTCGTTCTCCGGCCTGGAAGGAACGGTGTTCCCCTCCCCACATATAGCCCGAAAGGGAACACCCGATGACGACGGGGGCATGCTTCGGGAAAGCGGTGTCGCTATATTTATTTCTGTCGGCAGCTCGCAACGGTCATTGCCTTCAATCGCGAGTGCCGAGACAGACTACGCCTCGAAGGATTATCGCAAGTGAAAGTGCTTATAGTTGAAGATAACGAAATGAATCGAGATATGCTTTCTCGACGCTTACTTCGAAAAGGGTACGATGTCGTGATTGCCGTCGACGGCGAAGAAGGTGTTTCCATGGCGACATCCGAGGCGCCTGACATCATTTTGATGGACATGGACTTGCCGAAGATCGATGGCTGGGAAGCAACCCGCCGTATCAAATCCAGCGACACCCTGAAGCGCATTCCGATAATCGCGCTGACTGCACACGCGATGACTGGGGATCAGGATCGCGCCATGGGAGCCGGTTGTGACGACTACGATACAAAACCTATCGAGTTGCCCCGCCTCTTGGGTAAAATCGAAGAATTGCTGGGCACCTCGACGTCGTAGATGTAGTTTCATGGAAGAGGATCGTCGTTGGACGCGCAATGCGCTTTTGGCACACATGCGCCAAGAGTTGATGTCTCCCGTAACGGCGATCGTCGGCTATTGCGAGATGCTTTGCGAAGAAGCGGACGGTCGCGAGGCCGAGGTGGTCTCCGATCTTGGGCGCATCAACGCATCGGCGCTGGAACTCCACGAACTCTCCGGTCGCTTGCTCGACTCCAATACGAGTCTCGCTCTTCTCGACGGCCCGGAGCTCGATAGCGCACAATCCACCATCCGACACGACCTACGCACGCCGCTCAATGCGATCAAGGGCTATAGCGAAATGCTGATCGAAGATGCGCTCGATCCCGCTCTCGTCGCCGACCTTTCGAAACTTCTGGCTGAGACGACCCTGCTTTTGAGCCGTCTCGAATCCATCATTGATTTCACGCACATCGAGAATGCGCCGTTGGACGCAATGCCGGAGGCCGAGGCATCAAAGATGGTGACTCACCTTGAAACGGTGATCCGCCCCCTCTCAGAGAGCCTCCGTCGGAAAGCGTTGCCGGGGCACATTTTGGTGGTCGATGACAATGAATCCAACCGAGACCTCCTGGCTCGACGGTTGCAAAAAGAAGGGCACAACGTGAAGACCGCTCACGATGGGTTCGCGGCGCTCGCCATGATGGACGGCACGGCGTTCGACCTCGTGTTACTCGACTTGATGATGCCGGGCATCAGTGGGATCGAGGTGCTCGCTCGCCTCAAAATCCAACCGGAACTCGCGGGGATTCCGGTGATCATGGTCTCGGCCCTTCACGAGATGGAGATGGTCGTCCGATGCATCGAGGCCGGCGCCGACGACTACCTTCCAAAGCCGGTCAATCCGACGCTGCTTTCGGTTCGCGTTGATGCCTTATTGGAGCGAAAGCAAGCCCAAGATCGCGAACGTTCGTACTTGAAACAAATCGAGGAAGAGAAACGCACGAGCGAGGGACTTCTGCTCAACATCCTTCCATCGGGGATAATAAAACGATTGAGTGACGGCGAATTACAAATTGCCGACCGCTTCGAGGATGTAACGATCCTTTTTTCCGATGTTGTCGGTTTCACTACGATGTCGAGTACGATCAGCGCTCAAGTTCTCGTCGATGCGCTCAATCAACTATTTTCCGCATTCGACGAAGCGACGAAAAGCTTCGGCATCGAGAAAATTAAGACAATCGGTGATTCCTACATGGCCGCAGCCGGGCTCCCTGAACCGCGAAACGATCACGCCGAAGCGAGCCTCGGTCTAGCACGGGCGTTGCTGGCGGCGACACGTGAAGTTCGGCGCGAGAGCGGGCACGATTTCCATATCCGGGTTGGCCTCCATTCGGGACCGGTGGTGGCGGGGATCATCGGATCGCATAAGTTCGCTTACGACGTTTGGGGGGACACCGTCAACGTCGCTTCGCGCATGGAATCGCACGGGATTCCCGGCCGCATCCACCTCTCCGCAGAGACGGCGCGCCGCTTAGATGGACGCTTCCCGCTGGAATCCAGAGGGCGCATCACGATTAAAGGCAAGGGCGAGGCGGAGACGTTCCTTCTCGCGGAAGGAGCATAATATATGTCAACCGTTGAGGACCTCCGGCGCCTGCAATCGATACTCGATACGGCACCGGTCGGGGTGGGAATATCGACCGACGGCGTCGTGCGCTTCGCAAATGCGCGCTTGCACGAACTGATTAACGTGCACGTCGGCGAATCGAGCAGAGACCTCTATGTGGATCCCGTGGAACGCGACGCAATCGCGGCGCGCGTCGCAACCGGCGGCATAGTCAGGGATGTCGAAATACAAATGTATGCTCCCGGCGGGAACGAAATTCGCGACATCTCGGTGACGTTTATGCCCGGTGATTATGAAGGCGTGCCGGGGGTTTTGGTCTGGATGATCGACATCACCGAGAGCAAACGCGAGGCGGCGGCGCTTGAGGAGCAACGACACCAGCTTGCCGCCATTCTTGATAACTTACCCGATGCAACGTTTGCAATCGACACCAAAGGTTGTATTACGGCATGGAACCGCGCCGCCGAGGTGATGACCGGCGTCAAATCCGAAGATATGTTCGGAAAAGGCAACTACGAATACGCAATACCGTTCTACGGAGAACGGCGACCGATCCTCATCGATCTTCTTTTTTCACCTGACCAGGAAATTTCGAAATATCAACACGTTCGACGGGTCGGCGATGCGTTGCTGGGTGATGGATATATACGGTGGCCGCACCGCGAGATGTGGTTTGAGGGCAGCGCCGCGCTATTACGCGATTCGCAGGGCAATATCATCGGTGCGATCGAGACGATCCGCGACCAAACCGAGCGTCGAAGGGCCGAGGAGGGGGTGGCGTCGTCGAATCTGCGGCTAGCGGGCGTCATCGACGCACTTCCTGATGCAGCCTTCGTCATCGACCACGAACGCAAAGTAGTGGCGTGGAATAGGGCGCTGGTGAAAATGACCGGCGTAGAGGCCGACAAGATGCTCGGGAAAGGGGATCACGAGTACGCGGTCCCGTTTTACGGTGAGCGTCGACCGATCGTTATCGACCTCATTGAAAAGCCCGACGATGAATTAGCGCAAGACTATGCTTGGTTGCGCCGCGAAGACGGCGGCGTGCTCTCCGGAGAGGTCGAAATCGATTTCCCGTTTATCGATCATACCCTCTACATTCAAGCTCGCGCCCGCGCGCTCTACGATGCTGATGGATCCATGATCGGGGCCATCGAAATCATCCACGACCTTACCGAACGACAGCGCTTCGAAAACGAACTTACGATCGCAAAACGTTCCGCGGAGGAAGCCAATACGGCCAAGAGCGCCTTCCTGGCGAACATGAGCCACGAGTTGCGCACGCCCCTAAACGCCATCATTGGCTATTCGGAGATGCTCGCCGAGGAATTAGCGGAGATGGGCGAGGCTCGTATGGTTGACGATAGCAATAAAATTCGCTCTGCCGGCAAGCATCTGCTCGGGCTGATTAACGATGTACTCGACATTTCGAAAATTGAAGCCGGTAAAATGACGATAAGCATCGAGAAGATCGAGGTCGAGGCAATGCTCCGCGACGTTATTTCGACCATCACGCCGCTCGCTGCCAAAAATTCAAATACCCTAAAGTTCGAATGTCCCGCAGACCTTCCGCCGATTCACTCCGACCTTATGAAGGTGCGACAATCGCTGCTGAATCTCCTAAGCAACGCCTGCAAGTTTGCTAAGGAGGGCACGATACAGATGCGCGTTGCCGTCGATGGGGACTGGATCGATTTTATAGTCGAGGACAATGGTATCGGCATGACGCCGGAACAACTGGGGAGGCTCTTTGAGGCATTCTCGCAAGCCGATGCCACGATCACTCGGCAATACGGCGGAACCGGCCTTGGCCTTGCCATAACACGGAAATTCTGCCGGATGATGGGAGGCGACGTTTTCGTAGCAAGCACCTTGGGCGTCGGCTCCACGTTCACGATGCGCTTGCCGATCGTCGCCGTGAACGCGACCGAGGAGGCTTCGACGATCCCCGGTGAAAGCGCAAAAGCAAGCCTCTCGTCTCGTCCCCTGGCGCTCGTCGTCGATGACGATCCTACGGCGCGCGAAATGCTCCAGCGCAGCTTAGAGGAGAGCGGTTACCGTGTTGCGATGGCGCACGATGGCGAGGAAGCTCTCCGCCTAGCCGCGGAGCTTCGACCGTCGATTATTACCTTAGACGCGATCATGCCGCGTACGGACGGGTGGGCGGCTCTCAGCCGGTTGAAGGCCGACCCCGATCTCGCGCGCATCCCCGTCATTATGGTCTCGGTGTTGGGCGATTCTCAAATGGCCTATGCATTGGGCGCAGCCCATTACCTCTCCAAGCCCGTCGATCACCGTGAACTTCGTGCCGTTCTCGAACAATACCAAGGAAAGCGAAACGTATTGCTGGTCGAGGACGATGCGACGACGCGGGCGATGATGCGTCGCATGTTGGAGAAGAGCGGGTGGTCGGTGGTCGAGGCGCAGAACGGGAAAATCGGACTGGAACGAATGGCAGAATCACTTCCGGACATCATTTTGCTCGATTTGACGATGCCGGTCATGGACGGATTTGAGTTCGTCGCTGAGGTTCGCCGTTGCGAGAACTGGCGCACGGTGCCCATCATCGTGCTCACCGCAAAGGACGTTACCCGCGAAGAGTCCGAGCAACTTGCAGGCCGCACCGCGCACATCTGGCAAAAGGGAGCGGTGAATCTTGACGATCTGGCCGAGCAGATTCGGCGCTTACTTCCGACCTCCACGCGATAAACTCGATGCCTGGGGCCGAGAAATCCTCGCGATATCCCGTGGGCATTTGTCCGTTATCGACGAAGGATTCCGTGCGTACGATGTTGGCGGCGGATTTCGTTGATTATCCTCGGCCCTACCTCGCTAACCCGCGCATATCCGCTGCAAGCTGTGCGATCGAAAGATCGCCGCCGACGATCCGGAGATTCCCTCGCGGACCGATGAAGTATACGAAGGAGCTATGCCCCACATCGGTGCGCGTGGCTTGCACGTCGACGCCGTAGCCGCTCCAGATCGCCTTCATCTGTGCGCGCGTCCCGGTGATCCCGATCGCCGATACGCCGACGCGGGCGAAGAACGCACGCAGCGCCGCCGGAGTATCGCGCACGGGATCGACGCTGGCAAAAACGATCGCGACGCGAGAAGCGAGCCCGGATTTCGCGCGCGCCGCTCCGAGCTTTGCCAACGTCTGCGGACAGATATCCTTGCAGTGCGTGAAGCCGAAGTAGAGCGCGACGACGCGCCCCCGCTCGCCCGTGAGCGAGAACGACGCTCCGTTCTGATCGATCGCCGTCAGCGGCGGAGCGAGGCGAACGGGTTGTAGCACCGTACCGTACAGCCTCGGCGGCTTGGTCGAACACGCAGCGAGTCCGAGGGCGCCCGCGAGGGCGAGAAGGCCGAGCGGGGATCGACGAGACAACACTCCCGGTTCTTCTCCCGGCGCCCCGAGAACCCGCTCGCGAGCAAGATAGCGCTCGCTCGGGAAAGAGCGACTGCATGCGAAAAGTCGGTTTCGAGTGAACGCGCGCAGAGCCGAGGTCGTCGCACTAGTCAACCGCGGGCATACAATGCTCGCGGCGGGTGATGTGCGCGCCGCCATCGACGCTTATGAAACCGCGCTCGCAATCGACCCGTTCGAGCTGCAAATCCACCTTGGGTTAGCGCAAAGCTACCATCGTATCGGTGACGACGACGGCGCCGATCGCCATCGCCGCAATGCCATTAAACTCGCCCCGGTACGAACGATTCCCTTCCGCGGCAGCGAACGGCCGGTCCGCGTCCTCGCGCTTCTTGCAACTGCGAATGCCAACATCGATCTCGAACCGCTGCTCCCCAACGATACCTACGCCATTACCCTGGCACACGTCGACGCGATAGCGGCGGGCGCCGAACTCCCGAAACACGATATCCTCTTCAACGCAATCGGCGATGCCGACGCCGCGGAGAAAGCGCTGGCAATCGCAGAGAACATCGTTTCGCGCAGCGATGCACCGCTGGTGAACCACCCGGCCGCCGTTGCGAAAACGCGTCGCGACCGCAACGCAGCGCGCCTCCGCGGGCGCACGGCGCTACGCGTTCCGCGTACCGTACGGATCGAGCGCGAACGATTGCGCGGCACGCAGGCAAGCATCGCGCTTGCCGCCGCAGGCATATCCTATCCATTTTTGCTGCGTTCGCCGGGATTTCACAATGGGCGTTTCTGCCTGCGCGTCGCCGACCCCGGGGAACTTCACGACGCGCTCGCCGCTCTTCCCGGCGAGGAACTCTATGCCGTCGAATTTATCGATACGCGCGACGACCGCGGATATTATTGTAAATATCGCGCGCTCTTCATCGGCGATACGATCGTGCCCGTCCACGCTGCCCTCTCGACCGCTTGGAAGGTACACTTCGAAACGGCCGATTTGACGGGCGGTGAATTGGGGCGCGCGATCGACCGCGAGTTCCGTCGGCACCCGCGGCAGCGGATCGGCGAGCGAGCGTTTGCAGCGCTCGAAACGGTTCGGCGCGAGCTTCGGCTCCAGTACGCCGGCGCCGATTTCGGCCTCGACCGCGAGGGCAACTTCGTGCTCTTCGAAGCAAATGCGACGATGCTTCCCGGCAAGGCGAGCGAGCAAGCCCGTCAGGCAATCCTCGCCCTCCTACAAAGCCTCCTCGCTCCCAGCGGAGGATAAGCTTCTCGATTTAGGTTTAGGCTGCAGCCTTCGAGGGCTGCGGGATGTTAAAATTTGCGACGTTATGCCCATTGAGATCGACCTCACCGGTACCCCTCCTGAGGCGGTACGCTACGCACGCAAGCCGGACTGGCTCCGCGTCAGCCTGCCCCACGGTGACGATTACGAGCGCGTAAAGGCGAAGGTCTCGGGGCTCACGCTGAACACCGTCTGCAAAGAGGCGGCCTGCCCGAACCTCGCCGAGTGCTGGGGGGCTGGGACGGCGACGATCATGATTCTCGGCGACACCTGTACCCGCGGCTGCCGCTTCTGCAACGTGAAGACCGGCAACCCGCGCGGGATCGTCGATTGGCTCGAGCCGACGCGCGTCGCCGATGCAGTCGCCGACCTCGGCTGGAAGTACCTCGTGCTTACCGCCGTCGATCGCGACGATCTCGCCGACGGCGGAGCACTCATTTTCGCAAATACGGTTCGCGCTATTCACGAACGCGTGCCGGGTTCGCGCGTCGAGATCCTCAGCGGCGATTACCGCGGCGATCTCACCGCGCTCGAGATCGTTCTCGACGCCCGCCCCGACGTCTTCGCCCACAATCTCGAAACGGTGCGCCGCCTCACTCCGCACGTCCGCGATAAGCGAGCGACCTACGATCGCTCTCTCGCGGTGCTCCACCACGCCAAAGCGCGCGCTCCCGAGCGCTATACGAAGACCTCAATCATGCTCGGCCTCGGCGAAAGCGTCGAGGAAGTCGAAGCGGCGATGGAAGACGCCCGCGCCGCCGGCGTCGACATCTTCACGATGGGGCAATATCTTCAGCCGAGCAAAAAACATCTTCCGGTCACCGAGTTCATCACTCCGGAGCGCTTCGCAGAGCTCGGAGCGCTTGCCCGTTCGAAAGGATTCCATCAAGTCGTGAGCAGCCCACTCTCGCGGTCCTCCTACCACGCAGAGCAGGCATTCTCGGCGTGACCAAGTTCTTTCTCAATCGCCCGATCTTCGCGACGGTTTTCGCGCTCATCATCACGATTGCGGGTTTGATCGCTATCCCGACGCTTCCGGTCGCGCAATATCCGCAGATCAATCCCCCGGTCGTCACGATCTCGGCCTTCTATCTCGGTGCCGACCCGAAGACCGTTGAATCGGCGGTGACAATTCCGCTCGAACAAGCGGTGAACGGCGTCCAGGGGCTCAATTACGTCTCCTCGGTGAGCGCGCAGGGATCGTCGTCGATCACCTGTACCTTCCACCTCGGCACCGATCTCGATATCGCCGCCGCCGACGTGCAGAACGCCATTCAGAGCGCCTTCGGACGTCTTCCGGGCACGGTAACGCAGTCCGGCGTCACGGTCAGCAAGAACGCGGGTTCGTTCGTCATGGGTATGTCGCTGATCTCGAACACCAAAAAGTACGATACACTTTTCCTCAGCAATTACGCCGCACTCAACATCGTCAACGATCTCAAGCGTATCCCCGGCGTCAGCAACGTCAATATCTTCGGCGAGCGACTCTACGCGATGCGGATCTGGCTCGATCCGCACGAACTCGCCGCGCGCGGACTCACCGTTACCGACGTTCTCTCCGCCATTCAAACGCAGAACGCCGCCGTCTCCGGCGGAAGCATCGGCGCCCCCCCGCAACCTGCAAATCAACCCTATACCTACGTCGTCAGCGTTCACGGACGCCTCACCACCCCGCAACAGTTCCGCGATATTATCTTGCGCGCCGATCCAAACGGCGGTATCACGCGCCTCGGAGACGTTGCGCGCGTCGATCTCGGAGCTGAGGATTACAGCAGTTTTCTGCGCTTCGACGGGCACCAGAACGTCGTCGGCATGGGCGTGCAACAATACCCTTCGGCGAACGCACTCACCGTGTCGAGCGCCGTGATCGCCGAGATGAACAAGCTGGAGAAAAAATTCCCGGCCGGCGTTCACTACCAAGTTGCGTTTAGCTCGACGGCGTTCGTACAAGAATCGATTAAAGACGTTCTGATAACGTTGCTCATCTCGATCCTGCTCGTCATCGCGGTGATCTACCTGTTCCTGCAGAACGGGCGTGCGACGCTGATACCGGCGATTACGATTCCCGTCTCGTTGATCGGGACGTTCGCGATCATGAAACTCTTCGGCTTCTCGATCAACACGATCACGCTTTTTGGAATAACCCTTGCCACGGGGCTGGTCGTCGACGACGCAATCGTCGTCATCGAAAACATCGAACGCATCGTGAAATTACGCGGCACCGGCATTCTCGCCGGCGCTGCCGAGGCGATGGAGGAGATCCAGGGAGCCGTCGTCGCATCCTCGCTGGTCTTGCTGGCGGTATTCATTCCGGTCGCTTTCTTCCCGGGAACGACCGGTCAAATCTACAAGCAATTTGCGCTCACGATCGTGGGCTCGATCTCGATCTCGCTCTTCGCTTCCCTGACGCTGGCGCCGCCGCTGGCCGTGAAATTCTTACACGTTGGGGATCGTCCGCCGCGCTTTGGACTCTTTACCTGGTTCAATCGACGCCTCGAACGCTTCCGCGGCTCGTATGCACGCACGTTGCCGCGTTTATTGAAAGTTCGTGGCCGCGTTTTGACGGCATTCGCCGTCACGCTGGTTCTCGTCGTCGTGCTTTTTAAGGCAATCCCCTCGGGCTTCATCCCCGATGAGGACCAAGGCTATCTCATCTGTCTCATTCAAGCGCCGGAGGGAACCTCGCTCGCCGGAGAGCACGCCGTCGCGGTACAGGTCGAGAAGTATCTTCTCTCGCAGCCGCAAGTCGAACACGTCTTCAATATCGGCGGCTTCAGCTTCGGCGGTTCGACTCCTAATCGCGGCATTATGTTCGTTCGACTCAAGCCGTGGAACCAACGACCGGGGCCGTTCAATTCGGCGGGATTTCTCGCGTTCAAATACTTCTATCACTTCTTCTCGTTCGCGCAAGCGCAAGTTCTCGTCTTTAACCCGCCGGCGATCAGCGGCGTCGGCACCACCTCCGGATTCCAATTCGAACTTGAAAACAACGGCACGCTGAGCCTCCGCCAACTCGACGATGTCGCGAAAAAAATCCTGGCCGCGGCAGCGAAAGATCCGCGACTCGCACAAGTACGGACACAGTTCGCGATTAATTCACCGCAACTCGATGCGACCATAGATCGACAAAAGGCGGTCTCATTAGGCGTCCCCTTGAGCGATCTCTATGCGACGCTCGGCGTCATGCTCGGCGGCGCCTACGTCAATGATTTTACCTATCTCAATCAATCCTATCGCGTGTACGTGCAGGGGGACGAGCAGTATCGCGACCGCATCGCCTCGCTGCAGAGTCTCTACACGCGCTCGGCGACCGGCGGTATGATTCCGCTGCCGGAGCTCGTGAGCGTGCATCGCGTCCTCGCCGCTCCCGTTATCGACCACTACAACCTCTATCGAAATATCGAGATTACCGGACAGGCGGCGAGCGGACATAGTTCGGGCGAAGCGATCGCTGCGATGGAGCAGATCTTCAAACGCGTCGCGCCACCAGGGGTCAGCTACGAATGGAGCGGCATCTCGCTCGAAGAGATCCACGCGGGCTCGCAGACGATCCTCCTCTTCACGCTCGGCATCATCTTCGTCTTTCTCGTGCTTGCCGCACTCTACGAGAACTGGATCGACCCGTTGATCGTGTTGCTCGCCGTACCGGCCGCACTTTTCGGAGCGCTCGCCCTTATCGGACTTCGAAACTTTATCCCGTTCCTCGGGATGGCCCAGAACGTGTACGTGCAGGTGGGCTACGTTATGCTCGTCGGTCTGGCGAGTAAGAACGCGATCCTTATCGTCGAGTTCGCAAACCAGCAGTTGCGCGCGGGCGCCGATATCACCACTGCGGCTCTTCGCGGCGCGCAAACTCGCCTTCGCCCGATCTTGATGACCTCGATCGCCTTCATCCTCGGCTCGACGCCGCTGGTTTTCGCCACCGGCGCAGGTAGCGCGGCGCGTCAATCGATCGGAACGGTCGTCTTCGGCGGGATGCTGCTCTCGACGTTCCTGAACCTGATGGTAACCCCGGTGCTCTACGTCGTTATCAAGAGCTTGGAGGCGCGTCTCTTCGGCGGGCCCTTCGTTGAAGCGCACGGCACGACGGCGGGCCTGGAACTCGGGGAAAATTCGACGCCCCCGCAGGGTTAAGGCGCCCCGCGGCGCCAGGGAAAGCGGGCCATTTAGCGCAACTAACCCCTCCAACCGGGGGACGCTTTTCCGTTTTCCGCCGGGCTCCCGATTTGGAGATGCGAATGCACAAACTTTCTCTTCGCGCGATCGCCGCAGGCGCGGCCCTCATCGCGCTAGGGCTCTCGGCGGCGCCGGCCGCCGCCACCACCAGCGAAGCCTTTGCGACCAACGTGGTCGGCGGCGCAAACACCGCCATCAAGAACGCCATGAAATCGCCGAAGGCCAAGAGCGTCGTCGGCAAGCGAACGGTCGCTCAGGTTCCCCCCGTCGAGCAACACCCCGTCGGCGGAGCGAAGGTCCAACAGGGGCTTCCGACCGGTTTTACCTATACCGCCGATGCATCGATGGCGTTCCCCTACGGCAACATTGGAACCGCAAAAGGTCAATGGCTGCCCGGCGGCGTCGATCTCGTTGCCGGCTACGGGTTCAACCCGACGAGCCGCTTCATGGTCTCGATGTACCAGTTGCAGCATTACCCGTACGGCTTCAATAGCGGAACCGTACCGCTCTACTTACAGGGTTTCGCCAATCCGGTCGGCTGCGTCAACCTCGACAACACCACGGCGAATGGTTGTACGCCGCAGAATATCAACGTGACGACCAAAGACACGTTCCTCTTCTTTAACTACGAGAAACTCTTCTCGATCAAATTCAAGAACGGTCGCGTTCTTCCGATCGTCGTGACCCCGACCTACGTCTCGCGTTGGTCGAAAATCGGCGCCTCGACCCAGAACGACGACACCGTCCCGTTCGCCGTAAACCCGCCCGACGGCCCGATCTTCTTCAACACGAAGACGCGCTCGGCGCAGGTTTGGTCGCTCGCCCTTACGGTTCCGTTCCTGAAAACGCCGAAGATGTTCGGCACCTTCACCGTCGCCCCGGGCTGGCTCAACCATCCCAACGGCATTAACGGCGTCAACAAGGCACAGCTCTATCAAATTCTCTATCTCGAATACACTCCCGATTCCAAAACGAAGTTTTTCTTCGAGCCGCAGAGTTCGCGCGATTATCTTCCGACCGACCCGTATGCGCAGCACCTCTTCGCATACTTCCTCGGCGTCTCGCGTCGCTTGACGAAAAACACGTTCGTTCAGCTCCAGCTCAATAGCGGCGGGCCCTCGAACGAGACCCCCTACGGCGTCTCGGCGATCTCGTGCGCTTCGATCACGCAATGCGCGCCGGTTGTCGGCGGCCTCAAAGCCACTCAAATACAGATTCAGTTCGGCATCGGTTCGCCGAGCGTGATTCAGTTCTAAGGCAAGGATGAGAACGATGAAGATCAAGCACCTCCAACGCGCGTTCGCTTTGGTCGCCATGGCCGCGCTTGCGGCCTGCGGCGGCGGCGGAAGCAGTTCCTCGACGATTCCGGCCCCGGGGCCCTCGACGGCACCGAACGTTCTCGCGCGCGTCGTCGGCGTCGGCGACAGCCTCACCGCCGGCTATCAGTCCGCCGGCTGGCTCGGCGCGACGAACGTCCCGAACCCCCTCCTCACCGGGACTCCCTATGCCGGCGCCCCCGCACCCTTCGGACAAGAGAACGGCTGGTGGTCGTTGCTCTATCAGCAGGCGCAGAACGCGCTGACCGGCGCGCCCTTCAGCCCGTTCCTGATGGCCGGCCCGACGAGCCCGTTACCGCTGATCGCGGGGCCGGGCATCGGCAACGAACTCGTCCCGGCGAACCCTGCCCTCACCGGTGGGCTCGAGTTCGGCCCACTCTACGGCACCGCGCCTGGAGCGGGTTGTAAGGCGAACGATCAAGCGGCATACAGCCTCTCGACGGTCGCGACGACCCTGATGAATCCGAGCGGAACACCGCTCGACCTCGGAATCCCCGGCCTCACGATCCATGAAGAGATCGCGATGCATCAACCGCTTGTCCCGAGCTGCGCGGCGATTCCGGGAATCCCGGCCGCCGTTCAGGGCGTCGTCGGCGGTGAAAGCGAGGATTTCTGGCCGGTTCTCCACGGTTTCACGAATCTCGGTTCGTCACTCACGCCGCTCTCCGCGGCGGTCTCGCTCAAACCGACGCTCGCGACGGTCTGGCTCGGTGCCAACGATCTGCTGAAGTACGCATTCAGCGCCGGACAGTGGCAAGGTGACGACACGACCGTTGCCCAGGTTCAGAGCGACATGACGACGATCATCAACCAGTTGAAGGCCACCGGTGCGAAGGTCGTCGTGGCGAATATCCCCGACATCCTCGTCGCTCCGCAGTTCTTCACGGTCCAGGACCCGGCGGTTCTCACCGCCCAGCTTGCGCCGACACTGCAACCCTCCGTCTGCGACATCCAAGCGAACGCAGCTTGTACGATCGAGCTCTTCGCCACCTCGCAGAGCCCGGCACTCCCGATCACGCTTCCCGAGGCGCAGAGCCTCGTGGTGGCCGTCTCCAACGCCTACGGATTGGGCGCGACGACCAGCACTCCGGGCTACCTCACGGAGACCGGCATGCTCACGACGATTGAAACGCTCGGAGGCGTTATCAAAGCGAATCCGACGCTTCTGGCAAATCCGACGGCGCTGGCTACCGCTCTCGTCGGAGCGCTGCAACTCGATCCCAGCGGCGCGGGCACCGGGCTCGGCGGAAACTACTTCACGCCGGCGTGGGCCGCACAGGTACAGAGCGTCAACGATAACATCAACAACGGCATCCTCGCCGCCGCACAAGCGACGAACACGCCGCTGGTCGACACGAAGACGCTGGAAGATAATCTCTCGTGGAAGGGTGCAATCGGAAACCCCAACCCGTACTTCCTCCAAGCACTCACGATCAATCCCGGTAAATGTTGCACGCTTGGATTCGGCGGCGGCATCCTGAGCTTCGACGGCCTGCATCCCTCGGATACCGGCTACGCGCTCATCGCCAACGCGTTTATCCAGACCATCAACACCGCCTACGGCACGACGATCAACCCCGTCAGCCCGGTCAACGTCTATAACGGAACCGGATACTTCTACCCCGATCCGTTCGCGCAACACTAGCGAACGAACGGTTAAAAAGAAGCGCCCCGCCGAGATTCGGCGGGGCGCTTCTTTTGCTTTGCGCGATTGACGTACTAGGCGTAGATGCCGCGCAAGCGGAGCGCCTTGACGACGCGGTCGATGGCGATAGAGTACGCTGCGATGCGCAGCGTCGTGTTATGCTGCTTGGCGAAATCCTGGATGCGGTGGAGATTCTCGAGCAGCGTATCTTCGAGTCGCTCGTTTACCTCCGACTCCTTCCAGAAGTAGCCCATGCGATCTTGTACCCACTCGAAATACGAGACGGTAACGCCGCCGGCGTTGGCCATGATATCGGGAATCACGATCACGCCGCGCTCTCTGAAAATATTCGCGGCCTCAGGGGTGGTCGGGCCGTTCGCGCCTTCGACGATGAGCTTCGCTTTGACGTTCGCGGCATTCTCGGCGGTAAAGACCTTCTCGAGCGCGGCCGGAACCAGCACGTCGCACTGGGCGGTCAAAAGCTCGCCATTGCTGATCTTGTCGCCGCCTTTGAAACCCTCGAGCGAGCGATGTTCGGCGGTATACTTCATCGCAGCGGCGACGTCGATGCCTTTCTCGTTGTGATAGGCACCGGTGACATCGGAGATCCCGACGATCTTGCAGCCGCGTTCGGCGAAGAGTTTCGCTGCATACATGCCGACGTTTCCAAATCCTTGGATCGCGATGCTGCTCTGCTCGGGCTTCAGGCCCATCTTCGCCATCTGATCGAGCGCGCAGATCGTGACGCCGCGTCCGGTCGCCTCGACGCGCCCGCGCGACCCGCCGATCTCCAGCGGTTTGCCGGTGACGACGCCGGGAACGTTCTGGCGGACGTGCATCGAGTAGGTGTCCATGAACCACGCCATGATCTGCGGCGTCGTGTTGACGTCGGGTGCCGGGACATCTTTATCGGGGCCGACGACTTCGACGAGTTCGGCTGCGTAGCGGCGCGTGATGCGTTCGAGTTCGTTCATCGAAAGCGTCGCCGGGTCGCAGGTCACGCCGCCCTTCGCTCCGCCGAACGGCAGGTCGACGACCGCGCACTTCCACGTCATCCAGAACGCCAGCGCCGTCACTTCGTCGAGTGTCACGCCGGGATGATAGCGAATGCCGCCCTTCGCTGCGCCGCGCGCAAAGCTATATTGCACGCGGTATCCGGTGAATACCTCAAACTCCCCGGTGTCGCGCTGGAACGGAATCGAAAAAATGATCTGACGAGCCGGGTGCGTGAGGATGAGTCGCATCCCTGCATCGAGCTCGAGAATATCCGCCGCTTCCTTGAAGTAGGTGATCCCGTCGCCGAAGACCGAGACATCGCGGGGCGAGGTGCTCATAGAAACCTGGTGCCTCCTAAAGACTTAATGTGCGCAAAGAGCAAACCCGATTCACGTTTGCGCTCGCTCTCAGCGGTTCCTGGAACACTTTGGTCGCACCCCGCTAGGTTTACCAAAGTGACTAGTGTCCCGAGCCGTAAGTCGCGCAACATGATCCGACGAGGGATTTTTCGGCGGGGCGAGGCGCGAAGAGGGAGCAATGCCGTAGCATTGTGACCGATGAGCAACGCTGCACCCGCCGGAAAAGACCCGGCGGGCATCTGGTGAGACTTACGGCTCGGGACACTATACGTTGAACCGGAAGTTGACGACGTCGCCCTCCTGCATGACGTACTCTTTCCCTTCGCTACGCAGCCGGCCCGCGGCGCGAATCGCGTCCATAGTCTTCAGTTCGGCGTAATCCTCGTAGCTGACGATCTCCGCGCGGATAAAACCGCGCTCGATATCGCTATGGATCTTGCCCGCGGCCTGCGGCGCGCGCGTGCCGCGCTCGATGGTCCACGCCCGCACCTCCTGCTCGCCAGCGGTCAGAAACGTCATCAGCCCGAGCGTTGCGAAGGCGGCGAGGGCAAGCTCGTCGAGCCCTCGGCGCACGATCCCCAGCTCCTCGCAGAAGGCTTGTGCCTCTTCGTCGGAGAGTCCGGCGAACTCGGCCTCGATCTTGCCGCAGAGTACGACGACCTGAGCCCCTTCCTCCCGCGCAATCCGTCGCACCGCCGCCACATAGGGCCCCTCGGCGGCGATCTGCGCTTCGTCGACGTTCGCCACGTAGAGCAGCGGTTTTGCGGTAATCAGGAAACTCTCGCTTGCGACCTCGCGTTCGAGCGAGCCCTCGGGGAACGAACGCGCCGGCTTCCCCTCCTCAAGGGCCGCGGTGAGCCGAGCTGCCGCCTCGTATGTGGGGCGCAATTTCGGGTTCGCACGTGCCTCCCGATCCAAGCGATCGAGGCGCTTGCGCATCGTGGAGAGATCGGCGAGCGCGAGCTCGATGGCGATGATCTCGATATCGCGAGCCGGATCGGGGCCCCCTTCGACGTGGGTGACGTTGGCATCGTCGAAGCAGCGCACGACCATAGCAATCGCATCGGTCTCACGGATATGGCTGAGAAAGGCATTCCCGAGCCCCTGACCGGTGCTCGCGCCCCGGACGAGCCCGGCGATGTCGACGAAGCGGACGGTCGTCGGGACGATGCGCTTTGCGCTTACGAGCCCCTGCAGCACGGCCAGGCGCTCGTCAGGGACGGCTACCTCGCCGACGTTGGGCTCGATGGTGGCGAAAGGGTAGTTCGCTGCGAGAGCCTGGGCCGAGCGCGTCAGCGCATTGAAGATGGTGGATTTCCCGACGTTGGGAAGGCCGACGATACCGCAAGAGAGTGCCATGACAAGTCGGCTTCGCTTCCGCCCATGCCAGGGAAAGCCTGCCTCACGTAGGATTACTCTAGGGTATGCGCCAGATGAAGGTCGATAAACTCGGAATCGATTTGCTCACCCACGAACCCGTCGTCATCCTCAAGGCTGTCAACGGCATGCATTTTTTGCCGATTCTCATCGGACCGTTCGAAGCTGCGGCGATCTCGCACGTTCTCGAGGGAGGGCAGGCGCCTCGGCCGCTCTCACACGATCTCATGCTGTCGATCGTCGAAACGCTCGGCGGGACGATCGAACAGGTCGTCATTCACGATATTCGCGACTCGACGTTTTTCGCGAAACTCGTCGTGCGCGCAGGCGGCGATCTCAAAGAAATCGACGCACGTCCATCGGACGGCATCGCGCTTGCGCTACGCGCGAAAGCACCGATCTACGTTACCGATAAGATCGTTCTCGAGGAGAGCCAGAGCGAGGGCGGAGAGGGCGACGAAGAAGATCTCTCTCGGTTTAAGAAGTTTCTCGACAATCTCAAACCGAGTGATTTCAACCGTTAACTCTTCTTCGCGATTATCGGCTTCCGTTCTGTTGCACGACTTGGCCGTTGAGCATGATCGTGTTCTTCAGCACGGTCGACGAGCTCTGGAGCCACGTCGCGCCGCGCTTCACCCACACGTCGTTCTCCGTCGCGCTGATTTGAATCGGCGACGTTCCATTCTGCGAGGCGACCGTTCCGTCGGCTGATTGTTCGACGTTGACGGTGACTGTGTTTCCGTCGGCGCTCACCGAACCGCCCGAGATCGTGGCGGCGCAATCGGTAACCGTTAAGCCCATCATGGCGATCTGTTGTTTGATCGCTCCGATCGCCTGCGCTTTGGTCGTCTTCGTGCCGTTCGGCTCGCTCTCGATCCAGCGATTGGTCAGCGTCTTGCTGTAACCGTCGATATCGGTGTTCTTCAGCATCGAGCATTGGTTTGCGTAGGCCGCTGAAATGGCGGTGGCGATCGTCGGGGGGAGCGGCGTCGGCGCGGCGGCGCGTGCGGTTTTGGCGATCGCGGCGCTGAAAAGCAGCCCTGCCAAGAGAATCGAAAGTCCACGAGTAAGCACGAGCGTGAGGAACCTCCAAAAAAATACGGGTGCGAGCCCTCTACGTTCGTGCCGGGAGGATGGGGTTCCGCCTCACCCCGAGTAGGCGCTGCAAGCGCCGTATCGAGGGGCGTTTCCGTCGTGGCGCAAGGAATATCGGGTGGGCTAGATCGGCGCGATACTCCGGCTGACGACCCGGCTCTCTACCGCACGCCAGCGCCCGTCCACGAGCTGCCAGCGCTCGATTGCATGAAGGTCGATCCTGTAGTTCCGCGTTCCCTCCGTCGGTATCGCGACGGCGACATCCTCGACGATGTGGAGCGGCACCGAGAGCCCGCTTGCCGATCTAGAGGCCGCGGGCGCGCTCGCGCGGCAGCGTTCGATCCTTCCGCTCTTCGCCTGGAACCAGCGCGCAAAGGTCGCCAAAATCTGCTTCCGCTTTTCGACCTTCCCGCCGAGATCGACGAAGCGATAGCTCGGTGCGAGGGTTGCCGCGTAGGAGCGAAGGTTGCCGGCCAACAGCGCGTTACACTGCGCTCGATAGAGGTTTGGGTTCATCGTCGTTGCTACCGCAAGAAGAATATGTTTAAAAATCAACATCGCAGGGTCGCCGATTCTCCTCGCGAATCTTCAGATCATGCAGACGAACGAACATGCGGATATCGGTGTCTTCGGCGGCTCCGGTTTTTATTCGCTCATTGAAAATGCGCGCGAGGTTTGGATCGAGACGCCGTACGGCGCCCCGAGCGATCGCGTTGCTCTCGGCGAGATCGCCGGAAAGCGTGTCGCGTTTTTACCGCGGCACGGCAAAGACCATCGCTTTCCGCCGCAAGCGATCAACTATCGTGCGAACCTCTATGCGATGAAAATGCTGGGCGTATCGCGCATCATCGCGCCGACCGCCTGCGGTTCGCTCGCCGTCCATGTCAAGCCGGGTTCGATGGTCGTCGCCGACCAGATCGTCGATCGTACGACCGGGCGACGCGACACCTTCTTCGATGGACCGGTTACGACGCACGTCTCCTTCGCCGACCCCTATTGCCCGACGCTGCGAGGAATCGCCGCAAAGTCGCTGGTCGAACTCGGCATCGAGACGCACGAACGCGGAACCGTCGTCGTGATTCAGGGGCCGCGTTTTTCGACGCGCGCCGAATCGAAATGGTTCCAAAGCCAAGGATGGGAGGTCATCAATATGACCCAGTATCCGGAATCCTACCTGGCGCGCGAACTCGAGATATGCTACGCGAACATCTCGCTGATCACCGACTACGACGTCGGTCTCGAAGGAATGTCCCCGGTCTCGCATGCCGAGGTGATGAAGGTTTTTGCAAGCAATAACGAACGCGTGAAAGCGGCGCTTGGAAAAATAATCGAGCGCATCGATCTTCACGCCGACTGCTCCTGTCGCCACGCGCTCGACGGCGCACGCGGTTAGGACAAGCGTTCGCATGAACCGGCGCAGCACTCCCGAGGTTGACTTCGGAATCTACCTCCGCGGCCTCGGGCTGTTGCTGCGTCATCCGGCCATCGTCGTCGTTCCGCTTTTAGCCGCGCTCGTGAGCGTCTTGCTCGCGCAGGTAGGGCAACTCTTTACCGATCCTCTCGGTAGTGCGGGCGGCGGCATCATCAGCTTTCTCCAACAACTCGGCTTCGGCTTTGCGTTCGGCGTAGCGACGCTCTACGCAAACGACCTTCAACGCGGCTATCGAACGAACTTCGACAGCGTCTGGAACGAAGCGCTTGGGAAAGCCGGCGCGATTTTGATGGCAACCGTCGGCTTCGTCTTCGTCATCTCGGCTGCCGCGACGGTCGGCTCGCTTTTCGGCACGGTCGGCATCTATGGTCTGCAACTCGTTGCGGCCTTCTTCCTGATCTACACCATACCCGCCGGAGCGATTTCGGGGCTTCCCGGGCCGTTGGCGATCGGCGCCTCGATTCGCGCGGTGCGCGAACATTCGGCGCGCGCTATCGTGCTCGCCGTGCTCTTCGTCTTTCTCTGGGGCGTTCTGCCGCAGTTGGTGATCTATCGCATGTTGACGCTGACGGCGAACCCGCTCTTGTTTCAAATTATCCCGGCCGTCGTTCAAGCACTCGTCTTTGCATATCTAGCATTTCCGTTTGCAAAGAACTACGACGACGTCGCCCCGCGAGGGTTTCGCTAACCGCTTTCGCCGCGCGCCGCGAGCCCCGTGATCGCCATCCGAACCAAATCGGCGACCATCGTCGGGCTAACGTTCGTCCGCGCCAGACGTTGAGCGTCGTCGATCTTCTCGAAGGCCTTGAGAGCACGCGGCAGATCGATCTTTTGCTCGCGACCTTCACCGAGATACGGCGCCGCAACGGCATCTTTCAGCAGCGTTTTTATCGCGAGTAAGCCCTCGTCGAGCGTATCGCGGGTCGCCCAGTTCGCCGCCGGCGTCGCGCCGACGATCGCTTCGTCGAACCACCGCGCGATAACGGCATGCGGAGCCTCCGCATCCTGGTCCAGCAATTCCAATGCACGCGTCAGGCTCCCGCGCGCGCGTGCGAGCACCCGCTCGACGGCCTCGTACGGGAAGCCGCGTTCGACCAGCAAACGCGTCATCTCATCGCGAGAGAGCGGAGCGACCCGTAATTGCGTGAGTCGCGAGCGAATCGTGCCGAGAATCGCTGCCGGCGTCGAACTCGTTAAAAGTAGGGTGACACCGGTCGGAGGCTCCTCAAAAAACTTCAACAGCGCATTTGCCGCAGCCGGTGAGGCGAACTCGACGTCGGCGAGCAGCAACACGCGCCGACCGCCGGAGTACGACTGCATCGCCAACTGACGGATGAGATCGCGCGACGTCGTGTCGCCGATCGTTGCGAAACCGGTTCCCGCCGTCTCGCCGATCTTGAGCGCTCCGACGTGCTCGATAAAGTCGGGATGAGCGCTCTGCCCCTCGTGCCCGAAGAGCGCGCAGGAACGACACGTACCGCACGGCCCGAGCGCGCGCTCGCCGTTCCCTTCGCAGAGTAACGATTGCGCGAGATAGCGCGCAAAGCTCTTCTTCCCGACGCCGCTCGGCCCGACGAAGAGATAGCCGTGGGCGATCTCCGACTTACGACTTCGCGTGAAGAATGCACGCGCGGCATCGGCGCCGACCGTGGGATCGTAGCGTTCAGACACGTGTCTGCACTCCTTCGATTGCGGCGAGCGCCGCCGCGACGAGCGCTTCCCGATCGTCGTCGGCCCGGAGAACGACGTGGCGTTCGCTCTCGCGCGCAATCGCGAGAAAACCGTCGCGCACGCGCTCGTAGAAGTCGGCACTCTCGCTCTCGAGGCGGTCGCGAGCGGAACCGCGCTCCAGGAGCCGACGGCGCGATAGCGTCGGCTCGCAATCGAGCAGAATCGTTACATCGGGGATCAGCGTACCGACGGCGATATCGCAGAGCGAGCGCAGCAGCCCCAAATCGACCCCGCGGCCGTAGCCTTGATACGCAAGTGTCGAATCGACGAAGCGATCGCAGAGCACGACCTCTCCGCGAAGCAACGCCGGGCGAATCAAGGCGGCGATATGTTGCGCTCGGGCGGCGTTGACCAGCATCGCCTCCGCGACCGGATCGATCGCAGGCCCCGGAGCAAGGAAAAGCGCCCGTATGGCGTCCCCGAGCGGGCTTCCGCCGGGCTCCCGCGTCGTGATAACGCTCCGTCCGCGCGCGCGCAAAGCCTCGGCGAGCCCCGCTTGCAGGGTGCTCTTACCGCTACCTTCAATCCCTTCGATGACCGCAAACATACCGGGGCGGTCTTTCGACGGGAGGTCAACCCATGTCCCTCGGCAACTCGATTTTCTCAGACGTTATCGAGTGGTTTCTCGGGCGCGCAGGCGATCGGCGACAGTATCAACGCCGAGCGGGTGCTTTTCATGTTTGGTGGCTCCCCGACGCAAGCAAACCCAGCGACCTCCGGCAAGGAATCGGTATGGAGATCTCGGCGAACGGGCTCGTCTTTATCATCCGCGACAAGATCGCAAGCAAAGAGATGAATCTCGTCGTTCGCCTGCGCGAACAACGCATCCCGATTCGTTGTAAGACGATCCGCGCCGATACCGTGGAGCATAAAAACGATACGTGGAATCGTTATTCATGCGAGTTTTCGGGGATCGCCGCCGACCATTGGGACGCGGTCGTGCGTTACGTTACCGACACCCCCGAGCCCGTCGATCGGCGCACCCCCGAGAACCCCGCGGCGGCTCAGACCGACGACGCCTACCGGCTTTTGCCGGTCGCCATTCAAAATAAAATCGTCGCGGCGTTGGTCGCTGCAAGAAAACTCGAGGAGCCCAAGCCCGGGCAGACGCCGCTGATTAAAATATTTTACGGGGGGCTCGTGAATTCGGGCGGCAAGAAGGCCCACCGCTTCAACGTGCATAGCCGCGTCCAGGTGAAGGACGAAATGCTGGCGTACGACACGCGTTTTCTCGTCAGCGAAGAGGGCGACGTCAAACAAGCGTAAGAATCTGGGCGCCCCTCGATACGGCGCCTACTCGGGGTGACAGAGAACGCTTGCGGCGCCTACTCGGGGTAATCCCATTCGCGCGGCGAGCGTAGCCTGCGGGGCACTCGACGAGCGCTTAAGCGAGCGACGAGGACCCTGACATTGCTTGTCCGAGTCGCGAGCGTCTAGCGAGGAGCGGTGCCCCGCAGGCGCACGCGAGGGCGCCCCTCGATACGGAGCCTACGGCGCCTACTCGGGGTGACGGAGAGCGCGCTTCGAGCGTTACTCTCCGCCGCGATAGATACGGACGCGCCGGTTCGGCTCCAACCCGGTCGAGCGCGAATGGAGGCGATGTTTTTCGGCCATCTGGTGCTGCATGCGCCGGACGTACGAGGTCTGCGGCGAGAGTTCGATCGCCTGGCTGGTCAACATCACCTGATAGATCGCTTCCTCGGCCTCGCGCATCGCGATCTCTTCGTGATCGATCGAACCTAAGCGGAAGACATCGCGCAGCGCCAGTTGGATCTGCGTCGTCGTGTTCGTCTTGATAGCGTAGATCGGCACGTTCTCGGCGGCGATCTGCTTCAGCTTCGGTTGGCCCTTGCGCTCCAAGGATTTCAGCGCAAAGACCACGTCCGCGTCATCCCAGGTTCGAGCGATCGACGCCCCGAGGCGAAGATTATGAATCGCGCGCTCGATTTTACTGCGCGAAACGCCGTATGGAAAAATCGAGAGCGGACGTTGCCCCTCCTCGCGTTCGAACGGGACGCCTTCGATGCTCTCCACGACTTGAGGCATCGACTCCGGCTCGGCTTCCTGAAGGATCGCAACCTCCCCCGAGGCACCGCGTTGGCGAATCTCCGGTTGCGGTTGGTAACCGCGCAGCGTTGCATCGACGACATCGGCGACGCTCTTATGAATCGCCAATCGATCTCGGTCGTGGATCTCGACGAGCATGTCGAAGGTCGGCGGTTGTTTGCGTTCGAGGACGGTCTTACGCGTTCCGCGACGGCGCGCTTCTTCGTCGGAGAGCGTCACCGCGCTGATCCCCCCGAGCAAGTCGGAGAGCGTCGGATTCATCAGCAGGTTTTCCAGCGTCTGGCCGTGTGCGGTAGCGATCAGCGTGACGCCGCGTTCGGCGATCGTGCGCGCGGCCGCGGCTTCAGCCTCCGTACCGATCTCGTCGATGACCACGACCTCGGGCATGTGGTTCTCCACCGCTTCGATCATGACGGCATGCTGGAGCGCCGGATCGGGAACCTGCATGCGTCGCGCGGTCCCGATTCCCGGGTGCGGAATATCGCTATCGCCGGCGATTTCGTTCGAGCTATCGACGATCACCACGCGCTTGCGATCGGAGGCGAGAACGCGCGCGCATTCGCGCAGCATCGTCGTTTTCCCGACGCCGGGGCGGCCGAGCAAGCAGATCGATTTACCGCTGCGCAGGACGTCGAGGATGATATCGATCGTTCCGTAGACCGCCCTGCCGACGCGACAGGTAAGCCCGACGATCTTGCCGGTGCGGTTTCGAATCGCGCTGATGCGGTGCAGCGTCTGCTCGATGCCGGCACGATTATCGGCGCCGAACCCGGAGATGCGCGAGCAGACGTGTGCGATATCCTCCGGCGAGACCGGCGTCTCCGAGAGATAAACAAAGTCGCTCTCGAAGCGCGCCTCGGGGGCGCGGCCTAGGTCGAGAACGACTTCGATGATCGTTTCCAGGTGCGGGAGCCGCACGAGTGATTGCCGGATGGGCAGCGGGAAGATGTCGAGGAGTTGGGTCAGTTCCCAGTTTGGGGAAACGGATTCGGCTTTCAGCGCCAAGTGGCGAGCCCTCACTTCCTCCAGAAGACGTTTTTTATCGGTTATCCACAGCTCATCCTCACCCCTGCCGTCCGGGGAGCTTCGATTCGCGGAGCATCAGGGCCCACGCGAACATCCCCTCGGCGACGGCGAATTGCAGCCACATCGCGCCAAAAAACTGCATGAGATCGCCGACGAGCACGAGGATCGGGGAGAGCGAGGCAAAGAGCTTGCCGATACCCAAGCAGATCACCAGGATGCCGAGAGCGACAAGGACGTAGAGGAGATAGAAACCGAGGGTCTCCCAAAAATAGCCGTCGGTTAATTTCCACGATGCGCCGATCGGATTCGAGCGTTCGCCGAGCACGAAGGAGGGTTCGAGCAACGCGATCTTCGTGCCCAACCACATCATCATCGGAATCATCGTTGCGAACATCGCAAGCACGGCGAACCCAATGACCGCCGGGTTTACCGTCGCCGGCGTCGGAGCCCCGCCGTGTTGCGAGAGCGTCATGGCGATCACCGGAATGAACCCGAGCATCGAGACGATCCCCGCCGCGAACGATACCCCCAGGAACGCGAGGATCAGCCAGCCCACGAGGGCGGCGATAATCCGCGGCGTCCAGCGGAACTCCGGCATCCGCGCACGGGCGGCCTCCCCGAGGCTCAGCAAGCGAATCACGAACGAGACGACGAGCGTCAGCAGCAGCGGCAGAGCGAGTTGTTCGTAGAAATGCCCGATCGCCGCAGGCGAGGTCGGGGCCTTCGCAAGCGCTGCATTCATCGGCAGCATGTAGGCCATTGCCAGCATATCGATTGCCGCGAGAATGACGAACCACAGCGGATACTTGCGTAGCCGGGGCCAGGCAAGCGCGAGCGAACGTTCTATCAGCGGCCAGGGGCGGACGCGCTCACTTTGAACCGGCTCGACCGATACGAGCGCGGGGGCGATCTCCGGTTCGGCGTTCGGATCGCGAAAGTGCGGGTTCTCGGCTCCGCAATTCGTACAGCGCTCGCCGCTGACGCCCGAACCGCACTGCGTGCAAAAAGGCATTTCCGATCCTCCAACGATCCTTAGCGAACGACGCGAATAAACTTCAGCTCGTCATCGTACGGGCCTTGCATTTTCGTGCCGGCCCGTTTTTCCAATAATAGGTATTCGATGATCTCCGTCGTCAACTCTTCTCCCGGCGAAATCACCGGGATCCCCGGCGGATAGGGCGTGATGACCTCGGCGCAAATGCGGCCTTTGCTCGTGCGAAACGGTATGAACTCGGTCTCGGCGAGAAAGGCATCGCGCGGTAACATCCGCGTCGGCGGAATCGAGGGCAACAAGTAGCTCGAACTCTTCAGGCGCCGCTCGAGCACCCCCGACGGAGAGAAAATATCGAGCGGCCGATCTTCGCGCGCTAACTCGCTCACGCCGCTGACCAACGCATCGGCGGCTTCCTGCGAAGTACCGATCGTAAAGAGCGCCAGCATATTGAAGAGATCGGCGAGTTCGACTTGGACGTTGTAGCGACGGCGCAAAATCTCTTCGGCTTCGTAGCCGGTGTAACCGAGATCTTTTACGGTCACCGTTACCTTCGTCGGATCGAGATCGAAGACGCCCGGACGCCCCTGAAGTTCCTCGCCGAAACAATAAACTTTATCGATCTCGTTGAGCCGCGCGCGAGCGTCGTTGGCGATCTCGATCGTGCGTGAGAGCAACGCGCTCCCTTCGGTCGCCATCTGCCGTCGCGCGACGTCGAGCGAAGCAACGAGCACCAAATTCGGCGACGTCGAGAGGAAGAGCTTATAGACCGCCTTGAGGCGATCGAGCCGAATGCGATTTCCCTGCACGTGCAACATCGCCGTTTGCGAGAGCGAGCCGAGCATTTTGTGCGTCGAGTTGATGCACATATCGGCCCCGGCCTGCATCGCCGAAAGTGGGAGAGCGGGATGAAAGTGGAAGTGCGGGCCCCACGCTTCATCGACGAGCAAGGGGATTCCGCGCTCGTGCGCGACCGCCGCAATTCCTTCGAGATCCGCTGCGACTCCGTAGTACGTCGGACTCACGATATACACCGCGCGCGTGTCGGGGTGTGCGTCGAGCGTCGCGCGCACGGTCTCCGGCGTAACGGTGTGATCCATATGGAGCGTCTGGTCGACCTCCGGCTGCATCCAGACCGGTTGTGCGCCGCTCATGATCAGACCGCCCATCGCGCTCTTGTGCGCGTTGCGCGGCAACGCAATCTTTTCACCGGGATTGAGCGCGGCCATCATCATGCACTGATTGCCGCTGGTGGAACCGCTGATCAGAAAGAAGGACTGATCGGCACCGTATGCCTCGGCGGCTAGTTCCTGTGCCGCCACGAGCGCCTCGGTCGGCTGCAGGAGGTCGTCGAGGCCGCGAATCTGCGTGAGGTCGATTGCCAACACGTTATCGCCGACGAATTCGCGGAACGCGGCATCCATCCCCAGCCCCTGTTTATGCCCGGGCGTATGGAACGGAATTACGCCTGCATCGACGTAATCGATCAACACCTGAAAATATGGTGTCTGCTGTTGATCCATGTTCGGCGTGTTGTCGACGAGCCGCTAGGCGAGGACTTCGAAGCCCAAGCGATCGAGCATGGCAAAATCCTCCGCATCGGCCCGTCCGCCGGTGGTGAGATAATCGCCCAGGACGATGCCGCTCGCGCCGCTGCGCATGCCGAGGTCCTGTAAGCCGGCGAGCGTTACCTCGCGACCGCCCGCAAAACGGATCAGCGATTGCGGAAGCGCAAGACGCGCCATCGCCACAAAACGCAACGCTTCGCTCGGTTCGAGTAGCGAATAGGTTCCAAACGGCGTACCCGGGCGCGGATTGAGGAAATTGATCGGCACTTCCTCGGGTCGAAGTTCCTGTAACGTCATGAGAAAATCGATCCGGTCCTCGACGCTCTCGCCCATGCCGATAATGCCGCCGCAACAGAGTTCGAGATGATGCGCCTTCACCAAATGCGCGGTCTTCAAACGTTCGGCAAAGGTATGCGTCGTGCAGACCTTCGGAAAATAACGTTCGGAGCTCTCGAGGTTGTGGTTGACTTTATCGACGCCGGCAGCGGCGAGCGCGGTGAGATGCTCTTCGGTGAGGATCCCCAACGAAACAGCCACCGTGAGCGGAAGCTCGGCCTTGATGCGTTGCGTCGCTTCGCAGACGCGTTCGAGAACGCGCTTCGAGGGTCCGCGGACCGCCACGACGATGCAAAACTCCGTCGCGCCACGCCGATGAGCGTCGCGCGCCGCCGAAAGAAAACCCTCGACGTTCGAGAGCGGTTCCGGTTCGACATCGGTCGCGAAACGCGCGCTCTGCGAACAGAAATTACAATCTTCGGAGCAGCCGCCGCGCTTTGCGTTATAGAGCACCTCGACGGCGATTCCATTGCCGCAATACTCCGTGCGCACGGCATCGGCGAGTTCGAGCAGTGCGGGGACTTCTTCTGCGGGAATCTCCGCGAGTTCGCGCAGCAACGCGGCATCGGCGGGGATTCGACCGTGAATGACGCGCTCGCGAGCGCGTTCGATTGCAGGGTGCGGCACGGGTCCTCTCTACAACAAAGGAGCGATATGAGCCCGAAGCGCCGCCGCGTCGCGCTCTATGGCGCTCGCGCTCGGCGATTCATGGGGCAGAATGCCAAAAATCTTCGTCTTTCCCTGCAAGACGCGCTCGACATCGGCGAGATAGGCCGCTTCGGGCGCGGCGTCGCAGGCGACCAAGATCGCACCGAGCACCGGAAGCGAGCGTCGCGCCGCGGCCTCCAGCGTCAGCAACGCATGGTTCATGCAACCTAAACGCAGCCCGACCACGAGTACCGCAGCGAGCCGAGCGGCGGTCGCGAAATCGGCAAACGTTTCATCGGCATTGAGTGGAACGAGCAGCCCTCCGGCACCCTCGACCACGAGATCCCCGGCGATACCGTCAACCAGCCGTGCGAGTTCGCCCGCCCCCAACGGAGAGGCTCCGGCGGCGAGCGCCGCCGAGTACGGATCGGCGGGCCGGGGAAAACGCACGAGCTCGCTCGCCTCGACCCCCGCGAGCGCGCCGGCTTCGGCGGCATCTCCGGGAACGTCGGGAGGCAAGCCCGTCTGCACCGCCTTCAGCACGCGCGGCGAGCGCCCGAGCGTAACGAGCGCGCGCGCGATCGTCGCCGTTGCACGCGTCTTCCCGACCCCTGTATCGGTGCCGGTTACAAAGATGCGCACGGCACTCACGTCGTCGTCGCGCGAGCCAATCGTTCGATCAGCAGGTCGACGTGCTCTTTGCGATGGTCGGCGCGCAGCGAGAGGCGCAATCGCGAGGAACCTCGCGGAACGGTCGGCGGGCGGATCGCCGGGGCCTCGATACGCCCTTCGCGCAATTTCGCCGCGACTGCGAGCGCGCGTTCCTCGCTCCCCAGCACGATCGGCACGATCGGCGAGAACTCCGCCGAACTTGCTAGGCCGAGGGAGGCAAGCCCGGCATGGAGATGCGCGTAGAGCTCGCGCAGATGCGCGCGTCGCCGATCCCCGAGTTCGCCCGCGAGCAGCATCAGCGAAACGCGCGCCGCCGTTGCAAGCGCCGGCGGCATCGCCGTGTCGAAGATAAAACTCCTGGCCCGATTGACGAGCAGTTCGATCGCATCGCTCGCCCCGGCGACGAAGCCGCCGAAACAGCCGAAGGATTTCGAGAGCGTTCCCATCACGAGAATGCGTTCGTCGTCGACACCGGCAGCGAGCCCGGCGCCGCGCGGGCCGAGAACCCCGAGCGCGTGGGCCTCGTCGAGAATCAATACGTCGTGCGCAGCCAGGAGCGAGCGATACCGACCGACCTCGATCGCATCGCCGTCCATGCTGAAGAGACTCTCGGTAACAATCGCCCGCGGGCGACCGTCGCCGATCGGGGGCCGCGCGTGCGCGTAGATCGCCCGCGGCGTACGAGAGAGCCGCATACCGTCGATCCAACATGCGTGATTGAGTTCGTCGGAATCGAGCCGATCGACGAGATCGCCGATCGTGGGCGCGACCCCGATCGCAGCGTGATAGCCCGAGGAGAAAAGCAACGCACGTTCGCGGCCCAACCATTGCGCGAGCTCTTCTTCCAAAAGGTAATATTCGCGATGGCGACCGCCGAGTAGCCGCGAACCTCCGGAACCGACGCTGCGCGCTCGGCGCAGCGCTTCGACGACCTGCGGTTCGTGCGAGAGCGCTAAATAGTCGTTCCCGGAAAAATCGATTGCATCGGCCGACGGACGCGTTTCTATCGAGCGACGGCGATGCAGGCCGTCGATCTGCGCGAGCTGCGCTCGCGCTCGCTCGAGATAGCTCACGGGCCGAGCTCCGCAGTCAATGCATCGAAGAACGCATCGATGTATTCTTCACGAGCGCAGAGCGGCGGAACGAGTTGAATGACGTCGCCGATCGGGCGCGTGAAATGCCCGGCTCGATAGAGTCCGTCGGCGATGCGCCAGGTAGGAGAGATCGCTCCACCTGCATCGATGCGGTCGGCGTGCACCTCGATCCCGACCATCGTACCGACCGCACGTACGTCACGAACGAGCGCGTGCAAGCGCAGCGAATCGAGGCGACGACGAATGCACGCCGTCAAGGAGAGCGCGTTGACGAGCGTGCGCTCTTCGTCGAAAAGCGCAAGGCTCGCGAGCGCCGCCGCGCACGCAATCGGGTTTCCCGCATAGGAATGACCGTGAAAGAGATGTTTGTATTCGCCGTACTCCCCGAGGAAGGCGTCGTAAATCCGCTCCGTGGCGAGGGTCGCCGAGAGCGCGAGCGCTCCGCCGGTCAATCCTTTACCGAGAACGATGAGGTCGGGGCGAATCGGCGCTTGTTCGAAAGCGAACATCGTCCCGGTTCTTCCGAAGCCGGTCGCGATCTCATCGCAAATCAAGAGCGGCGTCATCTCGGCGAGCGGCTGATAGCGATGACGCGAGACCGTCCGCATCCCCGCTGCAGCTTGCACCAACGGCTCGACGATGACGGCGGCGATATCCTCGGCGGCGAGATCGATCTTTCCGAGTTCCAACGTTTCGAAGGTCAACGCCGAGAAGCGTTGATTAAAGAGCGCGATGTTCGAGCAACTCATCGCACCGACGGTATCGCCATGGTAGGCATCGCGTAACCGAACGATGCGATGTCGTTGCGGCTGCCCGACGTTCTGCCAATACTGGATCGCGATCTTCACCGCAGTCTCCACGGCACTCGCGCCGTCGGAGGCAAAGATGGCGTGCCCCATGCCGGTTAGCGTGCAGAGCCGCGCGGCGAGCGCCTCGGCGAGAGGATTACTTGCACCGAGTGCGGTCGCATGGTCGAGGAGATGGGCCTGCTTTGCGATCGCTTCGGCGATGCGCGGATGGCAATGCCCGTGGATCGTCGTCCAGATCGAGCTGACGGCATCGAAGACGCGGGTGCCCCCGTCGTCGTACAGCCAGCTTCCCTCGCCGCGCACGAAGCGGCGCAGGTGCGCTTCCGGGGAGTTCATCTGGGTGAAGGGGAGCCAATGGTGGCCGGTGCCGAGCATCACCGTCGCCTGTACCCGCCGGAAACGCCGCACCCCTTGTGCGAGCATGAGTGCCGCACCCCGGAGGCGTACCTTCGAAGGGCATGAAACCCGAGGTCGTCATTGTCGGCGCCGGCCCCGTCGGCTGTTCGCTCGCGCTGGGGCTCGCCCACCACGGCGTGCGTTCACTCGTCATCGAGCGCTCCCGGGAGATCGCGCGCGAATCACGCGCCCTGGTGATCTGGCCGCGCACCGCGGAGCTGCTGCGTGACTGGGGCGCCTGGGAGCCGCTTTTGGCGGCCGGGAGATTTACGACCGTCTTTACCCCACACGATGCGACGCGGGACGAAGCCCTGCTCTCCATCGATTTTTGCGATATCGCCGATAGCGTCGAAAGCCCGGGCGCGCTCTTTATTCCACAGTACGACACGGTGCGAATCTTGCGCGAACGCGTCGAGGCGAATCCGCTCTGCGAACTACACTACGACGAAGAAGCGATCGGTCTCGAGCAAGACGAGCGCGAAGTACGGTTGCGCACGCAGGGCGAAAACGGCGGCACCACCTTCGCGGCACCCTTCGTCGTCGGCGCCGACGGCGCGCAGGGATTCATACGTCATGCTCTCGGATTTACGTTGCAGGGAGCGACGTACTCGACGCGCGTCGCGATCGCCGACATCGAAATCGAGAGCCGCGGGCGCAACTACCCGTCTCCGCGCATCGCACTCGATGCACCGGGGCTCCTCGTCGGGATAGAATACGCGCCCGGCATCTGGCGCACGATCGCTTCGGTCGCTCCGAGCACCGGCGACGATGCCGCACTTGCGCCCGAAGCGCACGCCGCACGTATCGCCCATCTCTTCGGCGAGCAAGCGCGCTCCGCGCAAGTTTATTGGAGCAGCCTCTTTCGCATCCATCGTCGCCACGCACCGAACTTTATCTCCGGGCGCGTTGCGCTCGCCGGAGACGCAGCACATCTCAACAGCCCGGCCGGCGGGCAAGGCATGAACGCGGGCATTCACGACACCGCGAATCTCGCGTGGCGCCTCGCCTGTGCCCTACGCTCCTCGCACTGCGCGCAGGCGCTGCTCGTGGGATACGATATCGAGCGCCGCGAGATGCAAAACGACAGCATCGAACGCACCACCGATCTTGCGACCCGCCTTGCGGTCTACGCACCGCCATCGCTCAAGCGGTTCGCGTTTGCGTGGATGCGCCGCAGCCTTCGCGCGCGCGGCATGCGCAGAAAAGCCTGCCGCACGCTCGGAATGCTCGACGGCCGCTATACGCGCTCGCCAGACGTCGATACCTCGCATCCGCTTGCAGGGCGACGGATCGGCGACGTCGCGCTCGATAACGGCCGACGCATCAACGAGGAGCGGCGCGGACACGCGGCGCTGCTCTGCTGCGGCGGAGCGACGATCGAGGGCGTCGTATCGCTCGCGCTTGCAAAGCCGCCGAAACGCTGGTTGCTGAAGCATCCAAGCGCGATCATTATTCGTCCCGACGGTTTCGTCGCCGCCGTTATCGAAAAACCCACGCGCGAGCGCGTCGAGACGATGTGGAGGCGAGCGTTCTGCTGCGCGACACCGTTACCCGGAACCGAAACACCGTGACCACGCCCTTCGTCATCGCGGCGATCGTTATCGCCCTCTCGCTGGCTGCAACGGCGTATATTGCCGCCAAGGCCGATATGCCGCCGGTTGCGCGCGTGGCGCGCTTTGCGTTGGAGCTCGCGGTGTTCACCGTCGGCATCTTCATTCTCGACAGCGCAGTCGCCGGCTTTCACCTCAACGTCGCACCGATCGGTCGCGACGAGGGTGCAGCGATCGTGGCTGCGTACGCACTACTAACGGTCGTACCCGCCCTGTGGAAGCTCCATGACTACGGCGAGTAACGATCCTCCGGCCGCTTTGATTAGCCTCTCGATCGAGACGCGGTGAAGGACGAGGTCAAGGTCGACACTGCCCAAGTGAATGTTGTCCGCCCAAACATAGACATCCAAAGGTGAAGCTGGCTCGCTTCGGTGGAGGGTTTTAGATTGGACATCATGCAGCCCGCGCCTTCCGGCGCTCGAATTCCATGGGCGAGAGATTTCCTAGCGCCGTATGTCGGCGCCGCGGGTTATACCAGCCCTCGATAAACTCGAAGATTGCAAGCTCCGCCTCGCGATGGTTCCTGAATCGATTCGTAACGAGTAATTCGCATTCCAACGTCGCGTTGAAACTCTCGCACATCGCGTTATCGTAGCAATCGCCGACCGAACCCATCGACG
>JAJYRI010000085.1 GCA_021794175.1 bacterium
TAGAAGATCCACTTGAAGAAGACGGCGGGTGTCGTCGTGAGGGCGTTCGGATCGCCGTAGACGAGATAGAACTCATTGTGCCCGTGGAGGTAGTGAAACGCCGCACTCAGGTTGTCGGCGAAGATCGGCGTGAAGGTTGGAGTGAAGTACGAGGTCGGAAGGCTCGTACCATTGATGCGTCGCGCGCCGAGCGAAAGCGATGCATCGCGCGAGAACTGCCAATTCAGGCTCGCCGAGTTGAGCCATTGTTTGAACGAAGGCTCCGTCGAGCGATTCGAGGCATAGCTGTTTTCGTTTAGGTTGAGCGAGAAGCTGAGGTTTCTCCGGATCGGCATCGTATCGAAGAACTGCACGTTCGTGGCATGGCCATGATAATACGGCCCCTCTCCAAAGACGAGCCCTTTGCCGTAGTTCGAGTTACAATTGTAGCAGACGAACGCTCCGTTACCGACGCTAAACGGGAGATATTCGCCATCGGAGGCCAGAACGAACGAACTCTGTTGATAGACGTGGACCGTCCAAAGATCTTTGAAATCGATATTGATCTGGTCTCCGGCATTGCTCTGAGCCGGCTGTGATAGGTGATTCCAAAAACGTCCGTCGTTCAACATCACCGAGAGATCGAGCAGCTTCGACTTGGGCGAGAAATGAAAAGTTTGCTGGAAAAATGAGAGGTATCCGCCGATATCGTTCTGCTGCTCGTACCCGTCGACGGGGTTGAACTGCGCTCCGATAAATTGATGCGCTAATACAAAGACGGTATTCGCCGTTTTGACTCCCGCTCCGATTTCGCCGTAGTGGGCTTGGCTTGGATCGGTAACGAACGTGCCGTCTTCGCGCGCGTAGTTTCCATAGGCAAACCAGTGACCGTGTCCGCTAAAATAGCCACCGTTGAGCGAACTCGTATTATCGGTGAGCGCCGGCGTATTCACGGTAACGCGCTGCATATCGATCTGCTCGGTTCCGCCGGTCGTGCTATGTGCGTAATTAACAGCGTCCGCGAGATCGGTTCGCTGCGCCCCAACGGCATCGAAGCCGGCGAACGTCAGCGGCCCCTGCGTGCCTTCCACGCCGTATCCTTGGCGGAAGGTTGGAATCGCCGGTGTGTAGAGCGTCTGCGGGCAGTTCTGGCAACCCATCGTATAGTTAAACGCATTGCCGACCTGCGTGAAGAACGGCCGCACTTCTTGGTACTGCCGTGGGAACGCCGTCGGCGAGATCGTCTGCTGATCCGTTTCGACGTTGGAATAATCGGGGTGAAACGAGCCGACGAAGGAAGCGGTCGGCGTGATCGGCACGGCCATATCGAAGCCGAGTTGCGATGTCGAACCCCCGGCGGCAGCGGAGCGTCCGACGCCGAGCAAATATGGTTGAAAGCGCGGTGCCGGGCGATTCGATCCTTTGCTCTTGCCGCCCGCGGGGTCGACGCCGTCGAGCGTGCCCGCGTAAAGCGTATCGAATGGACTCGTTGCGTTGGAATCGTAACTCCAGAGGTCGCTCACATTATTATGAACCGCAAAGCGTTGGAATTGCGCTTTCCATTGGTGCGAACCGCCGGCACGAAGGACGGCGAACGGAACGTGCATCGTCACGACGTAGCCGGTCTTGGTAAGGCGTCCCGCCGCCTTCCAGTGCGGCGAATAGGCGCTGTTCTCGGAGGAATTTTGAAAGCGCGCCCCTCGCGCGTTGGCGATAAATTGATACGAGAAGCCCTGCAGCCCTTGAGGGTTGAGGGAGATCTGCACGTTATCGTCTCCGAAAACGCCGGGCCCGTTGCTGAGCGTCGATGCGACGATCGGCGCGTGCTGGGTGACGACGAAGGCAACGTCGAGCCCACGAGCGTCCTGCCCGACGTACACAACGGTCGGGTGAGCGGCTCGTCGGCGATTCGTGAAATCATAGCGAAGTCGAATGCGCGCCGCTCCATGCCACGACGCATCGACATGGCCGGCGATCGACGGTTCGTGCGCGAGCATCGGCACGTGAAGGACCGGCAATGTTGCGGCCCGAGCGCTTGCTACGCTACCGGCAAGGAGCAGGTTCGCGATTACGGCGAACGACGTCGCTTTCGAAAAGAACATGCGGCTTATACGAGGCTGGAGAGGATGAAGTTTCAAAATCTGCAGTCGATTTCGATCATTTTCCTCTCAAAGCGCGACGCCCGCGCTGCGTCACCCGCCGGCAAGCTTTGCGCACCTGCCTCGGGCGAGAAACCACGCGACGATGCGCTCGCGGTGATCTCCCTGAATCTCGATCGCGCCGTTCTTCGTCGTTCCGCCGCTGCCGCAGAGTTGCTTGAGCGCCTTCGCCGTCGCAACCAGCTCGTCGTCGGGGAGCCCGTAAATAACGCTGGCGCTGCTCGCCCGCCGCCGCTCGCGGGTAACGCGAATCACCCCGTCCTCCGGAAGAAGCGCCGGCCGGGGCTTACTGTTGCTCGGGCGCTTCGTCACCAATGGATCGATTGCCCCACCATCGCTTGAATAGACCAGCCGCCGGTTTTGGTCGCTCACGTTACGATAGGTTCAAAAGGGCTTCCCGGTGCTCCCCCCGCCGGCCAAACGAGGGCTCGAAAGGTCACTTTTACACAGTTCCCGGCGGTAAGAGCTGGTACGCTCGACCTCCGGAGGATTGCCCTACTATGAATTTCACTGCTCGTTTCGCCCTAGCTACCGCACTGTTCGTCGGTTCGCTCACCGTGCTCCCCGCGCTCGCTCAAAATGTAACCGTGGTGGTGAACGGACAGGTGATGTCGTTCGATCAGGCGCCCGTCATGGTGAATAATCGCGTCTTCGTCCCCATGCGCGCGATCTTCGAACGATTGGGATCGACCGTCTCGTACGCAAACGGAAACATCAACGCTCAAGGCAATGGGAGATCGGTCCATCTTGCAATCGGTTCGCTCAACGCCTCGGTGAACGGGAACCCCTTGACGATGGACGTCGCGCCATTTCTGGTCAACGGACGAACGGAAGTTCCGCTCCGCTTCGTTGCACAGGCGCTCGGTGCAAACGTGAACTGGAACGGCAATACCTCGACGGTCTATATCGGCACGTCGGGCAATAATAATGTGCCCTCGACTCCGCAGCCCTATGCGACCCAAACGCCGGGTTACCAGTCGTTCTACCTCAATAACGAGCATCCGGCAAACGGAGCGACGATCAACACCACGCATCCGAAGATCCATGCAACGTTTAGCCAACAGGTCGATTTGAATTCTCTGCAGGTCAGCGTCGACGGCAACAACGTGACCTCGCTGGTCTACACCAATGCGAGCGGTTTTGACGTGACTCCGGGATTTGCCCTCAACCCCGGAACCCACAATGTGACGGTAAGCGGAAACACCGCGAGCGGATCGTCGTTTCAGTCGGGATGGTCTTTCTCCACCTCGAATACCGCCGCTGGTTCGGCGCAAAACTACATCGTGAACGTCTCTCCGGCACCGAATACGCAGACCGGTAGCTCCTTCACGCTGAGCGGACGCACGTTGCCCAATTCGCAGATTCACATCGTCGCAACGGGAACGAGCACGATCGGCGGCCTCTTCCAGGTTGGCACGGGAACCTTCCAATCCGATGTCACCGCCGATGGATATGGGAATTTCAGCGTACCGATTAGCCTTAATGCGCTGCGCGGCGGCCAGATTCGGGTCATTATGACCTCGGTCTCACCCAACGGCGCATCGGTCGAGAACCAGGTCGTCTACAGCGTTTAGGCGGACCTGCCTGCAAGGCTTCGGGTTCTCGAACGTGCAAATCGTCGCTCCGGGATGAAACGAATATGCGTCTTTTGCGGATCGCGTCCGGGACGCGACGACACGTTCCTCGCGCTCGCCCGTAGCGTCGGCGCCGAGCTGGCCCGGCGCGGTATCGGTATCGTGTACGGGGGTGGGCGCGTGGGGATGATGGGGGCGCTCGCCGACGCCGCGCTCGAAGCAGGCGGCGAAGTGATCGGCATCATTCCTCATGCGCTCGAACGCGCCGAGGTAGCACATCAAGGGCTAACAGCGCTTCACGTCGTCATCTCGATGCACGAACGCAAAGCGATGATGGGAAACCTCAGCGATGCTTTCCTCGCCCTTCCCGGCGGATTCGGGACGATGGACGAACTCTTCGAGGCGCTAACGTGGCAACAACTCGGCTACCACGCGAAGCCGATCGCGTTGCTCGATAACGGTGATTTTTTCGCCCCGTTGATGGCGCTATTACAGCGCATGCTCGACGACGATCTTCTCACCATCGAAAGTTATGGTCGCGTTCGGCTCGCACGATCGCTCGACGAGATTCTCGCCGACCCGGAGATGGCACAAGCGCTTACGTTGGCGCGCGGTGTCCGGCAATAATTTCCGCGTAGCGAGCACTCGCATCGGTCGGGATGCGTCGCAACTCCGGATCGTTGTCGAGATCGATGTGATAGAGCCCGAAATCGCTATTATCGTCGAAGGGGAGCCCCCATTCGCGATTTGAGGTAATGCTCCAGCAAAGGTACGCTTCGACCGGCACCCCCGCGCCGATCGCTCGATCGACTTCGTCGATATGCGCGGCGAGATATGCCGCGCGCGAGAAACCATCGGCGCTGGTCACGCAACCGTTCTCGATAACCACGATCGGCTTATCGGGAAACTGCTCGTGCGCCTGGCGTAAGATGCGTTCGAGTTCGCCCGGCCATACCGGCGCCTGCGCGTACCGACATTCCGCCGCAGCACCGAGCCGCTGCAGTTCGCCCGGCCAAATCGAGGGAACGCCCCAGTAGTAGTCGAGGCCGACGAAATCGAGCGTCCCGATACATTCGCGCGGGCAGAGAAATTCGGGGAGATTGCCGAGCATCGCAAGGTTCCACCAATTCGTTCCGATCAGCGTCCCGAACATTGCCAGCGTGCGACGCCACTTATCGAAGATCCGCCACCACGAACGCGTCGCCGAGAGCCGCTCGCTCTGCCCGAGCACGACAAACTCGATCGCCGGAGTATCGCTTTGCAAGACCTCCCGCGCGATCGCGTTTGCGAGATCGATCTCGATGCCCCGATATCCACCGCGGCCATCTGCTTCGCAGAGCCCCGGCACGCCGGGATGAATGCCGATACGAATGCGTCCGCGCTTGCGGATCTGCGCCACCGAGGCGCCGATCTCGCGCTGCGGATCGGGCGGCGCCACGGGCGCAGTGCGTCCGATGTGGCTCACCGTCGCGCGCCCGTGGGCGTGCGGCATTTCGGGGTGCTCTTGCCGCACGCGTTCGATCGCTCGATCGATCGCATCGAGCAGGGCGTGGTGCCCGGGCGGCACCGCAGCGGCGTAATGGCGCACATACCCCGGAAGGCGCGCGATCGTTCGGTCCTTGGTTGCGTAGGGAGCAACGAGAGCTTCGTCGCTGTAGAGCAGTGAAATGCTTCCCGCGCGCAACGCTTCGAGAGCGGAAGCGATATCGGCAAAGTAGCGGACCGTCGCATCGGGAAAGCGTGCGCCGACGCTCTCCGAAGCCTCCGAACTCTCGAGCACGCCGATCGTCGTTTTCCAGTTTGTAAACGATGCGGGAAGGGCAAGGTTCTTGGCATGGAGCGCGGCGGCGTGCGTAACGAAATACGGTTCCGAGAAAAGGACTTGCTCCATGCGTGCATGCGTGATCGCTATCTGTGCGACCGAACAATCGACGCGGCCGTTCTCGACGATGCCGGCTTGCGCGATGCGCGACGCATGTTTGCGAATCTGTGCGGGTGACTTTGCATGCGTCGCGCTTCGATCGACCAGCTTCTGTATCCAGCGCGGAAGGCCGAGCACGAGCGGGTTTGCGCCGACTTTCGCCGTCGGGACGATAGCACGAATAGCCGCGCGTGCGCGGGCATGCGCGAGGAGTAGGTTGGGAATCAGGCGCAGCACTGCATCCATCTGCTCTTCGGGAATCGTCTCGGGCGGCTGCCCCGGCGGCATCGGGTAGGCGCGCATCCAGAAGCCCTTGATGAAACCGTAGACGAGTTGATTGGGCTCGTTGAGCGTGACGTAGTAGTCGATGAGATCGCCGAGGCGGCGTGCAACTTGCTGCGCGTAGCCGGCGACACGATCGGGGAAGCCCTTATCGAGCATGCCGGCTCCGCCGCCTGCAGCCTGTACGTGGAGCGGCCAGGTGTTATGGTGCAGCGTTACGACCGTTTGCATGCCGGCCGCGCGCAAGTATTCCAATAGCTCGCGATAGTGAGCGAACGCCGCATCGCTCCAAAGCCCCGGCTCGGGCTCGAGGCGCGCCCACGAAAGCGAGAGGCGGAAGATCGTGCAACCCAAACCCTTTGCAAGATCGACATCTTCGCGATAACGATTCCAGAAATCGGTCGCTCGTCCGCGTTCGGTGAGCCCTCGCGAACGCTCCCAGAGGTCGCGAATATCGTCGTTGTCGTCATAGGCCTCGCACTGGTGGTCCGCCGTTGCGACACCGAAATGCATGCGCTCGCTCATCGGGTGAAGATTCGCCGTGGCTTCGAGAGCTCCGCCGTGCAAGGCGGAGCGATGCGGGTGCGGGCAGAAGGCAGCAGACATGATGAGATTTGCGAAGAAGACCTGCATCGTCACCGGCGGAGGCTCGGGCATCGGAATGGCCGCTTGCTTGCAATTCGCCCGCGAGGGTGCACGCGTCGTCGTTGCCGATCTGCACGTCGAGGCGGCGCAGAAGACCGTCGATGCGATCGTCGCCGCCGGCGGGACGGCGCTCGCACTCGCGGTCGATGTCGGAAATTCAGCGCAAGTACAGGCCGTTATTGCGAAAACGGTATCGGCTTACGGGCCGATCGACGCCATCGTCAACGATGCCGCCATGATGACGTTTACTCCGATCGTCGATATCGCCGAAGCGGATTTCTTCCACGTCATCACGACGAATTTAGGATCGGTCTTCTACTTCTGCAAATATGGCGTACCGCACATGAACGACGGCGGCGCAATCGTCAACTTGAGTTCGGTGCACGCGCATGCGACCACCGCCAACGTCGTGCCGTACGCCTCGTCGAAAGGCGCAATCGAGGCCTTTACGCGCGGGCTGAGCATCGAGCTGGTCGCGCGCAAGATTCGCGTGAACGCGGTCGCCCCGGGTGCGGTCGATACGCCGATGTTATGGAATAACCCCAACGTCAAAAGCGGTGCCGAAAAAGTTACCGGAGCGGTCGGCAAGCCCGAAGATCTCGCCGCCGCGATCTGTTTTCTCGCATCCGACGAGGCGGCGTTCGTCAACGGCACCACGCTGGTCGTCGACGGCGGCCGCCTCGCAAACCTGTAGTCGAGGGCGCGCGGATTCGCTACAGCGGTTGCGCGCTACCCTTGTAGCGCCTCGGCGATCACGCGCTCTTGTTCGACCGCGTGCGCACCGGGGTAACCCTCCGATGGGCTCGCACGATACGGGCGCCCGACGTAATCGATCTCGAGCGGGCGTTCGAGCCGTTCGAGCAAACGCCGCCGCACGTAGGCGCGTGCGCCCATGTTCTTCGGCTCCTCTTGCACCCAGACCAACCGCTTGAGGTTGGGATAGGTCGCGAGCAGCGCGTTCATCTCCGCGCCCGGCATCGGCGAAAGCAATTCGATGCGCACGATCGCCGTTTTACTGCGCCCGGCGTACTGCGGAGCGGCGACGAGATCGTGGTATATTTTTCCGGTGCAGAGTACGATGCGTTCGATCTTCGATTTGTCGGTCACGCTGGGATCGTCGATAACCGGTTGGAACGAACCGGTCGCCATTTGCTCGATCTCGCCGTACGCGGTTTCGAGACGCAACAACGATTTCGGCGTCATCACCACCAACGGCACCGGATTGGGCGAACCCGCTTGCAGGCGCAAGAGATGAAAGTAATTTCCGGCCGTCGACGGGTAGGCGACGCGCAGATTGCCCTCGGCGGCGAGCTGCAAAAAGCGCTCCAGACGCGCGCTGGAATGTTCGGGGCCCATGCCTTCGTAACCGTGCGGCAGCAGCATCGTGAGACGCGAGGTCTGCCCCCACTTCGCTTGGCCGGCGGCGATAAATTGATCGATGATAATCTCGGCGCCGTTGACGAAATCGCCGAACTGCGCTTCCCAGAGCACCAACGCCTTCGGCAGCGTTACCGCGTAGCCATATTCGAAACCGAGGCACGCGTATTCCGAGAGCGGGCTATTGTGAATTTCGAACGAGGCCTTCGCATCGGCGAGGTGCGCGAGCGGAACGTACACCGCATTCGTGGCGACGTCGTGCAGCGCCGCATGGCGGTGGCTGAACGTGCCGCGCCCGGTATCCTGCCCCGTAATGCGTACCGGCACGCCCGAAGTCACCAACGACGCGAAGGCGAGCGCCTCGGCCATGCCCCAATCGACCAGCCCTTTTTCGGCGATCAGCGCGCGACGGCGTTGGAATTGCGCGGTGAGTTTCTTGTTGATCGTGAAATCGGCGGGCACGCGGACGGCGTCCTCGCTCCACGCAAGCAACTTCTTGCGGTCGATCGCCTGCAGCGCGACCGTTTCGATCGGCGTCGCTTGTCCGATTTTCTCGATAAGGCTCTTGCCGCCATCGGCCTTCACGCGCGCGTTCGCGCTCTGCAACGCCGCGGTCGCCTGTTCGATCATTTCGTTCGCGCGTTCGGCGGTAATGATGCCCTGCGCGACGAGTTTGTTGGCGAAGAGTTCGCGCGCGGTCGGGTGATTCTTGATTTTGTCGTAGAGTAACGGCTGCGTGTACGCCGGCTCATCCTGCTCGTTATGGCCGAAGCGGCGATATCCGATGAGATCGATGATGACGTCGCGCTTGAACTGGCGGCGGAAATCCACGGCCAGCCGTACCGCATCGATGCACGCATCGACATCATCGGCGTTGACGTGAACGATCGGCACGTCGAAGCCTTTCGCGAGATCGGATGCGTAACGCGTCGAACGGTCGTCGTGCGGATCGGTGGTGAAGCCGACCTGGTTGTTGGCGAT
>JAJYRI010000086.1 GCA_021794175.1 bacterium
CCCGCACGTGCTCGGGGTTCCCTCCGACGGTACGGAGCGACGCATCGCCGAGGGAATCGCGCTCGAAGAACTCGCGCCCATCGGCATTCCGACGGCGCTCGCCGTTCGTCCGCAAAAAATTCGCGCGTTGGTTGGAGCGCGCGTTGCACTCCATATCCTGCGCGTCGATCGTGCGCTGCATCCGCTCGGCGCCGTTGCATCCACGGTTCGCGCTCGCATCGAGCCGTCGTCGCTCGGCAGGTTCGAAGCCGGCACCTTCGTTGCGCGCGCACCGGGTGTCGGACGCCTCGTCCTCGGCGATGGGAGCTTGCGCGGAAGCATCGCGCTCGAGGTCTTCGCTCGGCCCGCCTCGCTGACGATCCATCCACGGCTCGCCGATCTCGCGCCCAACGGCACGCTGCAACTCCGCGCAGTTGCGCGCGATGCCGACGGCGCACGGATCGCCCTGCCCGACGAGCTTCCGTGGCGCGCGGTCGGAGCGCAGGTTACGCCCTCGGGAGTGCTCGCGGCCGGAACCGCCGACGCCGACGTGCAGTTGGAGATCGGCGGCGCGATCGCAGCGAAAACCATCCACGTCGGCGCGCACGCCGTTCGGCTACGTCTCGCGAGCATTGCACGCTTCCTGAGCGTTCCCGGCTCCGAATCGGGCGGCGTGCGCGCGACGCAGAACGGCAGCGCCATCGAACTCGACTACGATTTTAGCGGTGCGGAGCGCGCCGCATTCGCGCTGCTCGAACAACCATTACCGCCGGAGACGACCGCGCTGACGGTCGACGTCCGCTCTGCGGGGAAAGGTGGTTTTCTCCGCGTCGCGATGCGCGATGCGCGCAATGACGACATCTTGTTGACCGCGGAGCCGCTCGATCGCCCCGGCCTCCGCTCGGTCCGCGTTGCGATTCCGCCGACGGCGTTGCCGCCGTTACGATTGACGGGCATCTACATCGTTCGCGCGCTCGGCCCGATGAACGCGAACCGTTCGTCGGGGAGTATCGAGCTATCGAACCTGCGTGCGTGGGTCGCCGGGTCGTCCACCGAAGAGCCAGAAGCCCAGCGCCGCTAGCGCGAGCAACACCGCTAATCCGAGGATCGGCTGCGAGGGAACGGCGAGTACGACGATCGCGGGATAGCGATGGATGCGCGGCTGCAAAAACAGGTCGGCGACGCGCGTGCGCTTGCCATTCGCTGCGAGGCCCAGGCTGTGCGCGAGCGTGCGACCGAGCGAATCGTCGACCGCAAAGAGGACGGTGCGGTGCGCGCTCCCACCGCGCAGTAACTGCGCCTGCGCTGCGGTGAAGAGCACGACTTTCACGTCGCGATGCACCGCCGGCAAAGCAAAGGAATCGAAGGGAAGATTGAACCCGGCGATCTCCTGCGTGTGCTGCATCAACAGCACCGGCGAGAGAAAGGTGCTTCCGGTAGGCTGGGTGATCGTGAGATGCGCGCCGGCAAGCGAATCGGCGCTCACGGCGACGACCGTGCGTTCGAAGCAGCGCAGCAACGTCGCACCGCGGTAGAGACCGTGGCGGCAGGAGATCGGCGTGCGCGTTCCCCCGCGCTCGAGCACGACATGCGCGCCCCGGCGATCGAGATCGGGGAACACCAGCGTCGCTCCGAGCTCCGGAAGCGCGACCTGTGCTCCGGGAACCGCAACGATCGTGCGCGGATCGGGAGCGAAGAGCGAGTTCGAGAATCCTGCCGCGCCGACGACGAGCATCGCCGCGAGCATCAACAACGCGGCGACGGTGCGACGGCGCGTCGGCACCGTTCGTAAGCTTCGCAACACGCGAATGGTGCCGAGCAACGCGACGGTGGCGATCGCCAGAATCCACCATGTAGCGTGGATGAATGCCGCATCGGGGAAAGCGAGTTCGGCGATCGCTGCTGCAAAGAGCAGGATGCAGAAAACGACGCCGATTCTCATGGTGACTCCAAAAGCGGTGCGAGGGCGCGAACGATCTGCGGATAGGTGAGCGGCCCGTCGAATGCACGCACCACGATTCCGCGCCGATTGACGATCGCCGTCGTCGGAAGGCCGAAAGCTCCGAAGGCACGACCGTAGCGTTGCGATGGATCGACGACGATGCGATACGTGATACCGAGCGAGCGCGCAAACGAACGCGCGACCGCCCCCGATTCACCCTGATCGATACCGATCACGCGCACTCCGTGCACGGCTTCCTTCCGCGCGACGCGTTCGAGATCGGGCATCTCCGCGCGGCACGGCGGGCACCACGATGCCCAGAGGTTGACGACGAGCACCCGTCCGCGTTCGTCGGCGAGCGTGTATGGGGCGCCGCGCTCGTTGAGGAGCGGGAGGTCGGGGATCGGGGCACCGATCAGCGTCCCGGGGCCGGCTGCGGTTGAAGGGCGGAAATAGGGCACCAACAAAAAGGCCGCGAGCGCGATCGCAGCGACCACCAGAAGCCAGCGCCAAAGCCGAGTCATCGGAGCGAGCATACGACCTTCTCACCAATCTCCCATGCGATCTTCATCGACCTCACCTTCCAGAACCAAGCTCCCCGGCGGCAGAATTGCGGCATAGAGCGGCACGCCGGAATGCCGCACGAACGTTTCGAAGCGATCGCCGCGATCTGCGGCGAGTTCGTCGAGCCGAAAGAGTACGTCGGCGCTGCAGGCCGCCTGCAGCGGAGCGACGTTAAAGAGCTGCCGAAAGCGGTCGAACGCCGCAGCGAATGCTGCCTCGTCGAATCGGGGCTCGAGAGATACTTCGCAACGAACGCGTTCCAGGTACTCGACTCCCTCTAAACGAATCGTGGGCTCGCTCATGCCCGCTCACATTCTCGACGGCCGTGCCCTTGCAGCCGAGATGCGCGCCGATTTAACGGCACGCGCCGCGGCGTTGCGCGCTCGCGGCATCCGACCGCGATTGACCATCGTATTCGTCGGCGAGAACGAGTCGAGCGTTGCCTACGTTCGCAACCTCGTTCGCAGCGGCGAACGATGCGGCGTCGATGTCTGCGTCGAGCGTCTCCCCGAAAGCAGTGATACGGCAACGGTTCGAAAGAGCCTGGAACGCCTCGGCCCCAACCCCGACGTTCACGGCGTAATGCTGCAGCAACCGCTCCCCGAATCGCTCTCGATCCGGCAGATAGCCGATGCGATTCCCCCGGAGAAGGACGTCGACGGCGCGCACCCTACCAACCAAGGGAACCTCGCCTTCGGCAGTGGTACGCGCTTCATTCCGGCGACGCCGGCCGCCGTCATGCGTCTGCTCGAGCGCAGCCCCCATTGGCCCCCGCTCGGAAGGCGTACCGTCGTCATCGGACGTTCGATCGTCGTTGGGCTGCCGGTAGCGATGCTCTTGCTAGCCGCGGATGCAACCGTCACTGTCCTCCATAAAGAGTCCGCAAGTCTCCAGCCCTATCTCTCGCTTGCCGAGATCGTCGTCGTCGCAACGGGCGTTCCGGGGCTTATCGGCGGCGCCGATATCGCGCCGGGCGCGACGGTGATCGACGTCGGAACGACCGTCGTGGACGGCGTGCTACGCGGCGACGTCGATTACGAGAGTGCGCTCGCGGTCGCAGGCGCGATCACACCGGTTCCCGGCGGCGTCGGCCCGGTAACGAATATGACCCTGCTGCACAACGTGATCGAGGCTGCGGAATCGACGTAGCGATCTAATTTAAGCTGAAGTAGGTTCCGAGCAACGGGTCGGGCGCGGTGCGATGCAAAATATCTTCGCCGCGCGCACGACGTAACTCGATCTCCGCACGACGGCGCTCTACCACGCGACGCAGTTGCGGCAGCAAGCGTTCGAGCACGTCGATCTCGGCGCGCAAGCGAATCTCGGTCTCCGTCAATTCAAGCAAACGTTGTTTGATACTCTCCGAGATCCGCAAGGCATCGGCAACGAAGAACGAGAGCGCCGCCGGATCTTCGGGCGCATCGGCCTCCAGCTCGTTGCCGGAATACTCGACGATCAACGCAAGATACTCCTCGAACGCCGCTTTCAGCCGCTCGGCGAGTTCGTCGAGGACGCGCGACGGCGGCGCCTCCTCCACGATCTCCGCCCGCACGAGCAGGTAGGGTTCGCGTGCGAGGACTTCGAGAATTCGGAAACGTTCGGTGCCGATCGTTTGGATGAAGTATCGACCGAGCGGAAGTTGATGCGCCGTCGAAATTTCAGCGATCGTCCCGAGCTCGTGCGGCGTCACCTCGGGGTCGCCCGCTTCTGCGCCGTCGGCGATGAGCGCGACCCCGAAGCCTTCGCCCGTCGCGAGACACTCGGCGATCATCTGCCGATAGCGCGGTTCGAAAATATGAAGGTTCAGCGCTGCTCCCGGGAAGAGCACCGCATGAAGCGGGAAGAGGCGCAGCCTCGCAATCATGGGGTGCTAGGCGTTCGCCCCCGAGGTCGCACGGCCTTCCCGGGAGCCCGCGAAGCGGGCCGATTCGGCATGCAGCGCGAAGCGTTGGTGGGTGGCCGATGCAATAACGTACCTCGAAAGCGTACACCCGCCGATTCATGCGCTCTTGTTGGAGCTCGAACAACACGCGCGCAAGGACGGCGTCCCGCTCGTCTCTCGCGATACCGGGCGCCTGCTCTCGACGCTCGTTCATGCGATGCAGGCCAATCGCATTTTGGAGATTGGGACCGGATACGGCTATGCGACACTTTGGATGGCCTTCGCCCAACCCCCGATGGGGAAAATCTGGACGCTCGATACCGATGTGACGCGAACGGAGATCGCGCTTTCGTATTTTCAGCGTTCCGGCGAAGGCGACTATATCACCCTCTTCAATCAGAGCGCGCTCGAACTCTTACCGAACTTCGGGCATCGTAACCTCGATATCGTCTTTCTCGATGCGCGCAAATCGGAGTATATCGAGTATCTCGATCTCGTGGTGCCGATGCTCAAGCGTTCGGGGCTCATCGTCGTTGACGACTGCCTGCTCGGCAACGTCGCCGAGACTCCGGCAAAAGGCGATAGCGAGGACGAGCGCGCGATTCGCGCCTTCAACGAACGCTTTCTCAGCCATCCCGATCTCGACGCGACGATTCTTGCGCTCGGCAACGGCATCGGGATCGGGGCTCGCATACGGTGAGTCGCGGCGAGCACGCGCTCGCAGAGGCAACGCGTGCGGCGCTGCGCTGCGTTCCGACGGGGATTGCGGTCGTGACGGCGGTCCACGAAGGCAAAACGCGCGGCATCACGATCAGCGCATTCACTAGCGTCTCCCTCGAGCCGCCGACGCTCTTGATCTGCATCAATCGCCAGGCGCGCAGTTATCTCTATATCGCGCAGTCGCGGCGCTTCGCGCTCAACGTTCTTGCAGCCGATCAGCGAGAGATCGCCGAACGATTTTCGGGAAAACGACGCGAACGACAATTCGAGGACCTCGCTACCCTACCCGGCCTCGGCAATATTCCGCTTCTAGCAGGAGCGCTCGCCCACTTCGATTGCGTCGTCTCGGCGGAGCACGAAATCGGTTCGCACTCCATCTTCATCGCCGAAATCGAACGGGCCGCACATCGATCCGGCGAACCGCTCGGCTATTTCGACGGCGCATTCCGCAGCTTTGCCTTGGAACGCGTTCCGTGATTCTCGAAAGCTTCGCCGTCGGTGCGCTCTCCTGTAATGCGACGATCCTCGGCGACGAAGAGAGCGGCGAGGCCATCGTTATCGACGGCGGCGACGGCCGTGACGAGGTGCTCAAACGGCTTGCAGCCCGCGGCCTCCGTGCGCGCTACCTCGTCCACACGCACGCGCATTTCGACCATATCGCCGACGTCGGCGGCCTCCGCGCGCGAACGGGTGCCCGTGCGTTGCTGCACCCCGCAGATCTGCCGATCTATCGCGCCCAGCCGGCGTTGGTCCGCGCGTTCGGTTTCTCGATGCCGGAGCCGGTCGAGCTCGACGGCGATCTCCTCGACGGGGATAGCGTCCGAGTCGGGTCGCTTGCGCTCCGCGTGCTGCACACGCCGGGACACACGCCCGGAAGCGTGAGTTTTGCCGTCGAGGACGGCGACGGGAGCACCATCTTCAGCGGTGATACGCTCTTCGCCGGAGCGATCGGACGTTGGGATCTCGGCGGAACATCGATGGAGGATATCGTCGCCTCGATCGAGCGCAAGTTACTCGTTTTCGATGACGGGACGATGGTCGTTCCCGGGCACGGTCCGAGCACGACGATCGGCAGAGAGCGTCGCACGAACCCCTATCTTACGCACTGAAAAGGCTAGCCCTTGCAGGCAAAATAGGCGCGTACTATACTGCCGGTAACGGGCTGCGACACGTGGTCCGGCCGCCGTTGAAGGAGGATTCTCGTGATACGTTCTGCGATTTTCTTTCTTGCAATTCTTGCCTGCTCGTTGCCGGCCCTCGCGCGAACGAGCGTCCCAACGCGTGGCGCGGTGAAAGGCGACATCATCCACATCAACGAGCTCTTTCACGTCCAGTCGGCGAACTTCCGCATTACGGCGATCCACTGGATTCCGGCGACGGATCCCAAGGCGGCGACGATCGCCGGAGTGCTCCACGTTGACGAAACAAGTGCCCCGAATGGCTATCTGATGTTCGTCGCACCGCAAAAAAACACGCGCAGCCATCCCGATTCCGCAGAGTGGCTCAAGATTACCGCGTTTTATAAAGACGGCACGCAAGTCGATGACGCCGAGGGTGTGCCGGTCTCGACGACCTACAAACAACTGCTTTATAACACGAACTTTTATCCCGGTCAGGGCGTTATGACGTACTTCTTTATAGCGAATGCCCCGCAACCGACGGTACAGAACCCGCTGACGAAGATCATCGTCAGCGATCCATCTCTCCAAAACGATCCGGGATATCCTAAGGTCTATCGTATGCTCGGCCCGATCGTTTCGCCGTAGGCATCGGCGAAATGTTCGCCGTGCTAAAAAATCGAATCGCGGCGCTCGGTATAGCCGCAGCGATCGGCACCTGCGTGCTCGCGCCCTCTGCGGCGAGCGGAACCGTTCGCTGGGGGAAGATCGCCGGATGGACGGCGCCGGCGCAGATCGATGGAACGAGGGAAATGTCGTCGATTTGGTGCTCGCCGTCAACGGCCGGGGAGATGCCGACGTTCTGTATCACGGTGGATACCAAAGGCAATGCATTGTTGTTCGACGGCCGCAACAACGCGTGGGGTGCGCCCGCACACATCGATCCTGTCGGGCTTGCATCGATTTCCTGCTCGCCGTCATCGCGCGATGTACGATCGGCCTTCTGCATCGCGGTTAATTTGCTCGGCCTCCTGACCTACACCAACGGAACCTGGAGCCCCCCGATCCCCCAACCCGTCGCGATCCACCATGTCTCGTGCGCGACGTCGTCATTTTGCGTCGCGATCGGCGAGGCGGGTTTTCATGGAGATGCGCTGATCTTTTCCGGCGACACGTGGCAACCGATCTGGATCAAAAAGAAAGGATCTCGCGGCGTTCTCACATCGGTATCGTGTACCGCCGTCGCTTTTTCCGCCCTCGGTTTTTGCGCCGCCGTCGGCACCGGTGGACGGGCAACGATCTACTCCGGAGGCTCGTGGAGCCCCCCATCACGCATCGACAGCTATCGTGGCTCGCAGTTGGATCTCATGTCGGTCTCATGCCCTACGCCGACATACTGCGTCGCCGTCGACGAGATCGGCCGAGCATTGACGTTCGACGGCACTTCGTGGAGCCGACCGGTTACCATGAAAATCGTCCATGCGGGCGGTCCCTCATCGATCTCGTGCCCATCCCCAGGCACCTGCGTCGTCGTCTACAATAGCGGAGAGTTGCTCGCGCTCGGTGGCACGTTGGCGCATCCTGCGTGGCACGATCTCGGCATGCTCGACGGTGAAGGGTTCGAACCGATCGGGCCATCGATCTCCTGCCCTACGGCGGGGATCTGCGCTGCCGTCGATGCACGCGGAGGATGGGTTTACCATCCGGCCTCTGTATTTTCTACACCGACGCCCACCCCACGGTGAGGCCATCGTCGCACCGCTAATGCAGTCGGATGAGCACCTTTTCCTCGGCGGCCGGAGCGGTCGGCGCGAGATCGGCGGGTTTGCTCGGCTCGGCGACGCGCGGCGGCGCGGGCATCGCCGCAAAATCGGGAATCGCACCGGCGGCGAGCTTCGCGCGATAGTCGGCGATCGCGACGTGGAGCGCTTCGATCGCGCGCTGCGGATAATCTTTCTTCTTCTCGGGATAGCCGTCGAGCGCGGCCTCGATCTCCGCGGTGCTCAGCGCTTCCGCTTCATCGATCGTACGTCCGCGCACGAGATCGACGACCAAACTGCAGGTCGCGGTTCCAAAACCACACCCGGTCGTGAAATACGAGATATCCTCGACGACCGCTCCGGGGCCGACCTTCAGGAAGAAATTATACATATCGCCGCATGAATCGCTAAAATACTCACCGCTTGCGGTAGCATCTTCCATCGTGCGAAAACCGCGACGTTCTTCGACGAGCTTCTGAAATTTCGGAAAATCCACGGTCGTACGTTCGCTTTCTTTTATGGAGCTGCGGCGGCGGTCGCCGAACGAACCTCAAACCGGCACTCACGGCCGCCGGTTGCAATCGATTCGGTCTGCGCG